>NZ_CP163421.1:1902201-2229403 GCF_041429775.1 Glycocaulis abyssi | reverse complement strand
AGCCGATCGATGCCGAATTTGAACCGGCAAAGCCTGAAAAGCGCTCCGGCGGCGGCAAGGCGGTGATGCGTTTTGCCGGTTTTGTACTGGCGCTGGTGCTGGCAGGCGGGGTTGGCGGGGTAGCGGGCTGGTTTGCAGCTGGCCTGAACCAGGAGGGCGAACCGGCAGATGCCAGCGCAGAGATCGCCCGTCTGGAAAGCCAGCTGGCAGGGCTGGACGCGCGCCTGAACGCGGCAGAAGACCGGCCCATGACCGAAATGGTGCCCACCGAAGCCTTGCGCACATTCGACAGCGAGATACGCGCGCTGGAAGAACGTGTGGAGGCGGTGGAGGCCCGCCCGGCGGGTGAGACAGGCGCGAGCCTTGATGAGGCCGCGCTGGAAGCCCTGCTGGATGAACGCGAAGGGGGGCTTCGGGCCGAGATCGATGTCCTGCGCAGCGCCATTGAAAACCGGCCTGTGGCTGGCGGCGGAGCGGCTGATCTCGCCCCGCTGGAAGAAGCGCTGAGGACGCTGGAGGCCCGGCTGTCCGCTCAGGATGGCCGCATGGATACAGAGCTTGCGGCGGCTGAAGACCGGCAGAGCGAAGCCTACCGCCAGCTGTCGCGCACCACATCCGAAGCGATAGAGGAGGCGGGGGAAAGGCTTTCGGCCCGCCTTGATGCGCTCGAAGCCCGTCTGAGCGAGGCCGAAGCCAGCGCTGGCGGCGAGGCCGAGGCCGTCGAGCGGTCGGCGGCGCGCATTCTGGCCTTCACGGCTTTGCGCGAAGCGGCGCAAGGCTCAGAGAGTTTTGAGGCCGAGCGCGCCAACATGGCCCGGCTGTGGCCAAACGCGCCGGGCCTTGCCGCCCTGCAGCCCCATGCGCGCCGGGGTGTGCCATCAGCCGATGAGCTGGCAGAGAGCTTCCCCGCAGCGGCCATACGTTCCGCCTCTGGCGAGACGCGGCGCTTTCTGGGCCTGTTTGAAATCCGTCCCGCCGATACCAGCCCCGATAGCGCGCTGGCTCTGGTGGGTCAGGCTGAAAGCCGCCTTGCGCGCGGCGATCTTTCCGGCGCGGTGGAAGCGGCAGGGCGGTTGGAAGGCCCGGCAGCTGAAGCGGCCTCTGACTGGCTGGTTCGCGCCCGCGCCCGCCTTGAAATCGAGGCCGGTCTCATCACACTGCGCAATGCGCTCAGCAGCGACGCCACCCCGGGCAGGAGCACGCCATGATCCGCCTTATCCTCACCGTTGCCTTGTGCGTCGTCACGGCGATCCTTGCCGTCTGGCTGACCCTCAATCCCGGTACGGCCAGCTTTGAATTTCTTGGCTGGCAGGCCGAGACCAGCTTTGCGCTCTTCATGGGTGTGCTGATCGTTGCGGCCTTCCTGCTGACCGTATTGTGGTGGCTGATCGCCAAGATGTGGGGCGCGCCCGATGCCTGGCGCAAGCTGCGCCAGCGCCGCCGCCGCGAGCAGGGGGTGGATGCGCTCGAACGCGCGCTGATCGCCGCTGCTGCAGGCGAAGGCGAGTTGGCCGTGCGGCAGGCCGCACGCGCCGATGCCCTGCTGGAGCGGCCGGCCTTGTCACGCCTGCTGGCTGCCAGAGCCGCAGAGGCGGCGGGCAACCTCTTGGCGGCGCGCGGGCATTACGAGGCCCTGCTGGAAGACCCCAAGACCCGCCTTGTCGCGCACCGGGGTCTCTCCGTGCTGGCCGAAACGCAAGGCGAGACCGGCAATGTAATCAATCATGCGGGCAAGGCCTTTGCGGAAGCGCGCACGGCCCGCTGGGCGTTTGACAGCCTGTTTAACGCGCAAGTGGCGGCCGCGCGCTGGGATGAGGCGCTGGAAACCCTCTCCGAGGGCGAGAAGCGCCGCCATATCGCGCCGGACAGCGCCGCGCGCCGCCGTGCCGTCATCCTGACCGTCAAGGCGCGCCAGACCCGCCAGAGCGACGCAGAAAAGGCCGCAGAGCTGGCCGAGAAGGCGGCGCTCGCTTCGCCCGGCTTTGCGCCCGCCGCCGTGCTGGCAGGCGATCTCCTGCCTTCGCGCCGCCGCCACCGCAAGGCGGCTGACATACTTGAAACCGCCTGGCGGCTGCGCCCCCACCCGGCGATTGCGCGCGTCTATGGCGAGCTTCGCAAGTCCGACACGGCAACGAAGAAAGCCGCCCGCCTGCGTGCGCTCGCCGAGTTCAATCCCGATAACCGGGAATCGCGCCTGCTGCTCACCGGCATCGCCCTGCAGCAGCGCAATATCGAGGCTGCGCGCAGTGCCATCACGCCGCTGCTGGCCGAAACGCCGCTATCGGCGCGTGTGTGTACGCTGGCAGCTCGCCTGACCCGCCTTGAAGGCGATGAGGACGCCGCCCAGCGCTATCTCGCCCGCGCCGCCCATGCGCCGGGCGAGCCGGACTGGTCGGACATTGATGGCGACGGTGAAGCCTTCAATTTTGCCGAGAGCGACTGGCAGCGCCTGGTCTATGCCTGGGGCGATGAGGAGCGGCTGATCCATCCGCGCCATGAGCGCTTTGAGATGATCGCCGAGGCCATCCCGGACCGGGTTCTCCTTGAGGCCCCAAAGCCTGCTGCAAAAGAACCGCCTGCCACTGACCCCTCTACTGAGTCTGGGCCTGTCATCATCGCCCCTGCGCCTTTACCAGACCGGGAAACGAGACAGCGCGAGGAAACCCCGGCTGCGGGTCCGCGCTTTGCGCCCGATGATCCGGGCGTCGATGACGAAGACGGCAAGGGCTAAAGGGCTAGCGTATGGCACGGCTGATCGTGGGGGTAAGCGGGGGATCAGCCTCCGGCAAGACCGAGATTGCGCGCGCCGCCGCCCGCGCCATTGCGCCCCTGAGCGCGCTCGTCATGGCCGAAGATGATTATTATGGCGATCACGGTGCCTCGCCGGACTTTGATGCGGCCCGCTTCAATTTCGATCATCCGGCCTCTCGCGACCATGCGCTTCTGGCCGATCATCTGGACGCGCTGCGGCGCGGCGAGAGCGTGGATGCGCCGATCTATGATTTCACCATCCATCGCCGGCGCGCCGATACGCGCCGCATCGCGCCGTGTGACATCATCTTCGTGGAGGGCATTCACCTCTTCTGCGATGCGCGGCTCAAAGAGCTGTTTGATATCCGCGTCTATGTCGATGCGCCCGACGATATCCGCCTCGCCCGGCGCCTGCTGCGCGATGTGAACGAGCGCGGACGCACCGCCCAGTCGGTCGTTGGCCAGTATTTGGGCACGGTCCGTCCCATGCACCATGAATGGACGCACCCCAATGCCGATTGCGCCGATATCATCATCGGCAATGACGCGGCGGCGGCCCGCCCGGCCGACCATCTGGAAGCGTTTTTCGACGCACTGGCCAAGCCGGTTGTGGAGGCGATACGGGAACGTCTTTAGTTTTCGCAACGCGTCCGCGTTGCGGTGTTCCGCGAAAAGTCGCGGGCGCGCGGTCGCGCTTGCGGCGCTGCGCGCCGGAGAGCCAGACCGTCTTACCTTTCGTCGTTCCCGCGCAGGCGGGAACCCAGAGCCACTTGGCACTGTCCTCGCTCTACGATCTCTGGATCCCCGTCTGCGCGGGGATGACGAGGTTGGGGTGTTGGTATCTGGTATTGCAGGGGGTGCTCTGGCCTTTCCGCCGGGGTCCCCGCCCCCGAGCGGGGACCCAGAGTCCAGGAGCGCCGCACTTTGCCAGTTGAGGCGGGAGAAAGACTGGATCCCGGGTTCCCCGTTTTCACGGGGACAGGCAAGCCCGGGAACCCGGTTGATGGGTAGACGCATGTCAGGCTGCGGCTGCGCGCCCCGAAACCGCGCCGCCACCACCACACGCACAAGCGCGCTTGCGAAGACACGCGTTCGCGGATAGTTTGCGCGCCGCCGGGAAGGGGCCGTCCGCCTCGCCCCCGCACCCGCCCGTTAAACGACGTGGCAAAGCCGCTTTAGCTCAGCTGGTAGAGCAACGCATTCGTAATGCGTAGGTCGCGTGTTCGAGTCACGCAAGCGGCACCATTGCTTCATAATAAGAGAATCAGTAAATTCCATGTACTTGCCCGTCGGCAAGGGTTTTAATTTGCATAAAATTCGGAAGCTTAATTCTAATGGCCATATTGCAAATAATCTCGGATATTATAGTGGCGGCGATGTGGCCAGCACTCATTGCTTTTTTAGTCGTCATATTTCGAACAGAAATAATAGATTTGCTATCGCGTATTAAAAAAGCCGGGTTTAATGGTGTCGAATTAAACCCACAAAATCCTAAGGGTGCTGTCGGTGTCAGCCCTCTAAGTTCAACCGGCGGAAACCTGTTGGTTGAAAAAGGGCTTGAGCCTTGGACTGATGAGGTGAAGGCGTGGAAAGAAAATAACTGCCCAGATGATGATGTCATGGTTCAGGCCATTGCAAGCGCAAACCGTAGAGCATTTAGTGAGTATATTTTTAGGCTTATTTTTGGCACTCAAATTGAAGCGATTAGCTTATTGGTTGAAGCGCCGAGATCAGAACAAGATCTTATGCAACTCTTCCACAAACATCAGAAGCTTGCTGGGGGCCTTACCTTTTCCAACGTGAACCAATGGTTGAATTTTCTTATGGTAAACGATTTAATAACTTTTTCTGATGGGAAGTATAAAATTCAGAAGAAAGGCAAGTCATTTTACGACTTGCTTATAAAAAGCGGGTTTAGTCACGCTTCTAAAGCTTGGTAATTTGCTGTTTGGCTTGGGCCACTAGGATCGGGTGGTGTTTCGGTCAAGGCAAGCATCCACCCACCCCCTTCCCCTTCGCGCGTCTTCCCCTATCATCGCGTGCATAAAAGGCCCGTCAGTGGCCGGGGCGTTAGGGGCAAAGCTCCCGCGCGCAATGAGGGAGGAGACGCGAATGATCGATGCGGGCAAGCTCGTATCCATGGCCGATATCGTGCGCCAGCAGGCGCGCGTGAACGGCGCAGTAGCGGCGCAGATATTCCAGGATCGCACCACGAGCTATGCTGCGCTGGATGGCCATGCCAGCCGGGTCGCCAACGGGCTGATCGCGCTGGAAGCAAAGCCCGGCACGCGCATTGGCCATCTTGGCAAGAATAGCGATTCTTTCGCCGAGCTTCTGTTTGGGGCGGCCAAGGCGCGCTGCGTGCTGACCGGCGTGAACTGGCGGCTGGCGGCCCCGGAAATCCTCTTCATCCTGAAGGATGCCGGCGTCACCACGCTCTTTGTCGATGCCGAATACTATCCGCTGGTGGAGAGCCTTCTGCCCGCTTTGCCTTCGCTGCGCACGGTGATCGCGCTTGATGGCGGGCATGCCAGATGGAAAGGCTATACGGGCTGGCGGGACGGGCAGTCCGACACCGATCCGATGCTGAAGACCGACCCGAAAGAGGACGTGCTACAGCTCTACACCTCCGGCACGACGGGCCATCCCAAGGGTGTGGTGCTCTCGCACGGGGCCTATCTCTCGCTCTTCGAGCAGGGTCTGCATGACGGGTTTGTGCGCTGGGAGCCGGGCGACCCGAACCTCATCGCCATGCCCTATTTCCACGTGGCGGGCACGAACTGGGCACTGCTGGGCTTCTATCAGGCGGCGACGAACATCATCGTCAAGGAAGTGGACCCGGTCGCGATCCTTGATCTCATCGAGCAGCACAAGGTCCAGACCAGCTTCTTCGTGCCGGCGGTGATTCTGTTCCTGGTGCAGGCGAGCGCGGCGAAACCGCGTGATTTCTCCTCGCTCAGGCTTGTCGCCTATGGTGCCTCGCCGATTGCGGAGGAATTGCTGCTGAAAGCAGTGAAGATTTTCGATTGCGGCTTTATCCAGTTCTATGGCCTGACCGAGACCAATGGGGCGGCGGTGCACCTGCCGCCGGCCGACCATGATCCTGCGCGCGGCAAGCTGCGCGCCGCCGGCAAGCCCAATGCCGGTATCGAGATCCGCGTCGCGGGCGAGGACGGCCAGCCGGTCGCGCAAGGCGAGGTGGGTGAGGTGTGGATACGCGGCACCAGCCTGATGACAGGCTACTGGAACCGGCCTGATGCCACGGCAGAGGCGATCAATGCAGATGGCTGGTTCAAATCGGGCGATGCCGGATATCTCGATGCCGATGGCTATCTCTTCATCCATGACCGGGTGAAGGACATGATCATTTCCGGCGGCGAGAATATCTACCCGGCAGAGGTGGAAAACGCGCTCTTCTCCCATCCGGGCGTGGCGGATGTGGCCGTGATCGGCGTGCCGGACGAGCGCTGGGGCGAGGCGGTGAAGGCCGTGGTGGTGAAGGCGCCGGGATCGGATGTGACGCCCGAAGCGCTGATCGCGCACGCACGGGAGCGCATCGCGGCCTACAAGGTGCCCAAAACGGTCGACTTCATCGAAGCTTTGCCGCGCAATCCCACGGGCAAAATCCTCAAACGCGTTCTCCGCGAGCCTTACTGGCAGGGCCGCGACCGGGCGGTGAGTTGACCAGTGCCGCCGCCCGTCCGTCGGCCTGGATGATTACCATCGCCCAAGCCGCCAGCACGGACAGCGCCCGGTTGAGCAGGACATAGTCTTCCCGGAAACCGGGCGGTGAAGCCAGATAGCCGATCACGATCATTATCGTGACCAGCACGGCCATGCCAGCCTGCAGGGCCAGAGGCTCATGGCGTAACAGGATGAGGGGAACGAGATAGAGAAGCCCGTGAGCGAAGCCGAGCGGTGTCCAGCTCTCGGTCAGGAAGACCAGACCGGTCAGGCCAAGGGCGAGAAATATCATCAACATGCGGGTCAGGATGCGGCCTCCCCTGGCATGACCACATAATCCCCGCCATGGGCGAAGAAGAGTGCGGCTTCGGCGGCGCGCCGCTCGATCTGGCTCTGACCGACCTGCATGGCCGGGGCGCCAGTAAAGGCGTTATGCAGGCGCAGCGCATTGGCCGCGCCGGTATAGTCGCCCTGATTGAGCCGCGCGAGGATGCGCGAGCGCTCAAAGGCTTCCAGCCCGTTCTGATGTACGAAGGATACCAGAGCCGCCATCTGCGCCTGCGATACCGGAACGCCGACAAGGGCGCGCAGCTCGCTCTCTATCTGCACGAGCTCCCGGCGCAGATACTGCAGCGCTTCCACCTGGCTGATCTGAGTGTCGAACTCCTCTTCGCAGGGCCGGAGCGCGCGGCCATATCCGATGACGGAACAGTTGCGCACGCGTGTGGCGCTGGCGCGGAAGGGCTCGAACGAGATGATCAGCTCGCGCGCGGTAACGCTGTCCTCCTCGACGAGGAAAAGGAAGGCTTCCAGCTGGCGGCGGCTTTCCAGTCCGCGTAAGGCCCGCATCCCGCTGCCGGGCACGCGCGCATGCACCCAGCGCAGAAACTGGGCGGCGCTGACCGAATGGATATCGCTATTGATCAGGCGCAGAAGTGTGGAATTGCGGAACGCCTGGCCGCCTATGTTGAATACAAGCGATATCAGGGCGTTGCGCTGATTATCGGTCAGGGGCCGGGTGACGGCTGCGTCAACCGCCGCCGCCGCGATGTCGATATCCTCCATGAGCAGTTCGACCGCGCGTCCATGGGTGATCACATTGCCTGTGCGTGCCTCGCGGCCGGTATGGCCGTACCCGATGGTGGGAATGCCCGCAGCGTCCAGATAGGTCTCACCGCGGAACGCCTCGAACATCTGTATCAACTCGATGACGGACTGGCCGGCCTGACTCTCGGAGCGCGCGGCCGGCAAGATGATGTCAGTGGTGTCATGCAAGACGAGATCAGCGGTGACGCTGGCACTGCCGGGCAGGTCGGGGGGTGGAGCCTCGTCTATGAGGAGTTCGGTTTCGGCCAGCACGATCGCCGGCGGTTCGCTGCGGGCTGGCGGGGCGACATCCAGCAAGCTGCGGTCAAAAATTACCGGGCTGAGCTGTCCGGATGTGTATTCGTGCACGTGCAGGCTTGCCAGTTCGAGGGCCGCCGTCAGGTCGGCTTCCTCCAGCAGGCGCAGCTCCACCAGCGAGGGCGTGAAGAAGGCTGGGCGGACATCCTCGCGGTCACGGGCCTCGAAGATCAGGCGCGGCCGGGCGGGGCTGACACGGTGGAACGCATTGCCCTCGACCGTCACCGGCCCGCCCCGGTCACTGATCGCCACTGTGACGCTGTCTGGGACTTCAAGCGTGTCAAATCCGGTGCCGAAGGCCGATATCCCGCCGCTGAACAGTCCGCCCACACCCTCGGTCTCGATGACGATGACCGTGCTGGACGGCCCGCTGCCAATGGGATGGCTCCAGGCTTCCTCAAGGCGCATGCCGCCCTCGGCATAGAGCACCAGCGGCGGTGGCTCGGAATCGGTGGACAGAAGGAAGATCGTATCCTGTCCGGGGATGGCGTGGCCAGCAAAGTAGATGAATGCCTCCGCCCCGCCTTCTGTCAGCCTGCCCAGAATATCGATCGCACGGCGCAACTCGTACTCGGTGGGATTGAGCACCGGCCCGCCACTGATCAGGGCATAGCCCGACTGCTCGGCATGACGTGCCATGGCCCTGGCCTGGCGCGCATAGTCTGAGCGGGATGGCAGGCTGCGATACTGCGCCGCGCCGATGATCAGCGCATAACGCTCAAGACCGGGCTCTGGCTGACTCTGCAAGGATGCAGGCGTATATGACAGCCATGCCAGAGCCACAAAAGCTGCCAGCAACAGACCCACAGCTAAAGCGGTAACCGCCATGGATAATGGTGTAGTGCGCAAGCCAGCCTCACAACGCTGCGCAGCCCCTCAATATTACACCCTACAAAATACAACCTTTGGAATCAAACAATATTGATACACGTTAACCACGAGTTGGTTTCTGTATTAGAGTCGCCCTAGGGCATCACCTCATCGCCTGCAAAGTCAAAGCAGCGTCCGGAGTGTTCAGGGGTCAGCGTGTCGATGACCGCCAGCAGGCGGCCAGCGCTGTATTCCGGCGTGAAGAGCTTTCCCTCTGGGACATTGCCCCGGAAGGGCTCGGAGAGGGCCGTCTCCACCGTGCCGGGATGCAGGCCGACGATGAGCGCTTCGCGCCGCTTGCGGGCCAGTTCGATGGAGAGTGTGCGGATGATCTGGTTCAGCGCGGCCTTGGATGCTCGGTAGGCGTGCCAGCCACCCAGCCGGTTGTCCGATATCGAGCCGACGCGCGCCGAGAGGGCGGCAAAGACCGATTTGCCCTCGCGCGGCAGGGCGTCAAGCAGCGCGGCGGCCACAAGTGCCGGACCAGTGGTATTGACGGCGAACAGCCTGGCCATGCTGTCTGCATCGAGATGACGCCAGGTCTTTTCCGGGCCGAAATCCTCGCCGTGCAATATACCGCTGGCGGTGATCACCAGATGCACCGGGCCGTCGTCGCTCACAGGTGCCAGCGCGCGCCTGATGCTGGCCGGGTCTTCCAGATCGATTGATCCGGGGCGGACCTTTGGGCTGTCCGGCACTTCGCCCGAGCGCGACAGGGCGTGAACCTCGCCGCAGCGCGGATCGGCAGCCAGATGGCGTACAAACGCGCCGCCAATGCCGCCGGACGCGCCAATGACCAGCGCGCGATAGTTTTCAGGCAGGGATGCAAGCGTATTGCTCATGGCGAGATGAGCTAGAGCGGTGGTGCCTCACGGAAAGGGCTGGCAAGCCCTTAAAGATGCAGCGCGTCGTTGGCGGCGTCCTGGACTTTTCGCATCAGGCGGAAGCTCGCCGTGCGGTCCTTGCCGTTGAAGAACTCGTTCTTGTCCAGAATGGTCAGGTGCGGACCCAGCGCTTCGGCATCCACTCGCGCCGAGCCGGTCAGCACCAGAACCGGCGTGCCGCGCGCGATCTTTTCTGCCGTGCGCACCGTGTCGGCGGGATCTATTGAGTCCGGCAGGCGCAGATCAACAATGATGAGATCATACTGGCGCCGGGCCAGCTTGCGCTTGGCATCGGTCAGCGTGCGCACCACTTCCAGCTCGAACTCATAGCCGCCTGCATCGCACAGAGCCTGCTGCAGCAACATGGCGTCGGCGAAATCATCCTCGACATGCAGGACGCGCAGGGTCTGGGTTGTTTGTGCAACAGCGTTCATGCTTTCAAGCTAGTCCCGTGCGCTTAGCAAAGCGTAAAGACGCGTCCTATCCTGCGAGGGGATCGTCGATTGACTGGCCCGTGCGGGCGGCGGCCGCTTTCAGCGTATTGGCCAGCAGGACAGCGATGGTCATGGGGCCGATGCCGCCGGGAACAGGCGTGATATGGCCTGCAACACGCTCGCTCGCCTCAAAGGCGACATCACCAACCAGTCCGGTATCGGTGCGGTTTATGCCGACATCAAGTACACACGCGCCCGGCTTGATCCAGCCGGCCTGTACCATTTGCGCCCTGCCGACGGCAGCGACCAGAATGTCGGCCGACCGGCACACGCCCGGCAGGTCGCGCGTGCGCGAATGGGCGAGCGTTACCGTGCAATTCTGTTCAAGGAAGAGCAGGCCGGCCGGCTTGCCGACCAGGATGGAGCGTCCGATCACCACGGTATGGAGGCCGGACAGATCGCCGAGCGCCTTTCTTGCCAGCCATACACATCCCGATGGCGTACAGGGGCGCAAGCCCTCAGCGCCCAGTATAAGCCGGCCCGCACTGGTGGCGGTCAGGCCGTCGACATCCTTGGCCGGGTCTATCGTCTCCACGACGCGCCGGGCATCCATGTGAGACGGCAGCGGCATCTGCACCAGGATACCATCCACCGCCGGATCGGCGTTGAGCGTCTTAACCAGCGCGATCAGCTCAGCTTCGGGCAGGTCATCGGGGCGGCGGAATTCCTGCGAGATCATGCCCGCCGCTTCAGTGCGGCGCACCTTGTTGCGCACATAGACATGACTGGCCGGATCATCGCCCACCAGTACGACGGCGAGGCAGGGCTTGCGCCCGATCCGGGCCGTCAGGCTGGCGGCCTGCGAGGCGACGGCCGCGTCCAGTGCTGCCGAGGCGAGCTTGCCGTCAATCAGGCTGGCAAGCCCTTCGCGATGCCGGATGAAATCAGGTGTGATCACGGACGCTAGCCCAGAGCCGGGAATATCTGCCCCATAATCACCCATTCGCGCACGAAGAAGATGATGAGCAGCAGGACCAGCGGCGAGAGGTCAATCCCGCCCAGAGGCGGCAGGATGCGGCGGATCGGTGCAAGGACCGGTTCGGTCAGCGCGCTGGTTACCCGCCAGATCGTGTTGACGAACTGGTTTTGCGGATTGACCACGTTGAAGGCGACGAGCCAGCTCAGCACCACGTTCACGAAGATGAGCAGTACCAGAATATTCAGTACCGGAATGATGAAATAGATAATCAGGGCCTGACCAAAGGTCATCGCTGTCTCCGTCTGGACGCACGCCGTGGCGTAGCAAGGGGTGGCGACTGTCTAGACGGGCAAAGCCCGGTCACGCAAGGGTGTCCCGCAAGCGTGCCATGTGCGGCGTGGTCAGTGCCGGCCGGGTATCTCGGCATGATCCCGCCAGAAGCGGCATACCGCGTCGGCCACCTGCTGGTAGCCGCCCAGGCTGTCGGGTTTGCGCACATAGGCGCTGGCCCCGGCCTCATAGGCCCTGTTGACGTCGCCGGGATGGTTTGACGACGTGAACACGATGATCGGCACCAGCTCCGGCTCTTCGCGTTCGCGCAAGGCCGTGATGACCTGGTGGCCGGAGAGGCCCGGCAGGTTCAGATCAAGCAGCATGATGTCGAACCGGCCCGATTGCAGCGCATCCAGCGCCGCCTGTCCGCCCGGCACATGCATGAGATTGGTGCCTTTCATGTCGGCAAAGGCACGCTTGGTCAGGAACGCGTCACTCTCATCGTCCTCGACGAGCAGGAGACGGATGCTTTTCGCCATTTTCTCCCCCCGAGCCCTCTGGCTCGCTGGCTTTCCGGGCAACGCCGCCAGCGGGCGAAGAGCCGGGTGCTGGCAGGGTCAGGCAGAAGCGTGCGCCGTGAAGGTGGGTTTCGTCCAGCCAAATTTCGCCGCCATGGCTCTCGACGATCTCCTTGCAGAAGGCCAGACCGACTCCCATGCCGGGATAGCGGGTGTCGTCATGGAGGCGTTTCATCATCTGGAAAATGGTCTGGGCGTGAGCCGGATCGATCCCGATTCCATTGTCTGCAATGGAAATTTCGATCATGCCGTCATCGGCTTGCCTGCCGCGTACGGTAATGACCGGTGCCAGGGCGGAGCGGTACTTTATCGCGTTGGAAACCAGATTTTGAAAAAGTTGGGTCAGAAGGACGGTATCGCCCTCCACGGCGGGCAAGCCGTCAAAATCCAGGGACGCGCCGCTGGCTTCGATTTCGTCATCCAGTGACGAGCTCACGCTGGCAAGGATACGCGTCAGCTCCACCGTCTCGGCCTGCGGCAGCCGGTTCACCAGCTGCGCGTATTCCTGAAGCACGCCGATCAGGGTCTGCGCGCGCTGTGCGCCCTCGCGCACCTTGAGCAGGTGCTTTTGACCGTCCGCGCTCATGGTGGCGGCTTCTTCCTGTTCGATGAGCTGGGAGAAGATATGGATGTGGCGCAAGGGTGCCTGGAGATCATGGGCGGCGGCGGCGGCAAACTGGCGCAGGGCCGCGTTGGCGCGTTCCAGATCGCGCGTGCGCTGGATGACACGGTGCTCAAGCTGGCCTGTCACCGCCATCAGGCGCGCCTCGGCCTCGTCCCGGCGCCCGATCTCGGCCTGAAGGGCCTGATTGGAGCGTTGCAGCTGGATATTGGAGGGCAGGGCCAGCGCACGTGGCAATAATGGCCATAGCGCGATGGCGGTCGCCAGCGACACCGCTGCTGTCATGGCCTTGAGCAGTCCCTCAATCTGATAATGCGGGTTCCACACCGTCCAGATGGAGAACAGATGTGTCGTGCCGCATAGCAGGATGAACGCCACGAACAGCCACATGACCGGGCGGTAGACCAGGTCGGGTCTGCGTATCGAAAAAATGGCCAGCGCGGCGGGAATGGAGAAATAGGCCAGCGCGATGGCGGCGTCGGAGAGCACATGGGTCCACAAAATGGAGGGTTCCCACAGATAGCACATGCCGTGGGGCATGAAGCCGTGCGTGGACATTGAATGCGTCAAGGCTTCCATGCGCGTCATGCCTCCCCCGATTTGCCTCGCACTATCTATGCGGCGGGGCGGGCGTCAAGCGGACGGCTAGCGATTTTCAAAGCCGCTCCATCCGCTGCTTGACAAGACGGCCTGCCCGGCACTACCTCCCTGACCTCTTCGAGAAGTGGGGCCGTAGCTCAGTTGGGAGAGCGCGTCGTTCGCAATGACGAGGTCAGCGGTTCGATCCCGCTCGGCTCCACCATTTCTTCCCGTTCTTCTTTGTGTCCGCTCAGCCGGCCCCCGCTCGCGCTTGCGGGCGCGCGGCCGTGCCTTGCGAACCGTGCAGGCGCTTTCGGGCAGGCTTTGCCTAAAACGGCGGTAATGAGGCACTCGGCTTTCAGCGGACCTGTCGCCGGTGCCCGGTCCGGGCTACGTAATTTCAACGCGTTAACGGCGCCCGGACCCCCAAGATGAACCGGAGATGAACGCGATCTGACTGTATTTGTTGGCCTTTTATCGCCTTAATCAGGATTAATTTTCAGCAAACTCCACCCCTACCCCTAGAGCTGCCTGGCACGTGCCGGGCGCGGGACGAGCGGGGCGGGGATGGACTGGTTTTCTCTCATCGAGGTGGCTGCGGGCCTGATCGGGGGCTTTGGTGACTGGTTTGCCGACCCGGCAACCCGCGAAAGCCTGGGCGAAGCGGCGCGCCTCTACTGGATGGTGCTGTCCTGGGCGACGGTCTACGCCGCTCTGGTGATCTTCGTCTCTTCCATCGATGACACGTTTCTGGACCTCTATTACTGGGTGCTGACGGCGCAGAACCTCGTCTTGCGGCCCTTCCGGCGCATCCCCTCGGTGGAAAAACTGCGTGCCATGCCTGAAAAGCGCCTGGCCATACTCATTCCGGCCTGGCACGAGGCTGATGTCATCGCCCGCATGGTGGACCACACCATTCAGGAGCTCGATTACACCGCCTATGACATCTTTATCGGGGTCTACCCCAACGATGCGGACACGATCCGCGAGGCCGACGCGCTGGTGGCCCGTCATGGCAATGTCTACCGGGCCAATGTCGGCCATCCCGGCCCGACCTCGAAAGCCGATTGCCTGAACTGGATCGTCCAGAACGCGATTGCGCGCGAGGCGCAGACCGGCAGGCGCTATGACGCGTTCGTCATGCATGACAGCGAGGATGTCATCCATCCCCTGTCCTTCAAGGTGATGAATGCGTGGCTGGACCGGGCCGACATGGTGCAATTGCCGGTCCTGTCCATGCCGCGTGCCTGGAATGCGCTGGTGGCGGGCCATTACATGGACGAGTTCGCCGAGTGGCATACCAAGGATCTGGTCGTGCGCTCCCACATGACCGCGCAAGTGCCCTCTGCCGGGGTGGCAACCGCGCTGTCGCGCCGGGTCATTGATCTGCTCAATGCCGAGCGCGAGAACCTGCCTTTCAATACCGACAGCCTGACCGAGGATTATGATATCGGTCACCGCCTCTACGAGGCCGGGTTCAAGTCAGCCTTCGTGCGCTATTTCGCCCGCGTGCGCGTGACAACGCCCAAAGGCAAGCGCCGCACGCGCGTCGAGCTGGTGTGCACGCGCGAGTTTTTCCCCGACCAGATGAAGGTGTCGGTAAGGCAGAAATCACGCTGGATGCTGGGCATTTCCTATATGGGCTGGCGCCAGCTGGGATGGGTCGGGCCGCTCGTTCACCGCTATTTTCTCTATCGTGACCGCAAGGCGATCTGGACCGCGCCCACGGGCATGCTGGCCTATTTCATCACTGTCCAGTGGGCGCTGTACTGGTTAATCTCTGCCACTATTCCTGAAACAGGCGGGCTGCCGCCGCTGATCGATCCGAAAAGCTGGGTGTGGTCGATCGTGCTGATCAATTTCTGGTTCCTGGTGAACCGGCTGGTCCACCGGCTGATCTTCACCGGCACCACACACGGGATCAAATACATGGTGCTGGTGCCGGTGCGCATGGTGGTTGCCAACTATATCGGCTTTCTCGCCGCAGCGCGGGCCAACCGGCGCTGGATCGTCCACCTGGTTACCGGCGTGGCGATCACCTGGGACAAGACCATGCACTCCTATCCCTCGCCAGAGGAGATACGCCGCACCCAGTCGAGCTTTGCCTCCCATGAGCGGCCCATGGCTGCGCGCACCCTGCCCGATACGCTCACCGCAGAGCTGGCAAGCCCTGCGCCTGCGCCGGTACGTGCCGCGCTGCCTCCTCCCTCGCAAGCCCATATCACTTTCAATCTGGACAGACGCGCCGGCGCGCCGAAACAGGCTATACCTGCCCCGCCGCCCATGCCTGTTCCGGCCCGCATACTGGAGACCATGTCATGAGACACGCCCGCCCCCGCCTGACCCGCCTGCGGTTCAACACCGCGCTTGGCCTTCTGGCTGCCGGTCTCCTGTTTGAGTCCGGTCCGGACCTGACCCGCGCCGTTACGGCCTTTGCCAGCAGCTCCGAGCCGGCGGCTTGCGGCTATGAGCATTTGCGCCAGCAGGCCGTCAACGCCGGTACCGCGCAGGGCTGGATCATGGCAGGCGATTGCGCCGTGACGCTGGGTGATCCGGCCACGGCGCTGGAAGCCTATCTCTATGCCCACACGATTGGCGGCCTGGACTCAGACGCGCTGCTTTATGTGCTGCGCTCCATCGGCTTCCAGGCTGAAGCTGCCGGTGATCTGAACCGCTCGCGCTGGGCCTGGGCGGAGGCGGCCAGCCTGTCGCGCTCTGCCAGCGATGGTTTGCGCGCCGCACGGGCTTTACGCCTTGCAGGCCAGGAGGGCGCAGCGCGCGCGCGGCTGTCTGCGCTCGATGAAACGGCTTTCGACGGCAGTGAGCTGGCGCTTCTTTTCGAGGAACGTGCGCGCGCGATTGCCGCTGACCAGCCGCGCGAGGCGGCAATGTGGATGGACCGGGCCATTGCCATCGAACCGGCCGCTTTCCGGCATTTCGACAAGGGACTCTGGCTGCAGGCGGCGGGCGATGATGCCGGGGCGCTCATCGCGCTGGAGGCGGCCTATAGCGCCGATCCGCACAGTCGCGAGATTGCGCTGGCCAATGCCTATGCCTACCGGCGGGCAGGCCGCCATGAGGATGCGGCGCTGATCTTTGCCGATGTGGCAGGCCGCGAGCAGCTAAATCTCACCGTGCGCGAGGAAGAGGGCTATGCCCGCGCGGCGGCCGGACAGCGTAGCGCCGCGGCCACTGCTTTTCGCGATGCCATTGACCGTCATAGCGTTGCGCAGACCGGCAATGAGGATCCGATGCGGGTCTACCGCCTGCGCCGCGAGGTGGAGACGCTGGAGCGGACCACATATTTCACCGGCTATCTGACCTATCGCGATGACGTGGCTCCGGGCGGGTTTGCCTTGCCTGAGCAGGGCAGTTTTGAAAGCCAGATCGGCATGGAGGCGGGCTGGCGGCCGGAGGGGCTGTACCGTGCAGGCCGGGGGCTGACGCTTTATGGGCGCGCCTATCAGAGCCTTGAGGCCGGGGCGCTCTCGCTTGCCGATGATACGCTGCAGCTTGGTCTCGGCGTGCGCTGGAAGCCCTTTGCCAGCCATGATTTCAACCTGGCGGGCGAACGCCTGATCGCTGGCGGTGATCTGGCGCGCGATGCCTGGCTCCTGCGGGCCTCCTATGGCTGGACGCAAGGGGGTGACTGGAACCCGGTTGCCGACCGCTGGACCTATACCAGCCTCTATGGCGATCTGGCCTGGATACCGGACGATCCGCAGTTCACGTCGGCTTATGCGTCGGTGCGCCATGGCCTGCGCTTCCGGGCAGGCGAAGGCTGGGCCGTCACGCCCTACCTCACCGCTGTCGGCCAGATCTCCAATGACAGCCTGGTCACGCGTGAGCGGCTGGAAGCGGGCGCCGGGGTGATGGTCTCGCGCTGGTTTGGCGAGGATCAGTACCGGGCCTACCGCCACCGGGTCGATTTCGAGCTGGAATACCGGGCAGGCATGGGCGACACGCCCGGCCAGAGCGTTATTGGGCGTGTGGTGGTCAATTTCTGACAGTTCACGATTTGTGCATTCCGCTTCGATTTCTCTGGAAGACAAGCGCCAGCAGGCGTATAAACCTTGCCGTCTTAGGGTTAAGGCCAGAGGCAGGACATGGCGCTTCTCGCTTCCATTCACGCTGGCGGCGTTATCAAGACCGCGTTTGGCGCGGTGCTGGTGGCTGCCGGCCTGAGCGTATCGGGGCAGGTGGCCGAGGACTATGCCCTGCGCGAGCGCGCCTATGCGCTGGCCGCAGAGGGGCAGTGCCGGGCCGCCCATAGCGCTTTCGTGGAGCTGGCCCGCTCTAGCGGGGATGTGCGCGACTGGCTGGCGGCTGCAACCTGCGCAATTGACGTTGACGATAATGACCGCGCGGTGACGGCGCTGCAGGCCGTGCTGGCCGAGCGTCATACGCTGAGCGTCGATGAGCAGCTTTTCGCCCTGCGCAGCTATGCCTACCGCGCAGAAGCGGCCGGCGACTGGGCGGGTACGCGTCAGGCATGGCAGGATGCGGCGGTGCTGTCGGGCGCTGCACAGGACCGGCTGATGGCTGCGCGCGGCGCCCGCCTTGCCGGAGAGCATGGCGCAGCGCAGACAGAGCTGGCGGGCCTCAATCCCGGAGCGCTGACACCGCAACTGGCGGCCATCTGGCATGATGAGCAGGCAAGCCATGCCCGCCGGGCGGGGCGCAATCGTGAAGCCCTGTCCCATATCGACCGGGCGATTGCCGCAGAAGACTCGCCATGGCGCCGGTATGAACAGGGCCAGGTGATGACGGTGCTGGGCATGCACCATTCTGCGGCCCATGCGCTGGAGCGCGCGCATCACGGCGCGCCGGATAATGCCAGCATCCTTGTGTCGCTGGCCTATGCCAGCCGGGCCAGTGGCGAAACCGCCTCCGCGCGCGGCTATTACCGGCAGGCCGTCACGCTTGATCCGTCCCTGTCGCGCCTCAGTGCTGACTTCTAGCCACGCCTTGCCAACCGCTTGTTTACGCATGACGGGCTAGTATCCCTGTCATGGAAACCCTGCTTGCGACCCTTCTGGCGACTGCCGCCCTTGCCCTGTCAGGCCCGCCAGCGGACGAGCCGGAGATACAGTCCGGGCCGTCGGACCGCGTGCTGTCGACATCGCCAAGCTATGTGCGCATGGAGCCGGTATCGGCCTCGGTGCGGGCGGGCGGCTATATTGGCGGTGTGCTGGAGGTCCAGTTCTCGCTGGATATTCCCGACGAGACGCTTCGCGAGCAGGCGCGCGCCAGCATGCTGCGGCTGCGCGATGGTTATACCACCGTGCTGACCAGCTATGGGGGGCTGGGCTACTGGGCGGGCGATGTGCCTGATTTTGTCAGGATTACACGCCTGTTGCAGCAATCGACCGACAGGACGCTCGGCACGCGGGGCGCCGAGGTCCTGATCCGCGCGATCGCGCTGCACGAGCCATAGGCTCCGCGCAGATCTGTCTAGGCGCGCGGGACGATGGTGAAGGTGACGGTTTCGCCAGCCGTGTTCTCACCTTCCCAGCTATCGCCAAGGCTCAAGCCCTCCTGAATGGGTTGGCAATTGGTTTCGCCGGTCGCGCGGCTTGTGCACAGCTCGTCGCCCTGCACTTCCCAGGTGCCCGAAATGCCTACATCGCTGGAATAGGTGCCGTCCTCGTTCAGCATCACCGTGTAGGTGACGTCGCCGGACTGGACCTGAAGCGCATGTTCAATCAGCGCATCGACCGACATGGCGTGATCGTCAGCGCCAAAAAGTGCAAGACTGGCAGCAAGCATGGTCAGCATGAATAAATCTCCCGTTGATTGCCCATGCCTCCTGGCGACATAGAGGCCGTTTGCCCCCGCTCCGGCATGGTTAACGAAAGCTTAACCAAAACCCGGCTCAGGCGGAAGCAGCAGCGTTGATGAATCTGGCCATCTCCACGTCGAGCGCGCTGACGCCATCGCAGTCATGCGTCGTGAGAATAACTTCCACCTTGTTGTAAACATTGAACCATTCCGGGTGATGGTCCATCTTGTCGGCTTTCAGCGCGACGCGCGTCATAAAGCCGAAAGCGGCGTTGAAATCATCAAATTTCAGCGTGCGGGTAATGGCGTCGCGCGTGCCGTCAGCCCTGGTCCAGCCTTCAAGCTGTTTCAGGGCGGCGTCCGCGCCGATCTTTTGCGGGGCCATATCATCGCTCCTATTGCTGTTTACGGAAAAAAGACTCATCGCTGGCATAGTCGGTTCCGGTGCAACAAGAAAGGAGGCGGCGGAAATGACCCGCTTTCTCGTATCCGAAACCAACCCCGGCGGCCGCAAGCTTGAGGATATCCTCATCCAGCTGCGGGCCGAAGTGCTGGCGCGCTCGACGAAAATCTCCGAGGATACGCGCCCCGAAGCCCTGCACGTCATGGGCAATAACATGAAGATACTGGAGCATCTGTCGGCAGCGATCGAGCTGGCGCAGGATTCCACCCATCTTCTGGACCGGGCGTTTGGCCCTTCGGAATCGGCCCATGGTGGCCCGCCGCGTATCGGCGTCGCCTGAGCCGGCCCCGGCACAGCTAAACCTTCCACTTGAACTGGACGCCGCAAGCGGCCAGCCTTGCTGAACTTCACCGTTCAGCATCAGGGCCGCGCCATGACTCCGTTCCAGTTCCGCACTGTTCCCCACATTGTTTCCGCGCCCGGCGCTGCCACTGAGCTGGCGCGTCACGCCGCGCCTGCCCTGAAAGGCGCCAGACGCCTGCTGGTCATCACCGACAACGGTGTGATGGGGCTGGGCCTGCTCAATGGCGCGCTGGAGGGTCTGAAAGCGAAAAGTTTTCAGGTCCATGTCTATGACAAGGTGGTGGCCGATCCGCCGGAAAGCGTCATCGAAGAAGCCGTGGCCGAGGGGCGTGCGTTTGGGGCAGAGGCCGTGATCGGCTTTGGCGGGGGCAGTCCGATGGACACCGCCAAGGTGGTCGCCCTGCTGCTCGGCTCAGACCAGCCGCTTTCCGACATGTATGGCATGGACCGTGTGAAGGGTCCGCGCCTGCCGCTTATCCTCATTCCCACCACCGCTGGTACCGGCTCTGAAGTCACCAGCGTGGCTGTGATCACCACCGGCGCAACGTCCAAGCGGGGCATTGCCGCTGCGCCGCTCTATGCGGATATGGCGGTGCTGGACGCGGATCTGACGCTGGGGCTTCCCAAGCATATCACGGCGGCGACCGGCATTGACGCCATGGTGCACGCCATCGAAGCCTTTACCGGCAAGCGCTTCAAGAATCCGGTCTCCGATGCGCTGGCGCTGGCGGCGCTGAAAATGCTTCACGCCAATCTGGAGCGGGTGTGCAAGGACGGATCAGACCGCGAGGCGCGCGCCGGCATGCTGCTGGGTGCTATGCTGGCGGGCCAGGCCTTCTCCAACTCGCCCGTGGGCGGGGTGCATGCCATGGCCTATCCGCTGGGCGGCATGTTCCATGTGCCGCACGGGCTTTCCAACTCGGTCGTCCTGCCGCCCGTTCTGCGCTTCAATGCCAGCGCCGCGGAGAATCTCTATGCCGAGATTGCCGGCCATATCGGCCTTGATCCCAGCTCTGCGGGGCTGATCGCGGAAATGGAGCGGATCGCCGATGCGGTGGGGATTGAGCGCCGCCTTTCCCAGCTGGGTATCAGCCATAATGATATTCCCGCCATGGCCGAGGATGTGGCGGCCAATGACCGGCTCCTGCCCAATAATCCGCGGCCCATGGCCTATGGCGATATAGTTGCCATGTATGAGGAAATCCTGTGAGCGGGCGCGAACCACCCGCCCGGCGACCTGACTATGCCGCGTTTGAGCGTATCGAAACGCGCTGGGCGGATAATGATGTCTACGGCCATATCAACAATGTCACCTATTACGCCTATTTCGACACGGCGGTGAACCG
The DNA here is from genome assembly GCF_041429775.1 of Glycocaulis abyssi. Classification (NCBI taxonomy): domain Bacteria; kingdom Pseudomonadati; phylum Pseudomonadota; class Alphaproteobacteria; order Maricaulales; family Maricaulaceae; genus Glycocaulis; species Glycocaulis abyssi. The sequence goes on along the minus strand of NZ_CP163421.1, from coordinate 2,208,452 downwards.
CTGGCTGGTCAAGGCGGGGCTTCTCGATATTGCCGCCGGTGATCCTATCGGCCTCGTGGTGGAGACCGGTTGCCGCTATCACGCCCCGGCGGCCTTCCCCGACCGGCTGGAGGCGGGCATCAGGGTGGCAAGGCTGGGCAATTCCTCGGTGCGCTACGAGATCGCGATTTTCCACGAGGGCGGGGAGGAGGCCATCGCCGAGGGCCATTTCACTCATGTCTATGTGGACCGCAAGACCCGCCGCCCGGTTTCCCTGCCTGATAGCTGGCGCAAGGCGCTGGAAAAGCTGGAGGGTTAGGGGACCTCACCCCTCCAGCGGGTATTCCGCCTCGATCTCGTAGGCATTGGGGCCGCGGCCACGGCTGTGGCTGGAATAGAGATGGAAGCGGTCGGCCAGGAAGGGCTCTGACGCCCACAAATTCAGCCGTTCTTCAAATCTCTGCACGCGCCGGGTCTCGGCCATGTTGAGATAGGCCACCGTCAGGTGCGGCGTATAATTGCGCTTTTCCATCTCCATCCCGGCCTTCACCCCGGCGCGGTGACACTGGCGGGCAAGGCGTTCGAGCGGCTCGCCGCCCTCGACCCCTAGCCAGAGCTGGGTGGGGCTGGCCTTGCCGAAATGGCCGGTGCCTTTCAGGCGCAGCTCGAACGGAGCAATGCGTATGAGGGACAGCTCGTGATCCAGCTCGGCAATTACGTCCTCTGGCCAGTCGCCATAGAAGGCGAGCGTGATGTGGAAGTTCTCTTCAGGGCGCCATTTCGCGCCCGGCACGCCTTTGAGGAGCGGGCTCACCCGCTCGGCGATCTCGTCAGGTATGGGCAGGGCGGCAAAGACACGAAGGGCCATGGCAGCAAATGCGCCACGCACCGGGGGCAGGGGTCAAGGGCTGCCGCCCATCCCCATTGCATTTGGCGCGCCACAGGCGTATAAGCGCGCCCATCAGGTTCGATGTGCCGGATGGCACTATCGGGCGGCTCTCATCGGGGGCCGCCTTTTTCATTGCCTTTTCGGCCAGTTGGCCGCCCCGGAGCCGTTTTGAGAACACGCAGCCGCCAGGACGAGATCATTGCCGCGCTCGCGGACCCGGTCGCTGACGCGATGGGCTATGAGATCGTGCGCATCCGCGTGTTGTCGGGCAAGCGCCAGACCGTGCAGATCATGGCCGAGAAAGCCGATGGCACGATGGATGTGGAAGATTGTGCGAAGCTGTCGCGCGCCCTCTCCGACGTGTTTGAAACGAACGATCCGATTTCGGGCGAATATGTGCTGGAAGTCTCCTCGCCCGGCATTGACCGCCCGCTGACCATGCTCACCCATTTTGAGCGCTGGGACGGGTTTGAAGCGAAGATCGAACTCGACCGCCTCGTGGAGAACCGCAAGCGCTTTCGCGGCATTCTGGCCGGGATTGAGGGCGAGAACGTGCTGATCGACCTCGAGGGCGAGGACGAGACGGCCATGCTGCCGTTTGAATGGATTGCCGAGGCCCGCCTTGTGCTGACCGATGCGCTGATCGCCGAGAGCCTCAAAGGGCGCGGCGGGAAGGCCCCGGTCTGGACGGACGGGGCCGAAACCGTGACTGAAGACACCCAAACCGACAAAACCTCAAAGACCAACAGATAACAGGATACTCATCATGGCCATCGGGGTCAGCGCCAACAGGCTGGAACTTCTGCAGATTGCCCGCGCGGTTGCGCAGGAGAAGATGATTGACGAGCCGCTGGTGCTCGCCGCCATCGAGGAGGCGATCCAGAAAGCCGCCCGCTCGCGCTATGGCAGCGAGCTGGACATACGCTGCTCGATTCATCCCAAGACCGGCGAGATGAAGCTGACCCGCCACACCACGGTGGTTGAGGAAGTCGAGAACGACTCCCAGGAAATCAGCCTGGAAGAAGCTAAGAAGATCGACCCGAATGCCGAGATCGGCACCGTGTTCGAGGAAGAGCTGCCGCCGATCGAGTTTGGCCGGGTCGCCTCGCAGACCGCCAAGCAGGTCATCACGCAGAAAGTGCGCGAAGCCGAGCGCGAGCGTCAGTACGAAGAGTACAAGGACCGTATCGGCGAGATCATCAACGGCATCGTCAAGCGCGTCGAATACGGCAATGCCATTATCGATCTGGGCAAGGCCGAAGGCATTATCCGCCGTAATGACGCCATCCCGCGCGAGGCCCTGCAGCCCAATGACCGCGTGCGCGCCTATATCTATGATGTGCGCACCGAGGTGCGTGGCCCGCAGATTTTCCTGTCGCGCGCGCATCCCGATTTCATGGCCGCCCTGTTCGCGCAGGAAGTGCCGGAAGTCTATGAGGGTATTATCGAAATCCCGCGTGTGGCGCGTGATCCGGGCAGCCGCGCGAAGATCGCCGTCATTTCCAATGACAGCTCTATCGACCCTGTGGGCGCGTGCGTCGGTATGCGCGGCAGCCGCGTGCAGGCAGTTGTCAACGAGCTGGCCGGCGAGAAGATCGACATCATTCCGTGGAACCCCGACCCGGCGACCTTCATCGTCAACGCGCTGCAGCCGGCAGAAGTCGCCAAGGTGGTGCTGGATGAGGAAAACCAGCGCATCGAAGTGGTGGTGCCTGATGACCAGCTGTCGCTGGCCATTGGCCGGCGGGGCCAGAATGTGCGCCTTGCCAGCCAGCTGACCGGCTGGTCCATCGATATCCTGACCGAGGTTGAAGAGAGCGAGCGCCGCCAGAAAGAGTTTGCCGAGCGCACGGCGATCTTCATGGAAGCCCTTGATGTGGACGAGGTCATTGCCCAGCTTCTGGCCACAGAGGGCTTCACCGATGTGGAAGACCTCGCCTTTGTCGAGCTGGACGAAATTGCCGTCATCGAAGGCTTTGATGACGAGACGGCCGAGGAAATCCAGACCCGCGCGCGCGAATATCTCGACAAGCAGGCCGCCGAGCAGGATGCCCGCCGCAAGGAGCTGGGCGTCGAGGACGATGTCCTTGCCATTGAAGGCGTCACCTTGCCGATGGCGGTGAAGTTCGGCGAGAACGAGGTGTTCACGGTCGACGATCTGGCCGGCATGACGCCGGACGATCTGCGCGGCTGGTATGAGACCCGTGATGGTGAGCGTGTGCGCGAGCCGGGCATTCTTGACGGGTTCGATATCGATGCGGCTGAGGCCGAGCGCATGATTATGAAGGCACGCGTCGCGGCCGGGTGGATTTCCGAAGAGGATCTGCCGGTTGAAGAGGCTGACGAAGCTGATGCGGAGGCTGTCGAGGAAGCCGTCGAGGAGGCGCTGGCCGAGGATGGCGAGTTTGACCTTGCCGCGCTTGAGGCCGAAGCGGAACGTCTGGGTGTGGACCTTGAAACCCTCATCAATGCCGGTGAGGACGCTGAGACGGCGGAGGAAGACGAGACAAAGTGAGCCGAGGCGCACGGGAATCGCGCGTGAAGACGCCCCGGACACGGCGCTGTATCGCGAGCGGTGAAACCGCTCACGAAGCCAGCCTGATCCGCGTGGTGGCCGGTCCGGACGGCGTGATCGTGCCGGACATCGCGGCGAAGCTGCCCGGACGCGGCGCCTGGATCAGTGCCGGCCGGGAAGCGGTTGCCATCGCGATCCGGCGCAAGGCCTTCCAGCGGGCGTTTGAAGGGCCGGTGACGGTGCCTGAGGGGCTGGCCGACGAGATCGAAAGACAGCTGGCTGCACGGGCACTGTCAATTTTGGGTCTCGCCAGGCGCGCAGGACGGCTCGCAATGGGGTATGATGGTGCCAGAGGTGCCATCACGGCATCGCCTTCGCCGGCCTGGCGCATCGAGGCCAGTGACGGCGCGGCGGACGGGCGGCGCAAGCTGGACCAGCTGGCGCATCGTGCAGCGCCGGGCCTGCCTGTGGCGATGTGTTTCAGCGCCGCAGAACTTGGCGCGGCACTGGGACGCTCCGGCGTTGTGCACCTGGTGCTTTCGCCGGGACCGGAGGCGGCGGCGTTTGGCGTGCTGATGGGAAAACTGGGCGGGTTCCGGCCGGTTGGACCGCAAATGCCGGACGGCCCGGCAGGAGAGAGTTGAAACGGCAGGCAAGCCCGCTAGGTTAGCGGGCCTTTGGCCAGAGCCGGATGGACAAGGCAGTGGGCGTTGCTGCGGCGCAGCGCCTCGATATGCCTTTTTACGCAAGAGCCGCGATGAAAGACGTTTATGAGCGACGCTGACGAACGCAATCCTTCGGGCCGCAAGCCCCTCACCCTCGGCGCACGTACCGGATCGGGCACCGTGCAGCAGAGCTTTGCGCGCGGCCGCTCCAAGGCCGTTGTCGTGGAGAAGAAGCGCAAGCGGGTTGCTCCGGGCGCTGCCGGTGCGCCTGCGGGCAAGGATGCCGGGACACCGTCTGGCAAGCCTGCTGCCAGCGATGCCGACAAGGCCCGCGCGGCGCTGGCCGCCAAGGCCAAGCAGCTGGGCCTCTCCGAGGAAGAGCTGATCCGCCGCCAGCGCGCCATTGCGCGCGCCCGCGCCGAAGCGGACGAGCGTGACGCGAAGAAAAAGGCCGAAGAGGCCGAACTTGCCCGCAAGGCCGATGAGGACCGAAAGGCCCTTGAAGACCAGCGCAAGCGCGAGGAAGAAGCCCGCAAGGAGGCCGAGGCCCGCAAGCAGGCGGAAGCAGAACGTGCTGCAGCGCCCGATCCGGCCGATATTCCTGTGCCTGTTGATCCTGACACCGCCAAGCCCCAGCGCAAGGTTGTCGACAAGGAGGCGCGCGCCAAGGACGAGGCACGCGGCGGCGATAGCGATGATGATGAGGGCCGCGCCAAGAAGAAGCTGGCACCGGCTGCCAAGGCCGCGCCTTCGCGCTCCAAGGATTCCGGTGAGCGCCGCCATAAGGGCCGCCTGACCATTCAGAATCTGGTCGAGGATGATGAGGGGCGTCAGCGCTCGCTCGCCTCGATGCGCCGCGCCCGCGAACGCGAGAAACAGCGCCGCACGCAAGGCGGCACCGAGCGTGAAAAAGTTGCGCGCGATGTCGTCGTGCCGGAAAGTATTACGGTGCAGGAACTGGCCAACCGGATGGCGGAGCGCGCCGCCGATGTGGTGAAATTCCTGATGAAGCAGGGCCAGATGGTCCGCGCCGTGGACTATCTCGAGGCCGATGATGCCGAGCTGATCGTTGAAGAGTTCGGCCACCGCGTGAAGCGCGTCTCGGACGCGGATGTGGAAGAGGGCTTCATCTCGGCCGATGACCCTGAAGACACCAAGCAGCCGCGCCCGCCGGTCGTGACCATTATGGGCCATGTTGACCACGGCAAGACCTCGCTTCTCGATGCGCTGCGCTCCACCGATGTGGCAGGCGGGGAAGCGGGTGGCATCACCCAGCATATCGGCGCCTATCAGGTGCAGCTCAAATCCGGTGACAAGATCACCTTCCTGGATACGCCCGGCCACGCGGCCTTCTCGGCGATGCGTTCACGCGGCGCGCAAGCCACCGATATCGTGATCCTGGTGGTCGCGGCGGATGACGGCGTGATGCCGCAGACGGTGGAAGCCATCAATCACGCCAAGGCGGCCGGTGTGCCAATGATCGTGGCGGTCAACAAGATCGACAAGCCCGATGCCACGCCGGACAAGGTGCTCAATGAGCTCCTGCAGCACGAGATCGTGACCGAATCCATGGGCGGCGATGTCCAGTTCGTGCCGGTCTCGGCGCTGAAGAAGATCGGCCTTGATGAGCTGACCGATGCGATCTCGCTGCAGGCAGAAATGCTGGAGCTGAAAGCCAATCCGGACCGTTCCGCCGAAGGCATTGTGATCGAAAGCCAGATCGACAAGGGCCGTGGCCCGGTTGCCACCGTTCTGGTCAAGCGCGGCACGCTGAAACGCGCCGATATCGTTGTGGCGGGCGTGCAATGGGGCAAGGTGCGCGCGCTGACCAATGAGCGCGGCCAGCAGATGAGCGAAGCCGGTCCGTCACTGCCAGCCGAGATTCTCGGCCTGGATGGCGCGCCGGAGCCCGGCGAAGCCTTCTCGGTGGTGGAAAGCGAGGCGCGTGCCCGCGAGATCGTCGATTACCGCATGCGCCAGCGCCGCGACAAATCGGCTGGCACGGGCGGTGGCGGCACATCGCTGGAACAGATGATGGCCCGCCTGCAGCAGAACGAGGTGCAGGAGCTGCCCGTCCTCATCAAGGCGGATGTGCAGGGCTCTGCCGAGGCGCTGACCGGCGCGCTGGAGAAAGTGGGCAATGAGGAAGTGCGCGCCCGCGTCATCCATGCGGCTCCGGGCGGTGTGTCAGAGGCCGATGTGCAGCTGGCCAAGGCGTCGGGCGCTCCCATCTTTGCCTTCAATGTGCGCGCCAACAAGCAGGCGCGAGACCTCGCCGAGGCCGAGAAGGTCGAGATCCGCTATTACTCGATCATCTATGATGTCATTGATGACGTGAAGAAGACGCTGGAAGGTCTTCTGGCACCGGAGAAACGCGAAACCTTCATCGGTTACGCCGAGATTCTGGAAGTCTTCAACATCACCAAGCTGGGCAAGGTGGCCGGTTGCCGCGTGACCGAGGGCGTGGTGCGCCGCGGCTGCGGTGTGCGCCTGCTACGCAATGACACCGTCATCCATGAAGGGGAGCTGTCCACGCTCAAGCGCTTCAAGGACGAGGTCAATGAAGTGCGTGCCGGTACCGAATGCGGCATGGGCTTTGTCGGCTATCAGGACCTGCAAAAGGGCGACCAGATCGAGTGCTTCACCGTGGAGGAGATCGAGCGCAAGCTCTGAGCCTTCCGGGTTTGACGGACGATTGGCAGACCCCGGCTGGCAACGGCGGGGTTTTTCCTTGGCGGCGGGGCGAACCCTGCTTTCAGGGAACGCACCGGTGCCGGGACGTGTTGAAGCCAGACCGCCGCAGAATACAGAGGAAGCCGCATGAACGCCTCTCTTGTTTTTCCGATCATCATGGTTGTTGTTGCTGGCGCGGCGGTGGCGACGCAGCCTGCCTTCAACGCCCAGCTCGCCGCTCTGCTGGGCTCGCCCCTGCGCGCCGCGCTGGTGAATTTCAGTGCCGGGGCGCTTGTCATGCTGGCCGTGGTAAGCGTGTTTGTGCTGAGAAATGGTCTGCCGAGCCGGGAAACTCTCGCCTCGGTCCCGCCCCATCTGTGGATCGCCGGAGGGGCGCTGGGCGCGCTGTTCGTGACAACTGCCATGTGGGCAACCCCGAAAATCGGGGTGGGCGCGTTTTTCGCGGTCCTTATCGCTGCCCAGCTGATTGCAGCGCTGGCCATGGATCATTTTGGGCTTCTGGGCCTTGATGTGCGCCCGGCAAATCTGGTGCGTATCGGTGGCGTGCTCCTTCTGGTGGCCGGTGCTATCATGGTGGTGCGTGGCTGACCGGCTTGCCAGCGCCCCTGCAAGCGCGTATCACCCGCCCCCTTCTCAAGGGCGTCCCGGTTCAATCCCGGCCCGTCCTGCGCGGAAACGAGGTGCAGATCCATGAAAGCCCAGTCCCAGAGACAGCTGCGCGCCGGTGAACTGGTGCGCCGCGCGCTGGCCGATATCATCGCCGAAGGCGCGATCCATGATCCGGCCGTGGCAGGGTTGCCGGTGACCGTCACCGAGGCGCGCATGAGCCCCGATCTGCGCCATGCGACTGTTTTCGTCGCGGCCATGGGTCAGGCCGACCGGGTGAAGCTGGCCAAGGCGCTCGACCATGCGTCAGGTTATCTCCAGCGCGAGCTGGCCCGCCGTATCGATCTGCGCTTCACGCCCAAGCTGCGCTTTGAAGCCGATGACCGCTTCGAGGAAGCCGCCCATGTGGACGCGGTGCTCTCGCGCCCGCAGGTAAAGCGCGATCTGGACTGAGCGGATATGGCACGCAGGAAAAAGGGTAATCCGGTCGATGGCTGGGTCTTGCTGGACAAGCCCGCCGAGATGACCTCCACGCAGGCCGTGTCGGCCGTGCGGCGCATTTTTGACGCTCGCAAGGCCGGCCATGCCGGCACGCTCGATCCGCTGGCGACGGGGCTTTTGCCGATTGCGCTGGGTGAGGCCACCAAGACCGTGCCGTTCGCGCAGGACGGCATGAAGACCTATCGCTTCACAATCCGCTGGGGCATCTCCACCGATACGCTGGACGCCGAGGGCGAGGAGACGGCCACCAGCGATGTGCGCCCTGCACGCGCGGCCATCGAGGCTGTCCTGCCGCGCTTTGTCGGCGAGATAGACCAGATACCGCCTGCCTTCTCGGCCATTCGCGTGGATGGCGCGCGTGCCTATGATCTGGCGCGTGCAGGCGAGACGGTAGAGCTGGACGCGCGCACGGTGCGCATCGATGCGGTGTCCCTGCTCGATACGCCGTCGGCGGACCTGGCTGTTCTGGAAATGCAGTGTGGCAAAGGCACCTATGTGCGCTCTCTGGTGCGCGATATCGCGGCGGCGCTGGGCGCGGAGGGGCATGTCGCCGCGCTGCGCCGGGTCGCGGTCGGGCCGTTTGATATCGCTGATGCCCTCACGCTGGCTGATCTCGATGGACTGAAAGCTGAGGGGCGCGAGGCGCAAGCGCTCGAGCCGGTCCATGCCGCTGCCAGCGATCTGCCGGTACTGGATGTAACCCCTGATCAGGTGGCTTACTTACGCCAGGGCCGGGCCATTGTGGTGCCGCCGCGCCGGGTGGAAGCACTGCGGGCGCTGCGCTGTGAGCGCTGGGTAGGTGACCGGGACTGTTCGCGCTCGGTGCTGGCCATGGACGGCGATAATCCGGTGGCCATTGGCGACCTTCAGGCAGGCAAGCTCTCGCCCTGGCGGGTATTCGCGGCGTCCGGTGCCTGATCCTCGCGCGGAGTTGACCAGCGAAATCCCCTTACACGCCTTGCTATCGGCACACTTTGCGTCCATAAGCACCGCGCATGACTGCCGACCTTGCTGGACGGTGCCCTGGCAAGGCCGGAAATGACCGGCACTGAGGAGATGACTTATGTCAATCACTGCAGAGCGCAAAGCTGCGCTCATCAAGGAATATGCCCGTGAGGCCAACGACACCGGTTCGCCGGAGGTTCAGGTGGCCGTGCTCTCCGAGCGCATCGCCAACCTCACCGAGCATTTCAAGACTCACAAGAAGGACAATCACTCGCGCCGGGGCCTGCTCAAGCTCGTCTCCCAGCGCCGCCGCCTTCTTGACTATCTGGCCCGCATTGACGAACCGCGTTACCGGGTCCTGATCGCAAAGCTGGGCCTGCGCCGCTAGGCTCTGCTTCCCTTCAACGCCGGTCACCCAGAGGTGACCGGCGTTTCCTTAAGGGGCCATGATGGTCATGGTCCTGTCCGTACGTACGAGAGAACATGTTCAATATTCAAAAAGAGACGATCGACTGGGCTGGACGCCAGCTCACCATTGAAACCGGCCGTATGGCCCGCCAGGCGACCGGATCGGTTCTGGTCACTTACGGCGAGACAAGTGTGCTCGCGACCGCCGTGGCGATGAAACAGGTCAAGGAAGGAATGGATTTCTTCCCGCTGACCGTGAACTACCAGGAAAAATACTTCGCAGCCGGCAAGATCCCCGGTGGCTTTTTCAAGCGCGAAGGCCGTCCGACCGATAAGGAGACGCTGACCTCGCGCCTCATCGACCGGCCGATCCGCCCGCTCTTCCCCAAAGGCTTCAAGAACGACACCCAGGTCATGCTGACCGTCCTGTCGCACGACATGGAAAACGATCCTGATATCGTGGCCATGGTCGGCGCGTCGGCGGCGCTGGTTCTGTCCGGCCTGCCCTTCCTTGGCCCCATCGGCGCTGCGCGCGTGGGTTACAAGGATGGTGGCTACATCATCAATCCGACCATCGTGGAGATGGAGGACACCGAGCTTGATCTGGTTGTCGCCGGTACGGGCGATGCCGTGATGATGGTGGAATCCGAAGCGAAAGAACTGACCGAAGAGGTTATGCTCGGCGCGGTGATGGCCGGCCACGAGGCTTTCCAGCCCGTGATCGACATGATCATCCGCCTGGCGGAAAAAGCCGCGAAAGAGCCGTGGGACTTCGTGCCGGAAGACCATTCCGAGCTGGAAGCCAAGGTCCAGAAGCTCGTCGGCAAGGATATCGCCAAAGCCTACACCATCAAGGACAAGACCGAGCGCTATGCGGCGCTTGGTGCCGCGAAGGAAAAGGCCATCGCGGAGCTCGCCCTGTCGGAAGCCAATCCCGACGGTGTTGATCCGGCGGTGCTCAAAGGCGTGCTCAAAGACGTGGAAGCGTCTGTCGTGCGCGGCGGCATCATCAAGACCGGCAAGCGCATTGACGGGCGCAAGCTGGACGATGTGCGCGCTATCGTGTCGGAAGCGGGCATTCTGCCGCGCACGCACGGTTCGGCCCTGTTCACGCGCGGTGAAACCCAAGCGCTGTGTGTTGCCACGCTCGGCACCGGCGAAGACGAGCAGATGATCGACGATCTGACGGGGATGTATAAGGAGCGCTTCATGCTCCACTACAATTTCCCGCCCTATTCGGTCGGTGAAACCTCCTTCCGCCTGGCTCCGGGCCGCCGCGAGATTGGCCATGGCAAGCTGGCCTGGCGGGCCATGCGCGCGGTTCTGCCGAGCGCGGAAGACTTCCCCTACACGATCCGTCTGGTCTCCGAGATCACCGAGTCCAACGGCTCGTCCTCGATGGCGACGGTGTGTGGTTCATCCCTCGCGCTGATGGATGCCGGTGTGCCGATCAAGCGTCCGGTTTCGGGCATCGCCATGGGCCTTATCAAGGACCCGGACGGCATTGCCGTGCTGTCGGACATTCTCGGTGACGAAGATCATCTGGGCGACATGGACTTCAAGGTGGCCGGTACCGAAGTTGGCATCACCTCGCTGCAGATGGACATCAAGATCGCCGGCATCACGAAGGAGATCATGGAAACCGCGCTGAGCCAGGCTCATGCCGGGCGCGCCCATATCCTCGCCGAGATGAACAAGGCGCTTACCGGCGCCCGCGGCGAGCTGGCCGATACCGCGCCGCGCATCGAGCAGATGAAAATCCCGGTCGACAAGATCCGCGATGTCATCGGCACGGGCGGCAAGGTGATCCGCGAGATTGTGGAGAAGACCGGTGCCAAGGTGAATGTCGAAGACGATGGCACGATCAAGATCGCCTCGTCGGACGCAGGCTCCATCAAGGCGGCCCGCGACTGGATCCACTCGCTGACGGCTGAGCCGGAGCAGGGCGCGATCTATCAGGGCAAGGTGGTCAAGGTCATGGACTTTGGTGCCTTCGTGAACTTCTTCGGCGCGCGTGACGGCCTCGTTCACGTCTCCCAGCTGAAGGCCGAGCGCGTCAATCACCCCAACGATGTCGTCAAGGAAGGCGATTCTGTATGGGTGAAGCTGATGGGCTTTGACGACCGGGGTAAGGTGAAACTTTCCATGAAGGTCGTGAACCAGGAAACCGGTGAGGAAATCACCGCTGAGGGCGACGCCGCGTAAGCGCCATCACCTAGCCTGATATGAGAAAACCCCGGACGGAAACGTCCGGGGTTTTTTTTGGTGTTTGGTGCGGCTGTCAGGTTTCCTCCCCCGTTTACGGGGGAGGTGTCAGCGTAGCTGACGGAGGGGGGGGAGCTTGTTTCGAATATCCCCCCTCGGTCCTCCGGACCACTCCCCCCGTGAACGGGGGGAGACACCATGACAATGCTGAGAGCGGAAGGTCCCTACGCCGCTGCGCGCTGGCGCAGGACGTAGTGGAGAATGCCGCCGTTTTTGAAGTAGTCGAGCTCGTTCTCGGTATCGATGGCGGCGCGCAGCGTCACCGTCCTGGAGGTGCCGTCAGACGCGGTGATGACGGCCTTCACATCGGCGCGCGGGGTGATGGCCGACACACCGTCGAGCGTTACCGTCTCATCGCCTTTCAGGCCCAGCGAAGACCAGCTCTGCCCGTCCTTGAAGACCAGCGGCAGCACGCCCATGCCGATAAGGTTGGAGCGGTGGATGCGCTCAAAGCTCTCGGTGATGACGGCGCGCACGCCCAGAAGCCGCGTGCCTTTGGCTGCCCAGTCCCGTGAGGAGCCGGTGCCGTATTCCTTGCCGCCAAAGACGACCAGCGGACGGCCTTCCTCGGCGTATTTCATCGCCGCATCATAGATCGCCATCTGCTCGCCCGACGGGTGGTGGATGGTCACGCCGCCTTCAACGCCCGGCACCATCTGGTTCTTGATGCGGATATTGGCAAATGTGCCGCGCATCATCACGTCATGGTGGCCCCGGCGCGCGCCGTAGGAGTTGAACTCCAGCGGCTCCACGCCATTGGTCTGCAGCCATTTGCCTGCCGGGCTTGCCGCCTTGATGGAGCCTGCCGGCGAGATGTGGTCGGTGGTGATGCTGTCGCCAAAGAGGCCAAGGATGCGCGCATCCTTCACGTCTGACGGCGGGGTGACATCCGTCGTCATGCCTTCAAAGAAGGGCGGGTTGGCGACATAGGTGGAATCCGGCCAGTCGTAAGTGAGGCCCGAACCGCTCTCAATGCCCTGCCAGTACTCATCGCCCTTGAAGACGTCGGCATAGCGGGTGGCGAACATGTCCGGCGTGACGGCCGAGCGGACCACTTCGGCGATCTCGGCGGACGTCGGCCAGATGTCTTTCAGATAGACCGGCTCGTTATTGTCGTCATAGCCGATCGGGTCTTCGGTGAGGTTGATATTCATCGTCCCGGCGAGCGCGTAGGCGACGACCAGAGGCGGGCTCGCCAGATAGTTGGCGCGCACATCCGGATTGACCCGGCCTTCGAAGTTGCGATTGCCCGACAGGACCGAGCAGGCCACCAGATCACCCTCGGCCATCGCCTTGGAGATCTTTTCAGGAAGCGGCCCGGAATTGCCAATACAGGTCGTGCAGCCATAGCCCACGAGATTGAAGCCGAGCGCATCGAGATCATCCTGCAGACCGGCGCGCAACAGATAGTCGGTGACAACCTGTGAACCCGGCGCCAGCGAGGTTTTCACCCAGGGCTGGACTTTCAGCCCGCGCTTGACCGCGTTGCGGGCAACGAGCCCCGCGCCCAGCATGACGGACGGGTTGGAGGTGTTGGTGCACGAGGTAATGGCAGCGATCACCACGCTGCCATGCCCGACCGAGTATTGCTCGCCCTCGACGCGCACCTGACGGGCGCCGTCTTCAAGCTTCTTGAATTCGCTGTCGAGCACTTGCGCGAACTCGTCGGCGGCGTCTTTCAGGGCTACACGGTCCTGCGGGCGCTTAGGTCCGGCCAGCGACGGCTCGACGGAAGCCAGATCAAGGTGGAGCGTGTCGGTATAGACCGGCTCGTCAGTGCGTTCCGGGCGGAACATGCCCTGAGCACGCGAGTATTCCTTGACCAGCTTGACGCGCGAGGCGTCGCGGCCCGTGGAGGCGAGGTAGGCGAGGGTCTCGTTGTCGACGGGGAAGAAGCCGCAGGTCGCGCCGTATTCCGGGGCCATGTTGGCGATGGTGGCCGCGTCTTCCAGAGACAGGCTATCAAGGCCCGCGCCGTAGAATTCCACGAATTTGCCGACCACACCCTTCTTGCGCAGCATCTGCACGACAGTCAGCACCAGATCGGTGGCGGTCGCGCCTTCAGGCAGCTTGCCGGTCAGTTTAAAGCCGATGACTTCGGGGATCAGCATGGAGACCGGCTGGCCGAGCATGGCCGCTTCTGCCTCGATACCGCCGACGCCCCAGCCGAGAACCGCCATGCCGTTGACCATGGTGGTGTGGCTGTCGGTACCGACCAGCGTGTCCGGGAAGGCGTAGGTGACGCCGTCCTCATCCTTCGTCCAGACGGTCTGGGCGAGGTATTCGAGGTTCACCTGGTGGCAGATGCCGGTGCCGGGCGGGACGACGCGGAAATTGTCGAACGCGCTCGCGCCCCATTTGAGGAATTTGTAGCGCTCGCCATTGCGCTCGTACTCGCGCTCCACATTGCGCTTGAAGCTGTCGGCGGTGCCGAACACATCGACCATGACCGAGTGGTCAATGACCAGATCAACCGGCACCAGCGGGTTGACGCTTTTCGGATCACCACCCAGCGCTTTCGTGGCGTCGCGCATGGCAGCCAGGTCCACAACCGCCGGAACGCCGGTAAAGTCCTGCATCAGCACGCGCGCCGGGCGGTACTGGATTTCGTGGGAGGACTTGCCCGTCTTCACCCATTCGGCGACAGCCTCGATATCGGCTTTTGTCACCGTTGAGCCGTCTTCAAAGCGCAGCAGGTTCTCCAGCAGGACTTTGAGCGTGTAGGGCAGTTTCGACGCGCCGGTAAGGCCGTTCTTCTCCGCCTCTTTCAGGTCGAAATACTGGTAGGATTTGCCGTCTACGATCATTTCGCGGCGGCATTTGAAGCTGTCCAGAGAAGCCATGTCACATCCTTAATCGCGGGTCTGCCCTGCCGATGGTGCGGGGAGAGGGATATCCCGCGATCCGGCTCGTCAGGCTTAAGAGGAGACGGTTTCCGGCGGGTTGCGCATGTCGATGAGCAAATCCGGCGCGAAAGCCGTCCTTGGCGCGCCTTTTAGCCCTGCTTCCCCTGCGCTGCAATGCATCAAGGCGCTATTTGATCCTCCTGTGGTCGATATTGCCCCATTCCGTGCGCGCACATATTGCGCTAGGGGCTTAACGATGAGCGTCGCCGCCCCTGACATCGCCGCCAGTCTTGGCGTCCAGAGCCTCACCCTTTCGCGGGGCGGGCGCGCGCTGGTGCGTGATCTCTCCTTCACGCTCGCACCCGGCGAAGCGCTGGTGCTGACCGGACCCAATGGCACCGGCAAGACAACGCTATTGCGCGCGATTGCGGGCCTTGTCCGGCCTGATGCCGGCACGATCACTGCCCTGCCTCTTGCGTATCTTGGTCATGGCGATGCGCTCAAACCTGCCGAGACGGTGAGCGAGGCCATAAGCTTTGCCGCCCGCCTGCACGGGGCTGGCGATGGCAGGGCCGCGCTTGCTGCGATGGGGCTATCAAAACTGGTCTTTCGCGCCTGCGGCCAGCTTTCCGCCGGGCAGAAGCGCCGTCTTGCCATTGCGCGGTTGACGCTCAATACCGAGGCCCGGCTCTGGCTGATGGATGAACCGGCGGCACCGCTGGATGGTGACGGCAAGGCGCTGCTCGCTGCTTTGGTGGCCGATTTCCGGGCCAGGGGCGGCATGGTCATCGCCGCCACGCATGCTGATCTTGGCTGGAGCGATGTGCGCATGCTGGAGATGAGGGCATGAGCGCGCTGCTGGCTGTCTTCGTGCGCGAATGGCGTCTGGCCGCTGCGGGCGGGGGCGGAGCGGCCGGGCCTGCCGCCTTCATGCTGGCCGCGCTGGCGCTTGTCCCGCTGGCCATAGGTCCGGATGCGGAGATTTTGCGCGCGGCGGCGCCGGGCGTCATCGCCTTTGCGGCCTTGCTCGCGAGCCTGCAAGGCGCAGAGCGCCTGTTTGGTGATGATCTCTCCGATGGCACGCTGGAGCTTTACGCGCTCTCTCCGGTCTCGCTGACCGCCCTCTCGGCAATCAAGGCGGCCGCCTATGTCAGCGCCGTGCTCTGGCCTGCGCCCCTGATCGGGTTCGTCGCGGCCATGGCCTATGGCATGGACGGGCCAAGCGCGGCGGCGCTCAGTATCGGTCTTGTGCTGGCCCTGCCGGGCCTCGCGCTGGTGTCCGGCTTTGCCGGCGCGCTGGCTGCGGGTGTGAAGCGCTCCGGGCTTCTCATCGCGCTCATCGCCGCGCCGCTGCAGGTGCCCTTGCTGGTCTTTGTAGCCGGTGCAGGCCGCACCGCGCTGGAGGGGACGGGCCTTGCGGGCGCGAACCTGATGCTGGCAGGCGCATTTTCGCTGGCCGCGCTGGCGCTGGCACCTTTCGGTATGGCGGCGGCCTTGAGAGGGCGGCTGGAGTAGTGGCTGAAGGTGTCATCACAGCGAGACTCGAGATAGTAACACCTAGTGTTGCCACGCGTGGGGCGCATCGAGGATCAAATGGACCTTCAATTCTTAAGTTCGCTTTTTAATATCACGAAGCGGCCGCTCGCAGCGATGGCAGGTGCGGGTGCTTCTTGCGTGGCTTTGATTTATTTTAGTTGGGTAAACGAGGAAGTTTCTCGCCTAACCGACGGGGGCTGGCTCATACCAATGTTCGTCAGTGCGCTCCTGCTAGGCGCACCAATTGGTGTTACGGCGTTTAGCGTAATTTTGTTTGTCGCCGAATGTACAAAGCAGTTATACAAGAAGGGTGCTGCGATACTTGTTCAGAATATCAGACCAAGAATAATTTCGGATACACTAAGAAAATTGCCGCGTGATGAGAAATTGTTCTTGATCGGAAAGTTGCGTGGCCGTGACTCTCACATAATTGGCGCTCCTTCACCTAGACTTCTATATTTGTTTAGACGCCTAGAGAAAAAGGGTGTTTGCGTGCAATATAATGAAGGATATCGGGCAACCTATTTTGTTTCCGCTGCGGCGTGGTCGGTTATTTCTGAGAGGCCCGAGGTAATCGGAATGCGTTGGGCGCCAGACCATCATGATGGGTTGAAGTTGTACGAAATCTCGGCAAAACGCGAAAACCTCGACGGGTAACCCAAAAGCCTCCCTGCGGCGCTGCGTCCGCTTGCGGAATAACGGCTCAAAGTCTAGGTGAAGCGAGATGTGGAGCGCCTTTGCCAATCCGGAGCGTTTTGAGCGTCTTGCGGCGCGGCTTGTGCCGTGGTTCGGCTGGGGTGCAGCGATCCTCTTTGCCATCGGCTTGCCCTGGGCGCTGATCTTCTCGCCGCCGGACTATCAGCAGGGCGACACGGTGCGCATCATGTATGTGCACGTACCGTCAGCCTGGCTCTCCATGGCGGCCTATGCGGGCCTTGGCGGGGCAAGCTTTGTCTACTTCATCTGGCGCCACAATATCGCTGATCTCGCCGCGCAGGCACTGGCGCCCATCGGGGCCGTGTTTGCCTTCCTGACGCTGGCGACCGGATCGCTCTGGGGCCGGCCCATGTGGGGGACGTGGTGGGAGTGGGATGCACGCCTTACCTCCATGCTGGTCCTGTTCTTGCTGTATCTTGGATACATGGCGCTGCGCGCCGCGATAGAGGATGAGCGCCTTGCCGCGCGCGCAGGCGCGATCCTTGCCATGGCGGGGCTGATCAACCTGCCGGTCATCAAATTCTCCGTGGACTGGTGGAATACGCTGCATCAGCCGGCAAGCGTGATCCGGCTCGATGGCCCGACCATCCATATGAGCCAGCTCTGGCCGCTATTGGTGATGGCGCTGGCGTTTACCGCGCTGATGACCGCGCTCGTCTTGATGAATGTGCGCAATATGAGCCTTGCCCGGCGCGCCGAGGCACGCGCAAGGCGGAAGATCGAAGGGGAGAGCGCGTGATGGCGGAATTTCTCTCCATGGGCGGCCACGCGGTATGGGTCTGGAGCTGTTACGGCCTTACCGTCGGCGGTATTGTGCTGCTGATCTGGCTCAGCTTTCGTCAGCGGGCCAGGGCGCGCCAATGGCAGAAAATGGCCGGAGACGGCCAGCCATGAGCCGCATCGTCTTCTGGGCGCCGCTCGGTGCCATAGCCCTGCTGCTGGCGGTGTTTGCCATCGCGCTGACCGGGCGTGAAGGTACGCTGGGCGATCCGATGACGGGCCGGGCCCTGCCGGAGCTTCCGGTTACGGAATTTGGTGCAGGCTTTGCCCATTTCGATCCTGAAACAATCGAGGGGCCTTATCTGTTGAACTTCTGGGCGAGCTGGTGCGGGCCGTGCGAGATAGAGCATCCGCTGCTGGAGGAGCTGGCGGCGAGCGGCATTCCCGTTCACGGCATCACCTATGCCGACCGGCCGGAAAACAGCCTCGCCTTCCTTGCGCGGCTGGGTAATCCGTTCACGACGCTGGCGGCGGACCATGAGCGCCGCGCCGCGCTAGAGCTGGGCGTTACAGGCGCGCCGGAAACCTTCATCATTGATGGAGAGGGCATTATCCGCGCGCGCTGGCGCGGGGCGATCACGCCGGAGATATGGCAGCGCAGGCTAGAGCCTGTCTGGCATGCGGCGGTGAGAGAGGCGGAGCTCCGCGGGTAGGGGCTACTTCTTCTTTTTCTTCTTTTTCTTCTTGTCTTTGTCCTTGGCGTCCTTCTTGGCCGCCTTCTCCTTGCCCTTGGGACCGGTATCGGGGTCCAGCGCGCGCGATATGCGCACCAGCGCATCGACAAAATTGGCCCGCTTGTTCTTGGCAAGGACGGACAGGATCGCCTCGTCAGCGGCTTTCGCGCCATCAACGGCGGTCTGATGCAGGGCGCGGCCCTCATCGGTGAGTTTCACCGCATTGGCTCTGGCATCGCCGGGGGCTTTCTCGCGTGCCACAAGGCCGCGCGTGGCCATGCGGCTGACCAGCTCTGCCAGCGTGGAACGGTCAATCCCGGTGCGCTGGACCAGCTGGGTCTGGGTCTGGCCGTCTGCCTCTTTCAGCGCGCTCAAGACCGCGAACTGGCGCTGGGTGATTTCCACCCCGCCCGTGGCCGCAGAGAAGCGCTCGGCGGCAAATTGCTGTGCGCGGTGGAGGAGCTGGCCCGGCGAGGCCGCCAGGTCAAATTCTGCCTTGTCACCCATAATGCCCTCTTCATCCGATGACTGAGCTTCGGGTAGACTACACGCCAATTGTCACGGTTCAATGTCAATTCCGTCCTGATACGGAAAAGGGGCGGTGTCAGGCAGTCCAACAGGAGGCCCGCGTAGCGCCATGCCAGACCAACCGCCCAAGTTCGAACGCACTGTGCCTGAAGGCGATAATCGCACCCGGAACGTGTGCTCCACCTGCGGATTCATTGATTATGTGAACCCGAAAATCGTCGCTGGCTCTGTCGTGTTCAACGCGAATGGAGAGATATTGATGTGCCGCCGGGCGATTGAACCGCGCTCCGGTTTCTGGACGCTGCCCGCAGGCTTCATGGAGCAGGGCGAGAGTGTTGAGGAGGCGGCAAAACGCGAAGCCTGGGAGGAGGCGTTTGCCGTCATCGCCATTGAAGACCTGATCGGCGTCTATTCCGTCCCGCGGATTTCACAGGTGCAGATTTTCTTCCGCGCGCGGCTTGCCGAGCCGGATATCAGGCCCGGCCCGGAGAGTCTGGAGGTGCGCTTCTTCGCGCTCGATGATCTGCCCGGGGACGAGCTCGCTTTCCCGTCGGTACGATGGGCAGTCGACGATTATCTAGCCCGGCAGGGCAAGAGCGGTGTCGCGCCGGAACTGCGGACCCAGGCCAAGGGGATCACGCCGTATTAGGGTGCAATTTGGTTTCCTCCCCCGTTTACGGGGGAGGTGTCTGGCTTGCCAGACGGAGGGGGGGGGGAAACTTTTCTTTTCAAAATCCCCCCCTCGGTCCTTCGGACCACTCCCCCCGCAGGCGGGGGGAGAAAAGCTAGTACGCCGCTTCAATAAGCCTTATTGCGCGCGGATCGCCGGCCAGCACATCCATCTGGCGGTTCATCACATAGGCGCCGGACAGGCCGGTTACCGGGTCGGCAAAGGCGCATGAGCCGCCAAAGCCGTAATGACCGACCGCGCGGGGCTCAGGGCCGAACCAGCCTGAATCCCGGCTCACGTTCACGCCCGCCCCGAACGCGATATCGAAGGGCAGGACGCGATCTTCACCCGCTACGCGGATTTCCATCGCCTCGTTCACGACCGCTTCGCTCAACAGGCGTTCGCCGCGCAAAAGCCCGCCTGTCGCGAACACGCCCATCAGCTCGGCGAGGCCCCTGGCGGTGGCGTGCGCGTTGGCGGCGGGAAACTCGGCCGAGCGCCATTCGGCTGCGCCGCGCCGTCCGGGCGAGGACCAGGCTTTGAGGAAGGCCGCCTGCTTCTCTGCATTCATCTTGCCCAGATGCGGCGGACGTGGCGGCAGGACATGCTCGCCCGCACGCGCATGCAACGATTCAGGCAGGCCGATATGAACATCGATATCGCGCGGTCCGGCGATGACTTCGCGCAATAGCCCGCCAATCGTGCGGCCCCTGGGGTCTGCGCGTCTTATGGCGGCATCGGCCAGGAAGCCGAAGGTAATGGGGTGATAGCCGCTGCCTTCGCCCAGCGGCCACATGGGCGCCATGGCAGCCAGGCGCGCCTCGATCAGTTCGCGGTTGAACCAGTCGGAAGGCTCCATCGCTTCAGTGAAGCCCGGCAGGCCTGCCTGATGGGAGAGCGCATCGCCGAAACTGACCGCCTCCTTGCCTTCAGCGGCAAACTCCGGCCAGAGATCGGCCAGCTTCGTGTCATAGGTGAGCCAGCCCTGATCGACAGCGTAGGCCGCGACAATCGCGCTGATCGCCTTGCCGGTGGAGAAGACCGGGATGAGGGTGCCCTCTTGCCAGTCCTTCGTTCGCGCGCGGTCGGCATGACCCGCCCAGATATCGACGCGCTTCTCGCCCTTCTCATAGAGGGCGAAGGCTGCGCCGATCTCGTCACCGGCCTCGAAATTGGCGCGCATGGCGTCGGCGACGGCTTCAAAGCCGGGCGCGATGTGTCCGTGGATCGTGATGCTCATGGGGCAAGGTCTTTCTTATGAAGGCTTCGCGTGTTCAAGCGCGCCCAGCAGCAGGTCGTGGCTGCGGGCTTCCAGGCTGGCGCGGATCACCCGTTCGCAGGCTTCTGTAACGTGATCGCACAGCGCTTGCCCCGTATCGCCTTCCAGACGCGCCACCAGCGCCAGCGCGGCCAGCAGATCGCCCGTGCCGTGCGGCACGCCCTCCAGCCGGTCTACGGCGGCAGAGCAGCTTGTCTGGCCGTCTGCCAGCAGAACCGCCAGCCGGTCTGTTCCCTCCGGTACAGAGGTGACGAGGACGGGTTTTGCAAGCGTGTTTGCGGCGCTTCTGGCAGACGCTGTATCCGTCACGGGCCGTCCTGTCAGGAAGGCCAGCTCGAACGCGTTGGGCGTGATGAGATCGGCCAGCTGGACCAGCCGGGCGGCAATGGCCTCTGCGGTCTCGCGCTTCACATAAAGCCCGTCCGCCGTGCCATCGGCGACGCCATCGCCGCAGATCGGGTCGACCAGCACGAATATGTCCGGGTTGGCGGCTTTGGCGGTCTCTATGAAGGCGGCAGCTGTGCGCACCTGCTCCGCGCTGGCAAAATAGCCGGTGAGGATGGCGCGTGCGCGGGAGTGAGCGCCATGGGCCAGCAGGCCGTCTAGCGCGCCCGCGAACACCGTATCGGGCACGGCTCCACCGCCCGGAGCGCCAAGGCCCGGATGGCGGCCGAAAATCACGCTTGGCACATGCTCAGGCGTGAAGCCTGCGCGCGTCAGCACGGCGGCGCTGACGCTGCCGCCAACCCGGCTGCCCGCTACCAGCGAGCTTAAAATGATGATGCTGCGGTCCAAGGGGCTGACTTATTCCTGTCCGGGCCGTTCCACGTTTACCGCCAGGCCCAGCCGGTCGATGTCAAACTCGCCCGACGGGCTGACCAGCGCAGGCAGCGGCACTGGCTCTGGCGGATCGAGCGTGATGATGAGCGTGCCGCCATCGCGCACAAAGTCGGACAAGGGCCGGGATATCGCATTGATGAAGGGCCGGGGGATTTCGGCTGGCAGGGCCGACAGGCCAAGCGCGATCAGGGCGGAAGCCTGTACGCGCATCTGCGCCGGGGTGACACCGCTCATCTGGGCATAGGCGGAAAAGCTGCGGTCCAGAAGGGAGTGGTCTTCCAGGCGGATTTCCAGCCTGTGCAGGCGCAGGAGGCGTTCCAGCTCTGCCAGCGCTTCGGGCTCGGAGACTGCGCTATCGCGCGCGGCCGCGACAGCATCGCCATAGGCTTGCACGCCGGAAATCTGCTGTTGCGCCGAGAGTGTCAGCCCGTCTTCCCAGACAAAGCGGTTATTGTTCTGGGTCTGGAGGGTGTCTGTGGCCGGATCGTAGATCGTATCGGTCTCGAAACGCAGCACCACCTCCTCATAGCCGAGGAATCCCAGCACGTTGTGGACATGCTCGCCCGGATCGCTGCCGCGCTCAGCGGAAAGGCGCAAGGCCGGCATGGAGCCGGTTGTGCGCAGGCGCTCGCCTTCGGGTGTCACGTCAGCGCTGAAGCTGTCCATCTCGTAGACCACGCCGCTCGCCACGCCGGAGAGGCCGGTCATGGAGAGGCTGCGATAGTAATCGGCCGGGTTACCGGAAATGGCGGTCTGGAGCAGCGACGCGGCCTCGTCATCAAACAGCGAGGCGAGAAAGCGCGCGCCTACCCTCTCCATTTCAACGTTTTCAATCTCGAAGCGCGTGGCGGGGCCGTCAAAGCTGATGCTTTCCACGCGCGCCAGTTCCAGCCCGGTCTCGTCCAGACCGCGCAGGCTGACATTTGCTGCCTGCAGCGTGCCGTCTCCCTCCGGGAGGGACACCGACAGGCCCGCCAGGGACATTTCCCGGAAGCTGTAGGCGGCGAGGTTGGCGGCCAGATCAGGCAGATCGTCTGTCTCGCCTGTGAAGGAGGCCGCGATGGAGCGTGAGAGGGCCGGGCCGGGCCGGTCGATGACGAGGCGCTCAAAGCGGGTTTCACCGCCTTCAAGGTCCGTCAGCACGGCGTTTTCCAGCGTCAACCGGTCAAAGCGGACCACACCCTCCTCAAGGCGCGGTGCGGCAATCTCCATGATCTCCGCGTTCAGCCGGCTCTCTACCAGCGTGTCTTCTGCGTCTTCTCCGCCTTCTGTCTCCACTTGCGCCAGCAGCAGGGTGAAGTTCTCAAAGCGGAAGACGCCATTGGCAAACTCGCGGTTCTCCCAGTCCGCCCGGCCCGGCTCTTCCAGTCCCAGCACGCGCGCAGCCTCGGCGGCGTCATCGGAGGTGACGCGGGTTGCAGGCGGCTCGCGTCCCTCATTCCTGTCGCCGCAGGCGGCAAGCAGCAGGGCGGACGCAAGCAGGACGGGCAGGGCGCGCAATACGGACATGGCAAGGGCTTTCAGGCTGGCAGCGGGGTAAGGCGCCAGCCTAGTGCCTCAATAGCGTCAGAGCTAGCCGCTCAGTCCCGTGGCAGGCGCGTCAGCAGTCCGGCAATCGGATCCTCGGCCGGCTCGCTGGCGGGCGGCGCAGGCGGCGGGCTTTCCTCATAGGCTGTGCTGACAAGGTTTTCATCCTCAAGCGCGCTTAATAGACGCGCCAGCCTGTCCGGGTCCGTGGCCGGAGCGGCGGGCATGTCATCGGGCATGGCGATCACCGGTGCGGCCGCGAGCATGGAGGCGAAAATGCGCGCCGGTCCGGTGCCGCCCGACCCGGCATCGGTGGACGCGTTGGAATCATTGCCGGTCCAGACCACGGTGACAAGGCCATCGGCCCAGCCGGCAAACCACGCATCGCGGAAACCATTGGTGGTGCCGGTCTTGCCGCGCACTTCGCGGCCCTGAACAGCGGCCGAGCGGCCGGTGCCATAGCGGACTGTAGCGGCAAAGAGCTGGTCCATTTCGCGCACGACCCGGTCGGCCAGAACGATGGGGCCGGGGCCGGTTTCGCGCGCCCAGAGAACTTCGCCTGAAGGGGTTTCGAGCCGGATTACGGCGTGGGTTTCCACGGCCCGCCCGCCATTCATAAACGGCACATAGGCGCGTGCCAGCTCCAGCGGCGTCACCTCATAGGCACCCAGAGACAGGGAATGGGTGTTCTCCATCGGGCTCTCAATGCCGAGACGCCGGGCGAGGCGCAGCGTGTAGGCGCGCCCGGTGGCTTCGGCCAGCTGGACCGCGATGGAGTTGGACGAGCGGGCAAAGGCGCGCTCCAGCGTCATCTCGCCCTCATAGCGGTTTTCCCAGTTGGCCGGGGACCAGCTGCCATAGCTGACCGGCTCGTCGATCATGAGATCAGCCGGAGACCATCCGGCTTCAAAGGCGGAGGCGTAGATGAAGGGTTTGAAGGCCGAACCCGGCTGGCGGCGGGCGGACGTGGCGCGGTTGAAGGGCGAGCGGGCATAGTCGGTGCCGCCGCTCATGGCCGCGACCGCGCCAGCCGCGTCGAGCGCTATAATGGCCCCGTTGGCAGCCCCGCGTGCGATGTCCGGATCGGCAAGGCCGCGCGTCAGGGCGCTGTCGGCGGCGCGCTGCACCTCGATATCCAGCGTGGTGCGCACCACCACATCGCCCTCCCATGAGGGGGCATGAAGGGCCAGCAGGGTGCGCGCCTCGCTGGCGGCAAAATCGGCAAACCAGCCCGCGCCGGGGCTGGAGGAACCGCGCGAGACACGGATCGGCGCAGAGGCAGCGGCCAGCCTTTCCTCCTCGGTGATCCGGCCGGTGGCCAGCATCAGGTCCAGAACAACGGTGGCCCGCACGGCCGCGCGCGTCGTGTCACTGGCCGGGGAGTAGCGCGACGGGGCTTTCAGCAGACCCGCCAGCAGCGCCGCCTCGCCGATATCCAGCTCATGGGGACCGCGCCCGAAATAGCGCCGCGAGGCGTTTTCTGCGCCCCAGGCTCCGGCCCCGAAATAGACCCGGTTGAGGTAAAGGGCGAGTATCTCGTCCTTGGTGAAGCGGGTTTCCAGCCAGAAGGCGAGCATCATTTCCTGCGCCTTGCGCCGGAAAGTGCGGTCTGGCGTCAGAAAGAGGTTTTTTGCCAGCTGCTGGGTGATGGTGGAGCCGCCCTGCACGACGCGTCCGGCGCGCAGGTTTGCCAGCGCGGCGCGGGTGGTACCGATCAGGTCAATGCCGAAATGGTGATAGAAGCGCCGGTCTTCCACCGCCAGCACCGCGTCGACGAGGTGATGGGGCAGGGCATCGGCGCTTATCGTTGTCCCGGAACTGTCGCCTCGCCGGGCGATCACCCGGCCATGCCGGTCTAGAAATGTCATGGCGGTGCCGGTGGGCGCTGCCGCGAGCGAGGAAGTATCAGGCAGGTCACGCGCAAGGCTGACCAGATACATAGTGCCCAGCAGGATTGTGACGGTGGCCAGCGCCGTCAGCGCACGCGCCAGCAGCATCCAGCCCTTCGGGCGGCGCTTGTGTGTACCGACAGGAACGCGGATGGAGGTGCGGGTCACGGGTGTTTCGTATTGCCTTGATTGAACACACACCAGCTAACGCCAACAGCGTTAAGGCGCCGTGAACCCTGAAAGCTGATGCAAAACGCCTTGCCAGCCAGCCGGGCAGGGGCGATCATCTGGCCAGCCAGAGGGAGCCCGCTCATCATGTCCTTGACGCCACGCCTACGGCGCCCAGCCCTGCTTGCGGGCTTTGCGACAACCCTTGCCATGCTGGCGGCCTGCGCCAATGTGCCGGGCGAAACCGTCTGCCCGGAGCGCGGGCAGAATACCGGCAGCTGGCCCTATTGCGCACCGTCCGACCCCGGAGGCGGGGGCGGCATCATGCGTGACGACCGGATCAACCCGTCAGGCGGACAAAACTAGGAAACGCCGCCTGCCTTTTTGAGGAAAAGAAGGTTATGGCGGAAATTCCTTATGAAATACAGATATTTGCTGTTGCCCTGGTGGCCAGCCTGGTCATCGGCCTGCCAGTGCGCATTGCCGGATGGCGCGCCAGCGTCATTGCGGTTCGCGGTTTCTGGCGACTGACGCGGCGCTATCGCTTCTGGATATTCCTGATCGCGCTTGCCGGCATGCTGGCAGGTCTGTGGAGCTTTGAGAGCATTCGCGGGCTTGTCTTTGGCTGGTGGAACTAGGTTTCGCGCAAAGCGGCAGAGGCCCCCTTTCCTTTGCTGAAATAAACTCGCAAACTGATCGCTCAGTGAAACGCGGAAACACGCGTATCGATGACCTGTCTGGGGAGGACTATCCGATGAGAGCTATCTGGCGCGCCGGACTGGCGGCTTTTTCTGCACTGGCCGTGTTGCAGGCTTGTGGCCAGCAGACCGGCCAGACGCGCGATGTGTCCAGCGCGGACCGTGAATACCAGAACGTGCTGATGGAGGCGCTGCTGGATGCTGCGCCCGGTAGTGTCATCGAGATACCGGCCGGCGTGTTTGTCATCGAGCGCGGGCTTTCGCTGGCCAATGTCGACGGCGTCACGATCCGCGGCGCGGGCATGGACGAGACAATCCTCTCCTTCGCCGAGCAGCGCGCGGGCTCTGAGGGGCTTCTGGTGACGGGCTCCAACAATTTCACCATTGAGGACCTCGCGATCGAGGACACGATCGGTGATGCGCTCAAAGTCACGGGCGGGGAGAACATCGTCATCCGCCGGGTGCGCACCGAATGGACCAGAGGCGTCTCCACCGATAATGGCGCCTATGGCATCTATCCGGTGCTGACGCGCAATGTACTGATCGAGGACTCGGTGGCGATTGGCGCATCGGACGCAGGCATTTATGTCGGCCAGTCGGACAATATCGTCGTGCGGGGTAACCGCGCCGAATACAATGTGGCGGGGATCGAGATCGAAAACTCGATGGACGCGGACGTGTACGGCAATGTGGCGACCAACAATACGGGCGGCATTCTGGTCTTCAACATGCCGAACCTCCCCCGCCCCGGCCATGGCACGCGCGTGTTCGACAATGATGTCTATGAGAACAATACGCGCAATTTCGGCCATGCCGGCACGCCGGTCGCCAATGTGCCGGCTGGTACGGGCATTCTCGTCAACTCCAATGATGATGTGGAGATTTTCAACAATCGCGTGTCGCGCAACCGCACGGCCAATGTGATCATCTCCTCGCTGCATTCGGCCGGTTTCTCCGAGCTGGGCGTGGAGAGCGATTTCGATCCCTATCCGGAGCGCATCCATATCCATGGGAACACGTTTGAGGGCGGCGGGAACAATCCGGACGGGATGGATCTGCAGGCTTTGCGCATTGCCCTGTTCGGCCCGACGGGCCGCATCCCGGACGTGCTCTGGGACGGGTATGTGGACGAGGCCAAGATGGTCGATGGCGCGCTGCCGGATGATCTGCGTATCTGCGTTTCGGGTGCCGAAGTGCTCAATGCCGATGGTCCTGGCGGGTATGGCAATCCGCGTATCGCCACGGCGGAGCACGATTGCAGCCATGAGCCGCGTGCAGCGGTAGAACTGCCCTTCTAGGCTGGCCCGATGAAGCACATCCTCACCTTGCTGGCGGCAGGCTTCGTGCTTGCCGCGTGCGGAAACGATGCCGGAGAGGGGGGCGGGCCCGCCTCTCCGGCCGGCACCGCCACGTGGGAGGCCGCCACGGCTTTCCACGCCAGCGGCAATCCCGTCACGCTGGAGGAGTGGGGCCAGTTCCGCATTGAGGGGGAGCGGCTGGTGCTCGCCGACGGCGTCGTGCCCTATGGCATGAATACCGCGCTGTTTTCCGACTATGCGCTGAAGCTCAGGACGGTCTGGCTGCCCGAAGGGGCAGAGCCCGCCAGCTGGCATGATGAGGAGGTGTTCGAGTTTCCCGTCGGCACCGTCATCACCAAGACCTTCTACTATCCGCGCGGTGGAGAGGGCTTTGAGGAAGTGGCGCTCGATTTCGATCCCAACGCCCATTTCGACGGGCGCGCGCTCGATCTGTCTGCGGTACGCGTTATCGAAACGCGCATCCTGGTGCGGCGGGAAGCGGGGTGGGCGGCCATTCCCTACGCATGGAACGAGGATCAGCGCTCCACGCGTCTGGCCCGTACCGGCGCGTTTGTGGACCTGACCCTGATTGCCGCCGGCGGGCGCTCCCAGGCCCTCAACTACCAGATTCCGGACGTGAACCAGTGCGCCCAGTGCCACATCACCAATGCCGCGGACGCGCAGCTGCGCCCCATTGGTCCGCGTGCGCGCCATCTCAATGGCGGCTATCCTTACGCGCATGGAGAGCAGAACCAGCTCGCCTTCTGGCGCGAGGCGGGGCTTCTCGCAGGCGGGCCGGCGGAACACGATGCGGCTCCGCGCAGCGCGGTCTGGCACGGTGAGACCACGCTTTCAGGCATGGCGCTGGACGCTGCCGCGCGGGCCTATATCGACATCAATTGCGCGCATTGTCATTCGCGCACCGGCCATGCGCGCACGTCAGGGCTCTATCTGGAGCCGTCAGAAATGACGGGACCGGCCTTTGGCGTATGCAAGCCGCCGATTGCTGCCGGGCGCGGCACGGGCAACAGGCTCTATTCCATCGTGCCGGGTGACAGCGATGCCTCCATTTTCACCTTCCGTATGGAAACAACGCGGCCCGATGCCATGATGCCGGAGCTGGGGCGCAGCGTGGCCCACACTGAAGGGCTGGCACTGGTTGCGCGCTGGATCGATGCGATGGCGGGCGGGTGCTGATTGGCAGGGCCATGCTACGGCGCGCTTGGCGAAGGCTGCCGGGTAAGGCATTGTCACCGGCAACACATGAACGGAGTTGATCTGCGCCATGAAACGCCTCGCCCTTGTAACCGCCCTTTGCGGTCTTGCCGTCAGCGCCTGCGCCACAACGACCTGCCGGGAGGCGGACGCCGCTGAACGCGCGGCGTTTGGCCAGATCGTTGCCGGGCATGCGGCCGGGCTGGCCGACAGTCTTCCGCCTGAGAGCGCTGCGCTGGCCGCGCGCCTGCGCAGTGAGGATCCGGCGCTGCGCAACCAGATATTCGGCCAGCGCATGGGCGATCATTCGGTGCGCACCGTGCTGATGCAGCCGCCCTTGTGCGTGCTTGAGCAGAGAGTCTCGTCAAGCGAGCGGATTTCCTATGTCTTCCCCGACGGGCGTTTCCAGATGCTCAACCCTCAAGGCACAAGCTCGGCCAATCTGGGTATGCCGGCGCGCGATCACGCCCGCTGCCATTTCCGCCTAATTGACGGGCACTGGCGCCTGACCGATGCCTGTACCTCGACCTTCCAGACGCCGGTTCCGGTCGGCTAGGACAGAAAAGGCACGCCCTTTAGGGCATTGTAATCAAAATAAAAAAAGCCCCGGCCAAGTCAGGCCGGGGCTTTTTGCTGCAATTTCTCTGCATCACGAGCGGGAACGATTCAGATGGCGATCGCATTGATCCCATGTCTGGCCGGTCTGCCCCCGCTTCCCCCGCTTCGACGGACCGGCGCAACAGAGGAATGACAGACATGAAGACGTTTCTGATTTCTGGCGTTTCGGCTCTCGCGCTGGCCGGCATGGCTCTCGCGGTTCCGTTTGAGGAAGCCGATACCGATGGTGATGGCCGCGTGAGCCTTGAGGAGATTCAGGCGATCGACCCGGCCACCACTGAAGCCGAATTCACGCTGTATGATGTGGATCTGGATGGCGGTCTGGATGAAGACGAATACGCTGCCTGGCGCGTCGCCACGCAAGGTGATGCCCAGCCCGACCCCTTCGCGGACCCGATGACGGACGATCCGCTTGCCGACGATCCGATGGCCGATGAAGATCCGGTCGATCTGGAAGAGGTCCCGGCTGATCCGTACGGCCCGTCGCTCGACAAGTCGCTCGACGAGCATGACGACAAGGACGAGTACGGCGACGAAGAGCGCGATGAGCATGCGGACGACGCCTACAGCGTCCCGGACGCCGCCTTTGACCGCGATGATGCCGGCTATGACGGCGATGCGGACGCTGACGAGATCACCGAAGAGCTCAATGAGGAGCAGGCTGAAGATCTTGAGTCCGACGCCGATGAAGACGGTGACGAGAGCGATCCCTGGAAATAGGGATTAGCTCCTGACACCGGCCTGCCCTCCGCCACCCGTCTCCTCCCCGCCCAATCCCCGGAGGCGGACTGGCGGAGGGCCAGGCACTTCAGGGTGAGGAAGTGCGTCCCGCCGCTTCCCCCTGGACGAAGAGCCGCTCAGATGAGCGGCTCTTTGCGTTTGTCAGTATGAGAAATTACCCCCAAGGCCCGCCATGACCGGCTGATCGGCCGGAGGTGTCCTGTCCGCCCGGTCCGCGAGACCACGGCCCTTCCTCGCCCCACGGCCCGCCGGGATAACGCCCCGCACCGCCCATCTGGCGCAGGCGCGCAATGCGGTTGGCGGTCGAAGGGTGGGTGGAAAACAGATTGTCCGCGCCCTGACCGTTCAGCGGGTTGATGATGAACATGTGGGCGGTTGCCGGATTGCGTTCGGCAGCCGGGTTCAGTGTGGTGCGTGCGCCGCGCTCGATCTTTTCCAGCGCAGCGGCCAGCGACATCGGGTTGCCGGCAATCTCGGCGCCCACCCGGTCGGCTTCATATTCGCGCGAGCGTGATATCGCCATCTGCACAAGCCCGGCGGCCATGGGCGCAAAGATCGCCAGCGCAATCGCGCCGATCAGCCCGCCGGGTCCGCGATTGCCCCCGAAGAAAAGCGCAAAATTGGCCAGAAAGCCGATGGCCCCGGCCAGCGTTGCGGTAACCGTCATGGTCAGCGTGTCGCGGTTCTTCACATGGGCCAGCTCATGGGCCATCACCCCGGCCACTTCCTCGCGTGTCAGGCGGGAGAGAAGTCCCGTCGTGGCGGCAACGGCGGCATTGTTGGGATCGCGTCCGGTGGCAAAGGCGTTGGGCTGGGGCGTATCGATGACATAGACGCGCGGGCGCGGCATGCCTGCGCGGTCAGCCAGCGCAATCGTGTCTTCAGCGTAGCGGCGAAGCCCAGGATCGCGCTCATCGGGCGTGATCTCGCGCGCGCCATGCATGCGCAGAACCATCTTGTCGGAATTCCACCAGGCAAACACGTTCATCGCGGCAGCAATGAAGAAGGCGATCGCTGCCCCGCCCGGACCGCCAATGAGATAGCCGACGCCGATGAACAGCGCGGTGAGAGCCGCCAGCAGCATGAAGGTACGCAGCGTGTTGAATGTCATCGCAATTGCCTCGTGACATGCGGGGAGGATTGGCCTTGCGGCCTGTTTGATCCTAGATATCTGGTATGAACCCGACCGACCCGCAAGACAGACCCGCAAAACCGCTCAGTGCGGCGGCAAAACGCGCGCTTGCCGAGGCCGAGGCACGCCGCAAGGCGGCGAAAAGCGCTGCCCCCCTGCCTGAAGAGCTGGGCGGACGCAAAGGCCCTGAACCCACGCGCTATGGGGATTGGGAAAAGAACGGCATCACCCACGATTTTTGAAGGGTTGGGCACGCATGCGGGTTTCGCCTCACCGGATGCTCCGGCAAGGGGCGGGATGGCGCAGCGGATAGCCCGGATGCCGGGCGGAAGGGTTTCACTCTCAAGGCGGAAGTCTCATGCCCGTTAAGGGCCATCCGCTGCCTGCAGGGCATGAGTGCCATTGCCGTAACCCCATTAAGCGCCATGCGGCACAGTGAACCGGCTTTTGCGAAGGTCTCGTCAGTCCCTTGCGCCGGACACCTGGAGCGGCAGGCCGTTTCAGCCTGCACCCGGATCGTTTTTGGCCGCGTCGCGAACCTCAGCCATCCCTCGAACCGGTAAAGCCATAATACGTGCACTCCGGGAGGGGTGGGATAAAATGGAGAAATTCTTTCGGGTTTTCCTGGCGTAAACCGGGTTGTTGCCTCCTATTGTCCACCTGCCTTCGTGTTCGTCATGCCCGCGCAGGCGGGCATCCAGAGCTGCGGGGCTAAGGCCCAGACAGAAATGCTGGATTCCCGCCTGCGCGGGAATGACGAATTGAAGGGACTGAAGCAGCTCGAATGGCGCCTCACGCTTGGCACAGGAATATATTCCGATATTGTGCACTTATGCGGACTATTACCATTTTATTAAGCATTCTGACCGCGCCGATGGCGCAGGCCCAGCGTATTATTCCCGGCCCGCTGGAGGCCGAAGTGCTGCGCGTGATCGACGGGGATACGGTGGAGGTGCGTGCCTTCGTCTGGCCGGGCCATAGCGTGGAGACGCGGGTGCGGCTGGCCGATGTGGACGCGCCGGAAATCCGCCGTGTGGCCTGTGAGGAAGAGCGTGAGGCCGGGCACAGGGCGAAGGCGCTTGTTGAAGCCCTGCTGGCGCCGGAAGGTCAGTCGGGTGGGCGGGTTGCTATCCGAAATGTGCAGCTCGGCAGCTTTGCCGGACGCGTCATTGCCGTGATGGAGCTGCCCGACGGGCGTGATCTGGGGGCTGTGCTGCTGGAGGCGGGTCTTGCCACGCCCTATAATGCGCGCGGCGGCTGGTGCCCGTCACTTGAATCGTCTCTGGAATCCTCGCTTGAGGTCGCTCAGGAGGCTTCGGCGAGCCGTTCCTGACGGCGCTTCTCTGCCTTCGCCCACGCCTTCTCATGGAAGTAATAGGCGACCGTCTGCACGGCCGGTTCAATCAGGCCGATGGCGAGCGCGGCGCGCCAGTTCCAGGTCAGCGCGAAGGCAACCGACATGGCCACGACAAGGTGCATGATGGCGTAGGTGACGGCCTTGGCGGTGTTGCGCGACGGGCGGAACAGGGCAAGGAAGCCGGGCGCGGACGGACGGCCATCCTCCATCCGGTCATGCCGGTGCAGGAGCATTCTGAAAAATTCCGCCATGGCCCGTTTCCTTGCGCGACAAGAGGCAGGATATGGCCTTAATAACGCCGCGCACAATGGATTGTTTCTATCAGAGTCATTTGACGGCCGCTCAGCCCGGCGTGACGAGGGGCGCGTCGCCGCCCAGACTCAAGGCGTGGCCAGCCAGATAAAGCGAGCCGCAAATGACCACGCGCGGGCGCTCCACCAGATGGCAGGCATCGGTGAGCGCTTCGATCAGCCCGGCACTGGTCTGGACGAGATGGCCTGCCTTGCGCGCGGCTTCGGCGGCGTCCTGGGCGCTCATCGCGCCTTCACGCGCGGCAAAGCCCGACACGGTGATGACAAGTCCT
Organism: Glycocaulis abyssi; assembly: GCF_041429775.1. Taxonomy (NCBI): domain Bacteria; kingdom Pseudomonadati; phylum Pseudomonadota; class Alphaproteobacteria; order Maricaulales; family Maricaulaceae; genus Glycocaulis; species Glycocaulis abyssi. The sequence goes on along the minus strand of NZ_CP163421.1, from coordinate 2,175,889 downwards.
GCGAGCCCTGCAAAGGGCTTCAGGAAAGCCTCAGCGTCGCGCCCGGCGGAGAAGCCACAGATCAGCACAAGCGGCCGTTCTTCGCGCGATTCCAGCTCGCCCATGGCCTGGGCCAGCACCTCGCCGGCGGCCGGGTTATGCCCGCCATCCAGCCACAACTCGGCCTCGCCGGCTCTGGCTATATCGGCGAGCGGACCGCTGGTCAGGCGCTGCATGCGCGCGCGCCATCGCGCCTTTGGCAGGCCATCGCGCACCGCCTCTTCACTGAGGTCCAGCCTGCGGGCCACCGCGATGGCACCGGCTGCATTACTGATCTGGTGCGAGCCGAAAAGGCCGGGCAGCGGCAAATCCCAGACGAGGTTTTCTTCCTCATAGACCAGCCGGTCATGCTCCACATAGGCGTGATAATCGCGCTCATGGAGGGTTAGCGGCGCGCTGAGGCGCAGGGCGGCGCGCTCGATTGCCATCAATGCCTCATCAGCCTGTGGCCCGACCACGCACGGCACGCCGCGTTTCAGGATACCGGCTTTCTCCGCCGCGATCTTTTCCAGCGTGTCACCGAGATACGCCTGATGATCGAGACTGACCGGGGTGATGAGGGTGATGGCCGGACTGGTGATGACATTGGTCGCGTCCAGCCGCCCGCCGAGGCCCACTTCCAGGATCAGACGGTCTGCTGGCGTCTCGCTGAACAGGAGGAAGGCGGCGGCCGTCGTCGCCTCAAAGAAGGTGAGCGGCTGCCCGGCATTGGCCGCCTCGACCCGTTCCAGCGCCGCCAGCAGGGGCGCGTCTTCGACCTCTGCGCCTGCCAGCACGATGCGTTCATTGAAACGCACCAGATGGGGCGATGTGTAGACATGTACGCGCTCGCCCGCGGCCTCGCAGATGGCTTTGAGGAAAGCCGCGCTGGAGCCTTTGCCATTGGTCCCGGCGATATGGATGGTGGAGGGCAGGCGGTCTTGCGGCTTGCCAAGCGTTTCCAGCAGGCGCGTTAGCCGGTCCAGTGACAGATCCATGCTGGCCGGATGCAGATTGGCAAGCCGGGCCAGCGCGTCAGGAATGCTCATCGGATCAGGCGGCGGGCGCAGGCACGTTGGCGCTGGCGGGCGGGCGCTTCATCAGCGTGCGCAGCACATTGCCCAGCACGCGCGGCAGATCGCGGCGGTGGACGACGCGGTCCACCATGCCCTTTTCCAGCAGGTATTCGGCGCGCTGGAAGCCTTCTGGCAGTTTTTCTCGGATCGTTTGCTCGATCACGCGCTGTCCGGCAAAGCCGATCAATGCGCCGGGCTCGGCCAGATGCACATCGCCCAGCATGGCGTAGGAGGCGGTGACCCCGCCGGTCGTGGGGTCGGTCAGCACCACGACATAAGGCAGCTTTGCCTCACGCAGCATTTCAACGCCTATGGTCGTGCGCGGCATCTGCATGAGGGAGAGACACCCTTCCTGCATGCGCGCACCGCCAGCAGCGGTAAACACGACAAGCGGCGTGCGGCGCTCTACCGCCGTTTCAGCCGCTTTCAGGAAGGATTCGCCCGCCGCCATGCCGAGCGAGCCGCCCATGAAGGAAAAGTCCTGCACCAGCACGGTGGTCTCGATGCCCTGTATGCGGCCAACCGCAATCGCCATCGCGTCCTCGCGGCCCGTCTTCTTGCGGGCAGCGGCAAGGCGCGAGGCATAGGGCTTGTCATCGCGGAATTTCAGCGGGTCCTTGGCCACTTCGGGAAGGGCGATTTCTTCCCACGTGGCGTCGAATGTATAGCGCAGGCGCACGTCCGGCCCGATGCGCACATGATGGCCCGCGGGCGTGACGTGCAGGGCGGCTTCGAGGTCCTTGTGAAACACCATCTCGCCGGAGACCGGGCATTTCATCCAGAGATTTTCCGGCGTGTCGCGCTTATCGAACATGCGCGAAACACCCGGAGGGGTAAGCTTGGAAAGCCAGTTCATGTAATTGTCCCAGGCTGCCTGTTGGTGCGATTATCGCGCATTATGGGTGGCGGAGGCCAGTTCTTTGGCCAGTTTGACCGCTCCGGCCACACCACCATCCGCCAGCGCGTCCACAATCGCCGAGCCGACGACGACCGCATCAGCGACCTTGGCGATCTCTGCGGCCCGCTCTGGCGTTTTTACGCCAAAGCCCACCGCAACCGGCAATCCGGATGCCTTGCGCACCCGGTCGACCGCGCCGGAGACTACTGCCGTCTGGCCGATACCGGCGCCCGTCACGCCCGTGGTGGAGACGTAATAGACAAAGCCGGATGTGTTCTTCACCACTTGCGGCAGGCGGTCATCGTCGGTCGTGGGGGTGGCGAGGCGGATCAGGGAGAGGCCAGCGCGCTCCATCGGCTCGCGAAGCGGCACGTCTTCCTCAGGCGGCAGGTCCACGCAGATCACGCCATCGCCGCCGGCCGCGGCTGCCGCATCGACAAACGCCTGATAGCCAAAGGCGTGGAAGGGGTTGGCATAGCCCATGATGACGATTGGCGTCGCCGCATTGGTCTTCCTGAACTCCGCGATGAGCTGCAGCACGCCGCGAAGCGTCATGCCGCTGTCGAGCGCCCGCAGCGCCGCGCGCTGGATGGGCGGGCCATCGGCCATGGGGTCGGTAAACGGCGCGCCCAGCTCGATCACATCGGCTCCGGCTTCAGCAAGCCCGTGCATGACTTTCAGCGTCGTGGCGGCATCAGGATCACCGGCCATCACATAGGCGACGAACCCGGCCTGCCCGTCAGATTTCAGGCGCGCAAACGTGTCGGAAAGGCGTGTCATGGCTGCTTTAAGTTTCCCAGATGAAACCCCGGACGCGCCATCGCGCGCACCGGGGTCTGAATAACGCTTTATGCCTGATCGGCAAGGGGCGTCAGCCTGCTAGCGGCGTGATAACTCGCAACCTTCGGAGAAGATCGGCGCGAAAAGCAGTACGCCCTCACCATCAAACGGTCGCAGGTCAGGCTGTGACGGAGCCCGTAGCGGCCCGTCTCCGGGAGGCGCAAGCAATACCAGAAGGCTCTGCTCGCAACCGGGCGGCGGATCGCGCCGGGTGTATGAGCTCACCACGAGCATATGACGGTTTGAAAGCTCAAAACCGGCCTCGTCCAACGCGGCATCAAGTTCTTCGAGCACGATGTGATACTGCGCCATATCCACGTCGAAACAATATCCCCCCAAAGGGTCGAACTCGGTGCCTGCCGCCATCCGCTCAAGCACAGGGGGATCGCAGGTCTCCGGAGTGCTCAGTCCTTGAGGTGCTGGCAGGGCGAGGCTGTCGGGCATGACGATGGGCTGGGCTGTGATGAGGCCGAGCGCGGCCAGCAAGCTAATCAACAAACCGGTTTCTCCAAAATTGCACGAATGCCGGAAAGCTATTCCGCCGGGGTCTTGCGCTGGGCTTCCATGAAGGCGCGCAGGACGGCATTGATGCGTGTCTGATAGCCGCGCCCGCCCTTTTTGAAGAAGGCGAGCACATCCTTGTCCAGCCGCACCGTCACCTGCTGCTTGCCATGGCCGGTATGCCAGACTGCGTTGGCGAACTCCTCCTCGGTCCATTCGGGAATGTCAGAGGTATCGATCTCGTCGTCGGGGAGTTCGGCAAGACGACGTAGCCGCTCGCGATCCGCTTGCGTCAGCGGTGGCAGGTCTTCAAGTCTGATGCGGACGGTACGTCCCATCATAGATTCTCCTTTCGGCGCGTTTTGCTAGCGCATTGCCACTTGGCTGTCCGCATGCCCCGGCCTCGTAGGTGTTCGTTGACCATTCTTTCTGATATGAGATTGGCTTTTATGCAAGTCAACATGACGCAGATTTGCTATACTCATTGGGGGTGCGGAAATGAAATATCGCATGTCAACCATAACAATATTCATATTCGGCATAATTTTGGGCGCTTCTGGCATATATGTGGCTCTATATTGGGAGCATATATTTGATCGCACGACACCCGTCTCCGAGGTTAACGAACGCGCGGCCGAGGAAGAAAGCAGTAGTACAGTAATGGAGAATAGGGCTAGGCGGCTAGTGTCAGACCAATTGATCGATGGCGAATCGGCTAGATTTAGAAATTTGAATGTAGGAGAAGGTTATCGTGTTTGCGGTGAGGTTAACGCTGTTAATAGAATGGGGGCTTATACTGGTTATAAATGGTTTTATGTCTCGCCGCGGGGGGATGTATATATAGAGCGGGAGGAATCCGGCAGTGGAAGCGCGTGGGAGCGCTACCAAAGTTCGATTAGAACCATAGAAAACAACGAAATTATATATTCAAACTGCGGCATATAGTCGCTTAAATATAAAGTATTTTAATTATTTTAAATATAAATTGCAACCTAAGCTGTTATAAAGGATCTGGTCATGAATAATTCAACTGGCTTTGAGTTTGGGATCGTGAGAGAGCTCTTCCCAGATGGAAGCACTGGCAACTGGGAAATTGAACTGTGGTGCTTAAGTTCGGGTTTAAGGGTTGAAGACGGCACGGGTCGCAATGCCGATCCAGACGCTCAACTGCTCTACGAACGGGCGCGTGATGAGGGGCATGCGTTCAATCGCGCTCGATCAGAATGGCAGCCAATTAACCCCTAAAGCTCCACCCCCAATGCGCCTGCCACCGAGAACACGTCCTTGTCGCCGCGCCCGCACATATTCATCAGGATCACGCCATCGGGCCCCAGTTCCTTGGCGAGGTCGCGCACGCGGGCGAGCGCATGGGCGGGTTCCAGCGCCGGGATGATGCCTTCCAGCTTGGAGCAGAGCTGGAACATGTCCAGCGCCTCGGCGTCGGTGGCGTGTCGGTATTCGGCGCGCCCCACATCGTGCAGGAAGGCGTGCTCCGGCCCGATACCGGGATAGTCGAGACCGGCCGAGATGGAGTGGCCCTCCACGATCTGGCCGTCCTCGTCCTGTAGCAGATAGGTGCGGTTGCCGTGGAGAATGCCCGGCTTGCCGCCGTTGAGGCTGGCGGCGTGGTCTGGCGTATCGACGCCCTTGCCGGCGGCTTCCACGCCGATCAGGCGGACGTTCTCGTCTTCCAGGAAGGGATAGAAGAGCCCCATCGCGTTCGAGCCGCCGCCAATACAGGCAACCGCCGCGTCGGGCAGGCGGCCAATGCGCTCGAGCATCTGCGCGCGCGCCTCGCGGCCGATCACGCTTTGAAAATCGCGCACCATGGCGGGGTAGGGGTGGGGGCCAGCGACCGTGCCGATCACGTAGAAGGTGTCGTCCGGATTGGTCACCCAGTCGCGCAGCGCCTCGTTCATCGCGTCTTTGAGCGTGCCGCGCCCTGATGTGACGGCGTGGACCTTCGCGCCGAGCAGCTTCATGCGGAAGACGTTGGGCTTTTGGCGCTCCACATCCGTGGCGCCCATATAGACCTCGCAAGGGATTCCGAAGCGGGCGGCCACGGTGGCGGTGGCGACGCCATGCTGGCCTGCGCCGGTCTCGGCGATGATGCGGGTCTTGCCCATCAGGCGGGCGAGCAGCACCTGGCCGAGGCAATTATTGATCTTGTGCGCGCCGGTATGATTGAGCTCATCGCGCTTGAACCACACTTGCGCCCCGCCAAACTCTTCGGTCAGGCGTTCGGCGAAATAGAGCGGGCTGGGACGGCCCACGAAATCGCGCGCGAAATCCTCCAGCTCCTTTACGAAGGCCGGGTCGTCCTTCCATTTCGCGTACGCCTTTTCCAGCGCCAGTACGTTGGGCATCAGCGTCTCGGCGACAAAGCGCCCGCCATACTCGCCGAACAGGCCGTTGGCATCGGGATAGTGGGAAAAGGCATTGGGCTGGGTCATGGGAATATTCGCGGGCTGGGAAGGTAGGAGGTCTGATCTAGAGCGTGCGGGCAGATGAGGGAAGCACGCAGGTGCGTGGCCCTGTTCAGGCGATGTCCGCGCCCAGCGCGGCCATGTCATCAAAAAAGCCGGGATAGGAGGTGGCGATCATGGCGACATCATCGACTGTCACCGGCTCTTTCGCGCCAAGGCCCAGCACCAGCCCCGCCATGGCGAGGCGGTGATCGTGCAGCGTCTTGACGAGGCCACCGCCCGGCACGCCGCCGGGGCCAAGCCCATGAACCGTCAGGCTGTCCTCTCCCAGCTCCACCTTCACCCCATTGGCGGCCAGCAGCGCGGCAGAGGCCGCCAGCCGGTCGCTTTCCTTGGCGCGCAGCTCGGCAAGGCCCGTCATATGTGTCACGCCCTCGGCAAAGGCCGCGATGACCGACAGGATCGGGTATTCATCAATCATGGAGGGCGCGATTTCGGGCGGCACCTCGACGCCTTTCAGCCTGCCCGGCCGCACGACGATGTCCGCCAGTGCCTCGCCCGCGCGGGTGCCAGCAGGCGTAATGGTCATGTCCGCGCCCATCATCTTTAGCACCTCGTAGAGCCCGAAGCGTGCGGGATTGGTCATCACGCCCGTCACACTGACCGGGCCGGTGCCAGCCACCAGCCCGGCTGCCAGCGGGAAGGCGGCAGAGGAGGGATCGCCCGGCACATGCACATTGGCGCTGTGCAGCGCCTTGCCGCCGCGTACGCGCGCGACCAGGCCCGGCCCGTCTCGTTCCATGGACATATCCGCACCGAACAGCGGCGCCAGTGTCTCGGTATGAGCGCGTGTGGCTTCCGGCTCGATCACCACCGTCTCGCCCATCGCCCCAAGTCCCGCCAGCAATATGGCGCTTTTTACCTGCGCAGACGCGACGGGCGGGGTGTAGGTGATCGCGTTGAGCCGGGCAGAGCCGGTAAGCGTGACCGGCAGGCGACCGCCGCTGGCTGCGCTGGTGGTGACGCCCATCAGGCGCAAGGGCGCCAATACCCTCTCCATGGGCCGGGAAGACAGGCTCTCATCGCCGGTAAAGCGGGCCGTCAGGTCAAAGCGCGCCGCCGCGCCCATCAGCAGGCGCACGCCGGTGCCGGAATTGCCAAGGTCGAGATCGCCGTCAGGGGAGCGCCATTGCGGCGCGCCTGTTACCTGCCAGTGCCCGTCCCCGGTGCGTTCCACACCGGCCCCCAGCGCTCGCACGGCCCCGGCGGTTGCCAGCACGTCCGCGCTTTCCAGAAGGCCCTCGATACGGCTCATGCCTTGCGCCATGCCCGCCAGCATGATGGCCCGGTGCGAGATGGACTTGTCCGGCGAGGCGGCGCGCCGGCCCTCGATAGAGCTGCCCTGGCGCGCCGTGCGCGGACCGGATGCAGCCAAGTGCAGGGCGGCTTTACCGTTGGAAACCATGGGTTTGACTTTCGGGCTTGTAACGGGCTGAAAATCGGGTTTTGACAGCGCGGCGTAGACGTGGCAACAGGCGCGCCGCCTCAAAGACCAATCCAGCGCTGAAGGATCAAGTCCCGTGCCCAAACCAGACCTTGGCGTCAAGCGAATCTGCCCGGAAACCGGCAAGAAATTCTATGACCTTGGCAAAGACCCGATTGTCTCGCCGTTCACCGGCAAGGAATATCCGGTCTCTTACTTTGCAGAGGCCGTGATGAAACCGGCCCGCAAGGCGCCCAAGCCCAAGGTCGAGGAGGAGAAGGAAGAAGAAGGGCTGGAGGACGATGAGGAGCTGGGAACGGCTGACGACGCCGCCGAGAGCGATGATGAGGACGACGACGCGGACGATGACGCGCCCGAACTCGACGAAGAGCCCATCGATCTGGGTGATGATGAGGACGAGGACGACGATGTTGCTCCGGTAAAGGGCAAGAAGGCCCCGGTCGACGACGATCTGGACGGGTTCTCCGACGAAGAGGCTGATCTCGACGACGAAGACGAGGATGACGGCATTCTGCTGGATGAGGATGAAGACGATTTCGACGCCGATATCGGCGTCGAAGACGAGGATGATGATACCCCGTAAGCGGGTGCTGCAGGACACCGGGGTGGCGATTGCGTTTGCCACTTGATCGGCGCGCGCAAGCTGACTAGTTTCCGCGCTCCAAATCCGGCGGGCCCCAACCCGCTGCCAGATGAATACCGGGGCCATAGCTCAGTTGGGAGAGCGCTTGAATGGCATTCAAGAGGTCGGCGGTTCGATTCCGCCTGGCTCCACCATCACACTGAGAACCCCGTCTGCGCGATGCAGGCGGGGTTTTTGTTTTCCGGCTTTTCCCGATCCGTTTGTCTTCGCGCCGGTTTTGCCTATCCTCGCTGCCGAGCGATCAATGAAGGGAGTGGGACATGGCCAGACACGGTATCAGCCGCCGGGGTTTGCTGGGCGGCACGGCAGCGGCGGCAGGGGCGATCAGTGCGGTGGCAGCAGCTTCTCCGGCACTCGGCAAGGCGCTGCGCTCCGAACCGTTCCTTGCGGGCAAGACCATCCTCATTACGGGATCATCGTCGGGCTTCGGGCGGCTTGGCGCCGAGCATTATGCCCGCCTTGGCGCGCGGGTGTTTGCCTCGATGCGCAATCTGCCCCGCGCCGAAGCGGATGAGCTGATCGCTCTGGCAGAGGCCGAGGGTCTTGCCATTGAGGTGGTGGAGATTGATGTCACCTCTGATGAGAGTGTGGCGAACGGCGTGGCCGAAGTGCTCGAGGCGACCGGCGGCACGCTCGATGTGCTGGTCAATAATGCCGGGATCGCGCTTGCCGGTCCGATAGAGCTGCAGGACATGGAGGCGACGCGCCTCATTTTCGAGACCAATACGTTCGGCCCTCACCGCATGGCACGGGCCGTGCTGCCGGCGATGCGCGCGGCGGGCAGCGGCCTGATCGTGCAGATATCCTCACAGCTCGGCCGGGTGATCGTGCCGGGTCTGGGGCATTATTCGCCGGTCAAGTTCGCGCTGGAAGCCATGAGCGAGGCGATGGCCTATGAGCTGGTGCCCCATGGCATCGATGTGACCATCATCCAGCCGGGCGGTTACCCGACGCAGATCTGGAATAATGCCAGCACCCTTACAGCTGCGCTGCTGGAGCGCACGCCGGAGGAGCGGCTGGCGGCCTATCCAGAACTGATCGCGGGCATGGGCGCAGGCGGCGGGGGCGGCAGCACCGACCCGATGGATATACCCGATGCCATTGCGCAGCTGATTGCCAGCCCTGGCGGAACGCGGCCCCTGCGCGTGGCCCTGCACCCCGATGCCCGGCCCCAGCTGGGCATCAACGAGGTCAGCCGCGAGACCCAGCTGGCCATGCTGGGCGGTTCGCCCTACGGGCCGTGGGTGCGAGATGTGCTGGAACGCTGAGCAGCACTGGCCAATCGCACCCGATCACGCGTTTGCGACTTGCCCCCGGCCTGCCTGAGGCTAGGGTTCAGGCCAATGGTCACAAGAACCCGGGGAATTAATTGATAGCTGTCAGCACCTTACTGGCACTGGCGATGGCCGTTGCGGCGGATGGTCCGCCCATATTGCAGCCCGGCGCGCCCGGAGAGCCGACGCGCGAGATCAGCGTGGAACGTTCGCGCGCGCTCAGCCAGACCCGTCACACAGCCGCCGATACGCGCTTCATGCAGCACATGATCGTCCATCACCAGCAGGCGGTGGACATGGTCGCGCTGATCGAGGGGCGCACGTCCAACCCGTCCATCATCGCCATAGGCGGGCGCATTGCGCGCTCGCAGGATGATGAGATTGCCCTGATGCGCGACTGGCTGATGCGGCGCGGCGAGGCGCTGGAAGCCGATGATCTGCACGAGCATCACGGGGCTGGCGGGCATGACCACCACCACGCCCACCACGCCTCTTATGATCCTGATGATATCCCGCTGATGACCGGCATGCTGTCGGTCAATCAGATGCGCGCGCTGGCTGCTGCAGACGGGGCGGATTTTGACCGGCTCTTCCTGGAGGGCATGATCCATCACCATGAGGGCGCGCTCATCATGGTCGACGAGCTGCTGGAACATCCAGGCGCCGCCGAGGACATCATCATGTCGGACTTCACCGGCCATATCGTCGCCGACCAGATGGCCGAAATCCTGCGCATGCAGAACCTGCTGCGTGATCTGCCGCCCGCTGAAGAGCACGAGGCAGAGCCGCACGGCCACCACCATCATCACCATCACTAGACGCAAGGAAAGCTTGCGCAAATCGGGGAAACTTCACGATGAAACACTTGCTGAGATGCACTGCCGCGCTTGGTGTCCTGTCGCTCGCTCTCGGTACGGCGCAGGCCCAGGTGAACACGGTGGGCGAGGATGAACGCTCCCATCTGGCAGGCGGGCTTTTCGATGCGGAAAGCGCCAGCTGGAACATGGTGCTGGAGCATAATGTTCCGCCCATCGACGCCTTCTTTGACGAGCGCGCCCTGTTTGCGCCCGCGCAGTTCATGGCCGCGATGCAGGCAGCGCGTGAAGCCGAGGAGCGCGGTGAGGAAGCCACTCCGCCTGCCTTCACGCCGCTGGCTCTGGCCAATACAGACTTTGCCTTCCAGGGCGATCACGTCATCATGGGCAATTATCACGGCTTCCTGATCTATAACGTGGCCGGGGATGCGCCTGAGCTGGTGACGGCGGTCGTGTGTCCGGGCGGTCAGGGCGATGTGTCGGTCTATGGCGATCTGCTCTTCCTGTCGGTGGAGCATAACCGGGCGCGGCTCGATTGCGGCTCTGAGGCCGCTGAAGGTGAGGTCAATCCGGACCGTTTCCGCGGCATCCGCGTTTTTGACATTTCCGACATCACCGCGCCGCGCCAGATCGCTGCCGTGCAGACCTGCCGCGGCTCGCACACGCATACCCTGCTGCCCGATCCGAACGATGAGAACATCCTTTATGTCTACAATTCAGGCACCCAGCCTGTGCGCTCCGGCGATGAGCTGGAGTTCTGCTCTGACGGGCAGCCGGGCGAGAACCCGGAAACCTCGCTCTATTCCATCGACATTATCCGCGTGCCGCTCGATGCGCCGGAAACGGCCGAGCTGATCGACAGCCCGCGCATTTTTGCCGACCGTGAAACCGGCGAGATTGCCGGCCTCTGGCAGGGCGGCCAGCTGGGCATTGCCAGCCAGCGCACAGCCCAGACCAATCACTGCCATGACATCACGGTCTATCCCGAGCTGGGCATTGCCGGCGGCGCGTGCAGCGGTAACGGCATATTGCTGGACATCACCGACCCGGCCAATCCGTCGCGCATAGCCGAGCTTTTCGACCCGGACATGGCCTACTGGCACTCGGCGACCTTCAACAATGCGGGCGATGTCGTTGTCTTCACGGATGAATGGGGCGGCGGCACAGCGGCGCGCTGCCGCACCGAAGACCCGGCTAATTGGGGCGCCAACCTGATTGCCACGGTCGAGGGCAATGTGCTGCGCGGGCAGAGTTTCTACAAGCTGCCCTCCACGCAAGGCGCCAGCGAGAACTGCGTCGCGCATAATGGCTCGCTGGTGCCGGTGCCGGGCCGGGATATCATGGTGCAGTCCTGGTATCAGGGCGGCATCTCGGTGATGGATTTCACCGATCCGCAAAACCCATTCGAGATCGCCTATTTCGACCGCGGTCCGGTGGACCCGGACAATCTGATCGTGGCCGGTTACTGGTCGTCCTACTGGTATAATGGCCGCATCTACGCCAGCGAGATCGCGCGCGGACTGGATGTGTTGCGCCTTGAGGCAAACGAGCATCTCTCCGAGGCGGAGCTGGCCGCCGCCGAGGCGGTGATCGAGCGTGAAGTGAACCCGCAGACCCAGACGCGTATCGTGTGGGAAGACACGCCGGATGTGGCGCGGTCCTACCTCATCCAGCTGCAACGCAATGAGGCCATTGATGCGGGGCTGGCCACACGTGTCGGCGATGCCATCACGCGCTGGGAGGCCAACCCTGAGCGCAATGCGCGCGGGCTTGTCGGCTCGATCCGGCTCCTGAACAACGCCGCTGCCGAGGCCGAGGGACGCGATGCCGCGCGCCTGGCCGAGCTGGCGGCCCTGTTCACCCGCGTAGCGGGCTAGCTCTGCCGCTCATCGACTGAACTGGCCCCGCTGGCGAAAGCTGGCGGGGCTTTTTCATGGGCAAGGCGCACTGCAACCCATCCCCTTGAACCGGCGCTTCCCGCCCCCCATTTCTGTTCTCGAGGGCGTTGAAGAGGAGGTCCGCAACATGGCTCCTGAAGAGTTTGAACAAAGCGAAACCGGTGTGCCTGCGACCGTTTATGTGCGCGAGATTGCCGCTGCAGACGTGTTCGAGCAGGTGATGCCGGGCGGCGCGATTGAAATTGATGGCGTGACGCTGGAACCCGATCAGCAATTATACGCTATCCATGATGAAGACGGGCGCCGTGTCGGCCTGTTTGCCGACCGCGATGCGGCTTTTGCCGCCGCGCGCTGGCATGGTGCGGCCCCGGTTAGCGTGCACTAGCACGCGCAACGAAAAGCGTGTCAGTCAGTCCCTCCCCCCGGACGGCACGCTTCACTGGAACGCCTCCCGGTCCCCCGCCGGGGGGCGTTCTGCATTTCAGGGGGTGGTCAGAGCGATAAAGCTTCACCCTTGAGCAGGCGCGGCAGATCGCCCGTCTCCCCGCCCGCCGTGCGCATGAAGAAGCGGCGCGCCACGGGAATGGCATTGGTCAGGGACAGGCCCAGCCCGCGCGCATGACGCAGCGCCGTATTATCGTTGGAGAAGAGCAGGTTGAAGGCGTCAGTGCCGAGCGCGAGCGCGGCTGAGTCCGTCTTGCGCCAGCGCTCATAGCGGGTCAGCACAGCCTGAGACCCCGGATCGAGCCCTGCGCGCAGGGCATCGACGATCACTTCGCACAGCGCCGCCGCATCGCGAATGCCGAGATTGAAGCCCTGCCCGGCAATGGGGTGGATGGTGCGCGCGGCATCGCCCGCCAGCGCCAGACGCTCTGCGGCAAAGCGCTCTGCCAGCATCAGGCCCAGCGGATAGATATGCACCTGGCTGGCTGGCTTCACCCGGCCCAGAAAATCCCCAAAGCGTGCCTCGAGCGCTTCCTGAAAGCCTCCCGCATCAAGCGCGGCAATGGCACGCGCGGGCGCGTCCTTCTCGGTCCAGACAAGGCTGGAGCGGTTACCAGTCAGGGGCAGGATGGCAAACGGTCCGCCTGGCATGAAATACTCATAGGCCACGCCCTGATGGGGCAGTTCATGCTCCACGGTCAGCACGATGGCCGACTGGCCGTACCGGCGTCCAAGAGAGCGGATACCGGCCCCCTCGCGCAGGCGTGACATCTTGCCATCACAGGCCACGATCAGGCTCGCCCGGAGCATATCGCCGCCATCAAGTGTCAGCTCGGCGTGGCCGGGCTGCGCCTGCATGGAGAGCGCCCGGCGTGGCGCAAAGACCGGCAGGCCGGTCTCGCCAGCACATTTTGCTGCCGCGATGCGGGTATGGCGGTTTTCCACCATGTATCCGAGCGGTTCGCCCTCATCGCGCGGATGGATCTCGCGCCGGTCGAAATGCAGGCTGTCGACGCCGGGGCCGCCGGGTTTCAGCCCGTCGAGCGGACGTCCGTCCACGACCAGAATATCCTCAATGCGCTGGGCCTGGCCTTTCAGGTGCGCGGACACGCCGATCTGTTCGAGCATACGCCAGGAGGTGTAGGCGAGCGCAGAAGCGCGTCCGTCAAAGGCGATATCGGCCTGTGCATCCAGGGGAAGGGCGTCGATAACCGCCACTTTTACGCCTGCATGGTGCAAGGCGAGCGCCAGGGTCAGCCCGGCCAGCCCGCCGCCGGACACCACCACATCGCCGTCAAAGAGGAGTTTGCCTGTCATGGCGGCGAGACTAGCCGATCAGGCGGCCATGGGAAGCGGGGCAAATGCCGCAGGGTCAGTATTACTTTTTTGATGCTCAGCCCCTCCGGGCTTCGCTGCGGGCAATCCCCGATCTAGCCGGGGACAGGCAGTGCCCGGCGGCAGGCCGGCCTTGCGGACGGCGGAACGCCGTCCGAAGAGCGCGAACGCGCGCCCGCGACTTTTCGCGGAAGATCGCAACGCGGATGCGTTGCGGAACTAAGATCCTGTCATCCCGCCGAGTGCGCGCTGTACCCAGCCCAGAGGGCCGGTAAAGGCGAGCGGGCCATCGGTGACGGCGAGCGCAATGCAGACCTCGCCTGCCACTGCCACCGGCTTGTGCTCGATTTGCGGGTCAGCCACGCTCAGATCGCCCTTGCCATAGCGGGCGAGCCCGTCATGGAAGGCGCCGCACAGGACCAGGGTAAATTCCTTGCAGTCATGGGTGTGGCGCGGCACGCCGTGACCCGGCTCCAGCCGGATCAGCTCGGCCTTGGCCCCGTCTTCGCGCATCAGTTCCATTACCCGCACGCCGGGGCCGGCAAACTGCCAGCTGCCACCCGCTTCCAGCGCGAGATCACGCACCGGGTTGGGCAGGGCGATCAGCTCATCAAGCGACTGGCTGGCGAGTTTCGCCGCCTTGTGGGCGGAATCGCTGTTCAGGGCATGCACCGGCCCCGCCTCACCAACGGCGGCGGCCTCTGTGTCGAGAATGGCGAAGAGGTCGTCCATGGCGCCGGCGCGCAAGGGCGCAGGGGGCAGGTCTGCCAGAAGCAGGCCGCCGATACGGTCCGCGTCCTCACACAGCTGCGCGATCTGCGGGTCCAGAGCGCCTTGCGTCTCGACAAGCAGGCGCATCGGGCCGGACAGGGCGCCGGACGCGTAAGCGGAGAAAATTTCGTCACCGAGGCTTGGATGGGTCATGGCAGTGGTCTGGTCTCGTCTGGGAACGCACGGCGGTGGATATTGAGCGGGTCTATAAGACTTCAAGGGCGGGCCGATGGTTTTGGCAGCCGGCGGGGTTAGAGATCATCGGCGTCGAGATGTTTGCGCAGCTTGTCGAAGGCGAGGCGAAGCCGGGATTTCACCGTGCCCAGCGGCAGGGCCAGCCGGTCAGCGATCTCGCTGTGTGACAGGCCGTCAAAGAAAGCCAGCTGCAGCAGGGAAAGCTGTTCGGGCGGCAAGCCTTTCAGCGCAGCCTGCACGCGCAGATCGCGCGCGCTGGCATGGGCGGCGTCATCGGGCGCTATTTCCGGCGCGGGCAATAATGACGGCTCGTCCGGGTCCAGTGCTGGCTTTGACGCACGGCGCGCCACATCGATGCGCCTGTTGCGCGCAATGCGGAATATCCAGGTGGAGGCGGAGGCTTGCGTGCGGTCGAACTGTTGGGCCTTGCGCCAGACGGTCAGCATGACCTCCTGGGCAATTTCCTCGGCCAGCGCATCATCGGCGTTCAGGCGCAAAAGATAGGACTTCACGCGCGGCGCAAAGAAGTTGAACAGGGTGGCAAAGGCGGCCCGATCCTGCCGGGCGGTCTGTTCCACAAGAGCGTCGAGCGTCTCGCGCCCTTCGCGGGCATCAGTCCTGGTCTTGAAGTCCGCCAAGGAGGATTATCGCTCTCGCGCCCCGGATTGCACCAAACAGGGATGCACCTTAACGCGGTTTAAACTGCTGTGCGCCTTGAAATCGCCGTTACGAGAGCAGAAACATATACCGCCTGCAGCCAGCCGCCAGTTCAGGAAACCGCCCCATGCGCCTTGCCCTTCCCGCTATCGTTTTCTGCGCCTTAGCCCTTGGCGCGCCATCCTTTGCCCAGGCGCCCGATTTTCACGGTCAGCACAATGACTGGCGCGTCTTCACCCGCGGCAGCGGGGAGGAGCGCATCTGCTACGCGGTGACGCGCCCGACCGATTCCCGGCCCGGCACGGTCGATCATGGCGATGTGTATTTCTTCGTGTCCAGCTGGGCGAACGGGGCCGCGCGCGAGCAGCCGAGCTTTCTGGCCGGCTATGAGTTGCGCGCCGACAACCCGCCACGTGCCTCTGTCGGGTCTGACCGGGTGAGCATGTATGTCGATGAGCGTGAAGGCTTTGTCGAGGAACCGCGCGAGGAAGCCCGGCTGGTTGATGCCATGCGCCGGGGCGCGACCATGCGCATCGAAGCGGTCTCCGCGCGCGGCACCAACACCGCCTACACCTTCTCGCTGTCAGGTGTGACGGCTGCGCTGCGCCAGACCGGCGAGCTCTGCCGTTAGGCAGCCCGGCCCTTTGCCGGGTGGGCATGGCGCTCCATGAAGGCGTTCATGCGCGGGACGATCTCCTCGCGGAAGCGCCGGCCGTTGAACACGCCGTAATGGCCGACATCGGGCTGGATGTAGTCCTCACGCAGGGCTTTGGGCAGGCCAGAGCATAGCGTGTGGGCGGCCTGCGTCTGACCGATACCGGAAATGTCGTCGTTTTCACCCTCGACGGTGAGGAGCGCGATATCGGTAATGGCTGACGGATCGACGCGGCGGCCCTTCACCTCGAAATTGCCTTGCGGCAAGGCGTGGGCCTGGAACACGTCGGCGATGGTTTCCAGGTAGAATTCCTCGGTCAGATCCATGACCGAGAGATATTCATCATAGAACTGGCGGTGCTTGTCGGTGCTGTCGCCATCGCCCTTCACCAGATTGGCGAAATAGTCGTAATGGGCATCGACATGACGCTCATAGTTCATGTTGATGAAACCGGTGAGCTGCAAGAAGCCCGGATAGACCCGGCGCAGCGCGCCTGGATACACGCTCGGCACGGTGTGGATCAGGTTGTCCCGGAACCATTCAAACGGGCGCTCCTCGGCCAGCTTATTGGGCACGGTCGGGCTTTTGCGCGCATCTATGGGTGATCCCATGAAGGTCATGGTGGCGGGCCGCGCCGGATCATTGTCCTGCGCCATCAGGGACAGGGCCGCCAGCACGGGCGGGCCAGGCTGGCAAACGGCCGCCACGTGGGCGCCGGGGCCGATGATTGTAATCATCTCGCGCACATATTCAGCGTAGTCGCCAAGCCCGAACCGGCCTTCCATCACCGGCACCATGCGCGCATCGGCCCAGTCGGTAATGTAGACCTCATGGGTGGGCAGGAAGGCTTCTACCGTGCCGCGCAGCAAGGTCGCGTAATGGCCGGACATGGGCGCGACCAGCAGCAGCTTTGGATCATCAGCAAGCGCGGTTTCCTTCACCTTGCGCGCTGCGGCGAGGGCTGCCCGGTCACGGGAAAAGCGGACCAGATTGCAGAACGGCTTTCTCCAGACCGTCTCCACCTCGACGCCGACGGGCAGGCCATTGACCGCTACGGTATCAAAGCCCCATTCGGGTTTGCCGTAATAGCGCGTCAGGCTTTCAAACACGTCTGCCGCCGCGGCTGCCGTGCGCCCGGCCAGCGTGTCACCCATCGGGTTTAGCGGCGAGCGCAGCGAGGTGCGCGCCACATTGGCCGCTGTGCGCCAGGGCAGCATGGCTGCGCGTGTCATTTCCATGAAGGTGTAAAGCATCTGGACCTAGGGCCTCCGGCCTTGCGGGCGTTCAGACATACCCGTCAGGACGGCGATCATGCGCCCTCTTCCTGTAAAAATCGTTGCAGGGATTGCACAATGCGTTCAGGCGCGGTGGCGTGCGGGAAAACCTCCACAAAACGGCCCTGCCTATCCATCAGGTAAATCAGTGAAGAATGGTCGATCAGATATTCGGCCATGGATGAGTCGGCATCGGAGCGGGCATAGTAGACGCGGTAGGCGCGCGCGGCTGTCTCGATCTGTTCTGCCGAGCCGGTCAGACCGATAAGGTTCTCGGGGAAGACCGGCGTTTCCACATAGCTGGCCAGCGCTTCAGGCGTGTCGCGCTCAGGGTCAAGGCTGATGAGGAGAGGCTGGAACTCCGCGCGCTCAGCCTCATCCAGCTCTGCAAGTGCCTGCGCCATCAGCTGCAGCGACATCGGGCACACATCGGGGCAATAGGTGAAGCCGAAATAGATCAGCATGGGCCGGCCCTCGAAATCGGCACTGGTCATCGTCTCGCCGGTATGGGCCACCAGCTCGAAATCGCCGCCAATCAGGGCCTGGCCGCTTTCGCGCACGCCGGGCGGGGCAGCAGCAGGGCGCTGACCGGTGGCATATACAAGCGCCGCGATGGCAATGATGACGCAGACGGCGCTGGCAATGACAGGTAAAAGCCAGGCAGGACGGTTTGACCAGTTCACGTGCGCGAACTCCCCGGTATGCTTCTCAACCAATAGATAGGGCGCAAATCACCGTCCTGTCGAGGCGCTACGCTGCATTGCAGCACGAGCATGGAGACCCGTCTTGGCCTTTTTCCACACCGATGCCGATGAAAGCCGCGCCGATCCGTCCCTTACCCCGCTCTTCGGGCGGGTAAGGCTGCGCACCCTTATCGTGTTGAGATGGCTGGCGGTTACCGGCCAGACCATCACCGTGTTCGGTGTCCATTTCATACTGGGGTTCGAACTGGCTCTGGCATTGTGTCTGGCCGTTATCGGGGCCAGCGCGGCTCTCAACCTTGTGATCGCCTGGACCCAGCCGGTCCAGCGCTTTGCCACAGAGCGCGAAAGCTTTGCCCAGCTCGCCTTTGATGTGATGCAGGTGATCGTGCTGGTGGCCCTGACAGGCGGCACCTCCAACCCGTTTGCCTTTGTGGTGGCAGCGCCGGTGCTGATCGGCGTGGCGGCCCTGCCCGTGCGCTGGTGGATGACGCTGGCCGCGCTGACGATTGCCGGATCGCTGGCCATGAGCGTCTGGCACCGGCCCCTGCCGTGGAATGAATGGGCCGGACCGCTGGATCTGCCGCCCCTCTACCAGGCAGGGCTGTGGCTGGCGCTGGTCATCACCATCGCCTTCACGGCTGTCTATGCGTGGCGTGTGGGCAGTGAGGCACGACGCATGGGGGCCGCACTGGCGGCCACGCAGAGCATTCTGGCGCGCGAGCAGCGCCTGTCCGCGCTTGGCGCCCTGTCGGCGGCTGCCGCCCATGAGCTGGGCACGCCGCTGGCCACCATCCAGCTGACGGCCAAAGAGATGGCCCGCGCCATCACAGACCCTGAATTGCACGAGGACGCGGCGCTGCTCGTCTCCCAGGCCGAGCGCTGCCGCGATATCCTCAAACGCCTGTCTCAGGCTCCCAGTGATACCGACCAGATGCATGACCGCATGGCGCTGGGCGATGTGCTGGAGGAGGCCGCCGCGCCGCTCAAAGGACTTGGCGCCGCCATCGTGACATCCCTGCAGGATGCAGGCGATGAGCCGACGCTGCGCCGCCGGCCGGAGCTGATCTATGCGCTGGGCAATTTTGTCGAGAACGCCGTTGATTTCGCCCGCGCCGAGGTGCGCCTGAATGCAAGCTGGAGCGCGGACCGGTTTATCATCACGGTGAGTGATGACGGGCCGGGCTTTCCCGCCGACATCCTCGCCAAGCTTGGAGAGCCCTATATCACCACGCGCCGGCATGAGCCGGGGCCGGGCGGGCTGGGCCTCGGCGTCTTTATCGCCACCACGCTGATCGAGCGGCTGGGCGGGGTTGTCCGGTTTGAAAACCGGGCCGGGCGCACCGGCGCACAGGTGATAATGACCCTGCCGCGCAAGGGGCTGGAACTGCCTGCATGAGCTGGCCAAAGCGGCGCAGGTCTTTCCCTTCCCGCCCGCCTGTCCTAGATCAGGGGACAGATTATTGATGCCACGCCTGACCCTGAAAGGAACCGGGCCAGACCATGACCGAACTGCTCGACCTGCCCGCCGACCGTACGCTCCTCATCCTGGATGATGATGCGCCATTCCGAAACCGGCTCGACCGGGCGATGACGCAGCGCGGCTTCGAGGTGACGGCAGTGGGCAGTGTCGCCGAGGCGCTGGACGTGGCCCGCAGCGCGCCGCCAGCCTTTGCGGTGGTGGATCTGCGCCTGGAGGATGGCGACGGGCTGGACGTGGTGCGCGCCCTGCACCGCCACCGCCCCGATTGCCGTGCCGTCATGCTGACCGGCTATGGCAATATCGCCACGGCTGTGGCGGCGGTGAAATCAGGTGCCATCGACTATCTTTCCAAGCCTGCCGACGCCGATGATGTGGTGAAAGCCCTGCTGGCGGCACCGGGCACCAAGCCCGAACCGCCGGAAAACCCGATGAGCGCGGACCGGGTGCGCTGGGAGCATATCCAGCGCGTGTTCGAGCTGTGCGATCACAACGTGTCGGAAACCGCCCGGCGGCTGAACATGCACCGGCGCACCTTGCAGCGCATCCTCGCCAAGCGCGCGCCGCGCTAGGGTTTGGCGCCGGCCGCTTCGGCCTCCAGCGCGTCGAGAGCCGGCAAGTTCAGCACGAGTACATAGTCTCCCAGGTACCGCCGCATGCTGCGATGGTCGTCCACCATGGATTGATCGAGCATGACTGACGGGACGAGCGCCATCTGATCGTAGCTCACGGTCATCAGGCCGTTTTCGTATGTCATGCCATGGCTGAACTCGAAGGCATCGTTGGTCAGTTGTGTGCTGGAATCTTGCAGGTTCCAGAAAGTGCCGTCGGGATCATCAATCCCGCCTTCGATGACATGGCGCCGATGATAGGGATAGGCGGTTACCACCGGTGTGCGCCGTTCCAGATTGGTGCTTGCCAGCATATCGCCGAGACTGTGCGGGCGCAGCCGGATTTCCCGCCGTCCGGTGGCGTCCGCCGGGCCGATCAGCGGTGCCACACGCCAGCTGGCGCTGAGTGTCAGCCTGTTGGCCTCCTCGTCATCGTCTACGTGCAGGGGCATGACCAGCTCTGCCGATCGGCGGTAACTCGCATAGAAGTTGGTATATGCCTGTTCGATCTGGCTCAGCCCCGTCTGCTGGATGAGGGAGCGCCACTCATCGGCGGCCAGTCCGCGATGGGTGATTTCCAGCGACCAGATCAGCGGGTCGGTAAGCTCCTGTTGCAGAAGTTCGAACCGCTCAAGATACACGGTCGAGGCAAGCGGCGGTTGCTCGGGCGTGGTATCGGTCAGCCCTGTGGCGACGCCGTCCAGGACCAGGACCAGCCCATAATCGGGCTGGACGCGGTTAAACAGGGTGCCGCGCTGCCTTGTCATCGCCGGTTCAAGCCAGAACGTGTTGCCGCCGAGGCGGGCCTGGACAAACACATGGTCAAAAAGCTGGGGGCTGGGCGGGTAGCGGTCCACACTGCGTCCCGACGAGGTGTGGGCCAGCACCGGATAGGCTTCGATGTCCAGTGCATCGAGCAAGGCCAGCAAAAGCAGGGTTTTGGCCTTGCAGTCGCCCGTGCGCGTGCGCAGCGTATCGCTGGTGGAGGCGGGGACATAGGTGCCATCACCGAGCAGTACGGCCTGATAGCGGATCTCGTCCTGTACAAATTCCAGCGCCGCCGTGAGCTGCCGCGCCGGGTCGCCATGGGCCTCGCGAAAGCGTGCCGCCAGCGCTGCGATCTCGGCATCCGGTTCGGCGGGCAGACGGTAGAAGGGCCGGCCCCATGCGGCCACGCTGGCCCAGTCCGGCCAGGATGAGATGGTCAGGGTCGGGATCTGGGGATAATCCACCGGTGCGCCCTCTTCCATCTCCACGGCTTCGATGCGCCGGGGGCCAAAACTGTAGATCGTCCGCCCGAAGCGGTTTTCGATCCTCAGGCTGTCCTCGCTGGCACCGACAATGCTGTGCGATGCGCCGCGCGGCCAGCTGGTGCGGATGGAGAGCTGTTCGATATCGGTCAGGGTGGCGAGCGGAAAGCTCTCTGTCTGGTGCGGGGCAAGCAGGGGGTTGGTACCCGTCACAGAGAAGGACAGGTCCAGGATATCACCCTGGCGGACATCCTCGATGCGCAGGACGGCCACTTCCATTCCGGTGATGATGCCATAGTTCAGCGCCGGTTCCTGACGCAGAAACTCTGCGGCAATGCGTCCCTCCCGGCTTTCGCGCTCGCCGTCGCGGATGATAGCAGCCTCATGGATGACGATGGACTGGTAGCGAGGATCGAGATTGATCTGGAGCCGGGAAATGGCTGCCAGTCCCGCGCCCGTCACAGCCTCGATCACATAGCGGGTATAAAGCCCCGCTTCGGGATCTCGCGCGTCATGCTGGAAATCAACGACCAGCAGGCGGGCCCCGCCCATGGCTTCGGTGCCGACAGTGGAGGGATCGGGCATGGCAACCGGCTCTACAAAGCCGGGCGCTGGCCCGTACCCTAGCGTGCGCGCGGAGGAGGTGGCAGGGAGCAATTGCAAAGCCTGCGCGGACGATGCCCATGTTTCAGGGGGCGTTCCTGCCTGCTCGGCCGGGCCATAATCCGGATAGTGCACGGCCCCGTAAACCAGAGCCATTATCGCGCCAAAACCCACCCCGCAAAATGCGAGCACCCGCCTCACAGTCATCGCTTACCCCCTCAAGCAAGCCGCTTCCCCTCCCGATAGTATTAACCCCGTGGAAAGGTGCTACAACCTGAATCTGTGGTCAGGGCAGTCGGTCCAGCCGCAAGGCGCGCTCGGCCGCCGTGCGGGCAAAGCGCAAGGTGATGGATTTGCGCCGGGCGGGGGCCAGCGGGTTGACCGGGCTTTCACGCACGATCGCGCCGCCAAACCCGTCCGCGATGATAAGCCCGGTATGTTCAGGCAGCAGGGCGCGCGGGAAGCGCTCTGATACGGCGAAGAAATAGCGGTCGCACCAGTCGAAATATTCCGGCCATTTGCCGTCGGCGCGAAAGTCTGCCGCGCCGGATTTCACCTCGACAATGACCAGCTCGCCCTTCGGTCCCAGCGCCATCAGGTCGGCCCGGCGTCCGCAGGGCAGGGAAAATTCCGGTATCGCGGCCAGGCCAAAGCTCGCCAGCACGCGCGCCGCGCCGCGCATCAGCCCTTGCGCATCGTCAATGGCCGGATTGGTCAGCGAGGCAATGGAGACGGGGTCTGGCTTCATGGGCTGAATAATGTTCAAACTTTGTTCCGTTTGCAAGTCTGGCTCATGCGCCATCTAGGCGTGCGCCTCCGCCCGGGCTAGGAAGAGGCATGACATCGATTTTCACAAACCAGCCCGCCCCGTCCGAAGCCGATTTCCTCGACATCGCCGAGGCGGCCTTTGCGGGCCTGCCCAAAGCCTTCCGTCAGCTGTGCGGCAATGTGGTGATCCAGATCGCCGACTTTGCCGATGAGGAAACGCTCAAGGCGCTGGGGATGGAAAACCCGTACGAGCTGACCGGCCTCTATCACGGCGTGGACCTGACAGAAAAATCCGTGATGGATCCAGGCATGCCCGACCATGTCTTTCTCTATCGCCTGCCCATTCTTCTCGAGTGGTGCGAGCGCGGGGATGTCACGCTTGGCGATCTCATCGCTCATGTGCTGGTCCACGAGATCGGCCATCATTTCGGCCTGTCGGACGACGACATGCACGCGGTTGAAGAGAGTGTGGATTAAATTCAACCTATTTTCTTTGCAAAATCACCAATTTCGGGCGATTCAAATGGAATCTCAATGCTTTCTTCTACATTGTCCGTCAAGAGACCGGACAACAAACCACTCCCCACGGTCCTTTTTTGTCTAGCTACTGATGACGAACGCAACGTTGATATTTTTCCTTGGGCATGCGTTATTCGTCCACGACCCTTGATGATTTCTAGTCGACCCAATGACTCCTTGCTGTCGGGGTCTAATATTTCTCCTCCGAGAGAAAATATTACAAATATATTTCCAATACTAACGCCGTCTTCTTTTCCGACGTTTAAAACCACATCTAAATCACCATCTAGAACATGTGCGACCTTAGCATCATATTTGATGTCAACAGCCCCTAAATCTTTTGAGCTAGGCATAATGTTCCTCCAAAAGGATATGAGATGTCATCGGTTGTAACGACAGCGCGCTCATCATATTAGCGGGGTCGGACAATATTCTTGTAAGCACGTCTTGGTGGTCCTTTCCGACAAAAAGAACCTTAAACTGAAAAAGACGAGCTGAATTGATGTGCTCCAGCGTACATAGCGCAATAGGTTGCTCCAAATCATCCGATTTATAAATTAAAGTAGCTATACACCCAGGTGTGTAAAAATCACTGGATTCAGAAACTATTGTTAAATCTGAATTTGAGCTTCTATTTATTTTTAAAATTCTTGGATTTCTCAGTTGATATTCAACAGCTTTTCCAGCGATGTTCCAGCAAGCGTCAACAAGTATAATGGCAATAACCAGAATAACGATGAAAGCGCGCTCCCAGTTCGAAACATTTGACGGCCAGAGCACAATTCCAAAGCCACCTACAACCGCCACAATTACAGCCAAACGATGAAACGCTAAGCCGATACCGGCAAACGTTGTGTAAACTTGCTTAGAAACCCTGCTGATATCGATAGACAATTTCCGCCCCAGTGCACTCTTGCCTAGTATCACTATAGGTTGGTGGTCCACTCCGGCACAAGCTTCGTCGCCGGGCCGTAATGGCGCTCGTCAAACAGCGTGCTGATTTCCCCCGGCTCCAGCGACAGCTCCACCGTCCACGCGCCGGCGGCTTTGGCTTCGGTCACAAAGCCGGCTGCCGGATAGACCGTGCCGGACGTGCCGATAGCGGCGAAGAGATCGCACGCCCCAAGCGCCTCATAGATCGTATCGAGCCCCAGCGGCATCTCGCCGAACCAGACCACATGGGGGCGCAGCCCGCCGGACTGTCCACAGGACGGGCAGGGCGTATCGGGCGTGATGGCGTGCTCATGTTCGAACAGATGGCCGCAATGGTTGCAGCGGCTTTTCAGCAGCTCGCCATGCATGTGCAGCACTTCGTTCGAGCCGCCGCGCGCATGCAGATCATCAATATTCTGGGTGACGAGCAGGAATCGCCCGCGCTCTTCTGCCTGCCAGAGGAGCTCCAGCGCGGCCAGCGCGCGGTGAGCGGCGTTGGGCTGGGCGGCGATCAGATTTTCCCGCCGCGCATTGTAGAAGGCGTGAACGCTATGGGGATCGGCGGCGAAGGCTTCGGGTGTGGCCAGTTTCTGCCAGTCGAACTTTTCCCAGATGCCGCCCTTGTCGCGAAACGTGCCAAGACCGGATTCGGCGCTGATGCCGGCCCCGGTCAGGATGACGATATTGCGGACTTCACGCGCGCTCATCCGGCTTTCGGGGCCAGCGTGTAGATGGCCAACGGGCCGGTATCGGGGTCATTCTCCGCGCCGGTCTCCACAAACCCGCTTTTTTCCAGCACCCGGCGGGAGGCGGTGCCCGACTCCATTGTACGCGCGCGGATTTCTGTCACGCCGGGCTGGCTGAACGCCCAGCCTGCAAGGCCCTGGACCGCTTCAGTGGCCAGGCCCTGCTCGCGGAAGCTTGGCAGCATGGAATAACCGATTTCGACAACACCCCCCTTGTCGGGCGGGCCGTAAAACCCGCCATTTCCGACCAGACGGCCCGGCGCGTCATCGGCCCAGCGCATGATGAAAACCCAGCTATGCCAGCCTGTTTCGTCCGGCCGGGCATCCAGGCTGGCGCGCGTATGAGCCATGCTTTCGGTATTGTTCAGCTCCGGCGGCCAGCTGGCTTCTGGCGAAACGTTCAGCGCACCGAAAAACCCCTTGCGATCCTCGACCTGCAGGCGTGCCAGATCGGCGTCCAGCGCAACCAGGCGCAGGCGGGGTGTGGCCCACATCGGTCCTGCTGAAACAGTTTCGTCCGCTATCATGGTGCCGCCTGCCGGGAATATGGGATGCCGTGAGCCAGTCTACATTTGCATGGTCCAGCCCTCCACCCCCATTGCTGCCTGGCGGATGGCCTCGGACAGGGTGGGGTGGGCGTGGCTGGTGCGGGCAATATCTTCGGATGCCGCGCGGAACTCCATGGCCAGCGCGATCTCGCCGATCATCTCGCCTGCATGCGGGCCCATGATGTGGCCGCCGAGGATTTCATCGGTCTTTGCATCGGCGAGGATTTTCACAAAACCGTCCGTATCGTGATTGGTGCGTGCGCGGCTATTGGCCATGAAGGGGAATTTACCGGTTTTGTACTCCCGGCCCATCTCCTTCAATTGCTCCTCGGTATAGCCGACACTGGCGATCTCGGGGCGCGTATAGACGACACTGGGCGTGGCCAGATAGTTCACATGACCCGCCTTGCCCGCAATCAGCTCGGCGCAGGCCGTGCCGTCATCCTCGGCCTTGTGGGCCAGCATCGGCCCGTGCGTGGTGTCGCCGATCACCCAGACGCCATCTGCCGAGGTCTTGAAGTGCTCGTTGGGGATGAAGCCGCGCTTGTCGGGCTCGATGCCAACCGTCTCCAGGCCCAGACCATCCGTATAAGGACGACGCCCGATGCAGACCAGCACCACATCGGCGTCCAGCACCTCTTCCTCGCCGCCGCTGGCGGCCTCGGTCGTTACTTTGAGCGCCTTGCCGTCTTTCTCCACGCCGGTCACCTTGCGCGACAGCTTGAAGATCATGCCCTGCTTTTCAAACAGGCGCTTGGCCTGCTTGGAAATCTCGCCATCCATGGTCGGCAGGACGCGGTCGAGATACTCCACCACTGTCACTTGCGATCCCAGACGGCGCCAGACAGAGCCGAGCTCCAGCCCGATCACGCCCGCGCCGATGAGGATCAGCTTCTCCGGAACGCTCTCCAGCTCCAGCGCGCCGGTGGAGGAGACGATCTGCTTTTCATCGATCTCCACGCCCGGCAGCGGGGTTACTTCTGAACCCGTCGCGATGACAATGTTCTTTGTCTCCAGCGTCTTTTCCGAGCCGTCTTCCAGCGCGACAACAACCTTGCCCTTGCCGGCAATGCGGCCCTTGCCGTGGAAATGATCGACCTTGTTCTTCTTCATCAGGCCGGCGACGCCCTTGGTCAGGCCCGTCACGGCGTCGGCCTTCTGCTCCATCATCTTTTCCAGATTGAGCGTGATCTTGCCGGTGCCGATGCCCATGCCGGCAAACTCGCTATTGGCCATCTCGTAAAGCTCGGAGGCATGCAGCAGCGCCTTGGAGGGGATGCAGCCGACATTCAGGCAGGTGCCGCCGAGCGTCTTGCGCATCTCGATAATGGCGGTCTTCAGGCCCAGCTGCCCCGCGCGGATCGCGCAATTATAGCCACCGGGTCCGCCGCCAATGATTACAACGTCATACGTGTCAGCCATGCGATGTCCTCCGGCCCGGCAAACAGGAAGGGGGAGGGGGTCCGGGCCTGTCATTTCGCAACCTAGCCAAGCAGCGCGGCGCGTCAATCGCATCTGCCTGCATGCCTGTCATGCCGCCTCGCATGCCTTCACGCCCAGCATCAGGGCTTGATCCGCGCGCCGGTCTGGCTTTTGATCCCTGAGCGGGGGGCTCTTAGCGGGCTAAAGGGACAGGACAGCTTGGAAACGTTTCTGGTATCGCTGGTGTCCGGCCTCGCGGCTGCGGCCTTGTTCGAGGTGCTTCATCACCCTGAAGACCGCAAGCGCGGCACGGCCAATGCCCGGCTTTCGGGGCGGCTCTTTGTCTCCGACCATAACCGCCCGCGCCACCGTGCCGCATTGTGGGCCATGGCCGGGGTCCGCTGGACGCTGGTGGCGCTAAGCGCCGGTCTGGCCGGATTTTACGGCCTCAGCCTGATGGTGACGCTGGGCGCCAATGGCGCAGATCTGCCGCCGGGCGCACTGATCGGCCTTGCTGTCATAACGGCTTTGTTCATCGCCAAAGCTACACGTTCGCAAGGCGATATTATCCGGGGGCTGATCGCGGTCATTGCCGGGCTCGGCCTTGCCGCCCTCATCATACGCCTTGGCGATGATGCCATGGTGACAGCCCTGATGGTAACAGGGCTGTCGATAGCGTTTTTCTGGCGGGCGCTGGGGCTGGTGCCTCCGCTGCGTTAGATATCCAGCAGCAGGCGTTCGGGTTTTTCCAGGCTCTCCTTCACGCGCACCAGGAAGGTGACGGCTTCCTTGCCGTCCACGATGCGGTGGTCATAGGAGAGCGCCAGATACATCATCGGGCGGATCACGACCTGGCCATTGATGGCCACGGGGCGTTCCTGGATCTTGTGCATGCCCAGAATGCCGGACTGGGGCGCGTTGAGGATGGGCGAGCTCATCAGCGAGCCATAGACCCCGCCATTGGAGATGGTGAAGGTCGCGCCTTGCATGTCCTCAAGGCCGAGCTGGCCATCGCGGGCGCGCTTGCCAAGGTCCATAATGCCCTTCTCGATACCGGCCAGGGATTTCTCGTCGCAATCGCGCACCACCGGCACGACAAGGCCGCGATCGGTGCCGACGGCCACGCCGATATCGTAGTAATTCTTGTAGATGATGTCGGTGCCGTCGATCTCGGCATTCACCGCCGGGATGTCCTGCAGCGCGGCCACACACGCCTTCACGAAGAAGCTCATAAAGCCGAGCTTGACGCCGTGTTTTGCGGTGAAATCGTCCTGGATTTCCTTGCGCAGCGCCATTATCGCGCTCATGTCTGCCTCGTTATACGTGGTCAGCATGGCGGCAGAGTTCTGCGCTTCCTTCAGGCGGCGCGCGATGGTCTGGCGCAGCCGGGTCATTTTCACGCGCTCTTCGCGCTCTCCGGTTTGGCGCGGGGCCGATTGCTGGGCCACGGCAGCGGGTTCGGGCGCGCGCGCGCCCTGCTCGACGGCTTTTAGCGCATCGCCCTTGGTCACGCGGCCATCGCGGCCCGTGCCTTCAATCGCCGACAGATCGACCTTGTTCTCGGCGGCCACGCGCTGGGCAGACGGCATCGCCTTCACATCGCCTGACGACTTGCTCTCAGCCTTGGGGGCTTCGGCCTTGCTGTCCGGTTTTGCCGCGCCGCCAGACGCGCCTTCGCGGATTTTTGCCACGACCTGGCCCGGCTCCACGCTATCGCCTTCCTTGACGAGGGCTTCTTCCAGCACGCCCGCGACAGGCGAGGGGACTTCGACCGCCACCTTGTCGGTCTCGATTTCCATCAGCGGCTGATCGACGCTGACGCTATCGCCGACTTTCACCAGCCAGTTGCCGACCGTGCCTTCGGCAACGCTCTCGCCCATGACCGGCACCTTGGCCTCGGTCAGATCGCCGCCCTTGCTGCTCTCACCCTTGCCTGACGACTTGCTGTCCTTGCTGTCAGCCTTGGCCTCGGACTTTGGCGCCTCGTCCTTTTTATCGGCCTTTTTCGGTTCGGCAGATTTTCCGCCAGAGCTGCCGGCCTCGAACTCGGCCAGCGCGGCGCCAATCTCGACCGTATCGCCTTCCTTGGCGCTTATGGCGGTGATGACGCCATCTTCCTCGGCCCGGACCTCGACCGACACCTTGTCGGTTTCCAGCTCGACAAGGATGTCGTCCTTCTTCACGGACTGACCTTCCTTGACCAGCCAGCTTCCAACCGTTGCTTCGGATACGGATTCGCCAAGGGTGGGGACGGTAATTGCGCTCATAACGGGGTCATCCAGATCGGGTGTGAGAGGGGGTCAGTCTTTGGCAAGGGCTTCGTCCACCAGGGCCTGCTGCTGGGCCTGGTGGCGCGAGAGCAGCCCGGTGGCGGTGGAGGCGGAAGGGGAACGGCCCACATAGCGCGGGCGTTTCGATTTGCCGCCCACCTTTTCAAGGCAGAACTCCAGATAGGGTTCCACGAAGGTCCAGCCGCCCATGTTTTTCGGCTCCTCCTGGCACCAGACAATGTCGGCATCGGGGAAGCGTTTGAGCTCGTCGATGATGGATTTCGCCGGGAAGGGGTAGAACTGCTCGACACGGAGCAGATAGACATCGTTCAGCCCCTTGTTCTCGCGCGCTTCGAGCAGATCGTAATAGACCTTGCCTGAGCACAGCACGACGCGGCGGATATCCTTGTCGGCGGCCAGCGGTTTGGCGCGCGGGGCGGCGAACTCGCCGCGGTCCTTGCGCACGCTCTGATCGCCATCATCCCACAGGACGCGGTGGAAGGAGGAGCCGGGACCGAACTCGGTGAGATCGGACACGCAGCGCTTGTGACGCAGCAGGGATTTGGGCGTCATTATCACCAGCGGCTTGCGGAAGCCGCGGTGGATCTGGCGGCGCAGGATATGGAAATAGTTGGCAGGCGTGGAGCAGTTGGCGACCTGCATATTGTCTTCGGCGCATTGCTGCAGGAAGCGCTCCAGCCGGGCCGAGGAGTGTTCGGGTCCCTGACCCTCATAGCCGTGCGGCAGAAGCATGACGAGGCCGGACATGCGCAGCCATTTGCGCTCGGATGATGAAATGAACTGGTCGATGATGACCTGCGCGCCATTGGTGAAATCACCAAACTGGGCTTCCCACATGACGAGTGTGTTCGGCGCGGACAGCGAATAGCCGTATTCGAAGCCGAGCACGGCTTCTTCCGACAGCATGGAATCGATCACTTCATAGCGCGCCTGATCCTCGCTCAGATGGTTGAGGAAGGTATGGCGCTCCTGCGTTTCCTGATCGATCAGATGGGAGTGGCGCTGGGAGAAGGTGCCGCGTCCGCAATCCTGCCCCGAAAGGCGCACCGGGAAGCCCTCAATGAGAAGCGTACCGAAGGCGAGATGTTCGGCCGTGGCCCAGTCAATGCCTTCGCCTTTTTCAATTGCCTCGCGCCGGCCATTGATGACGCGGTTGAGGGTCTTGTGGATGTTGTAGCCGTCCGGGATGCGCGTCATCGCTGTCCCGACCGCTTTTAGCGTGTCGATATCGACAGCCGTCTGGCCGCGCCGGTCGTCCTCGTCGGGCAGGCCAAGGCCGGACCAGACGCCGTCCAGCCAGTCGGCCTTGTTGGCCTTGTAGGATTTGCCCAGCTCGAACTCGTCATCGAGGAAGGCTTCCAGCTCGGCTACCCAGCCATCGACCTCCTCCGCGGTCACCACGCCCTCTTCGGTCAGGCGGCTTGTGTAGAGCTCGCGGGTGGTGGGATGACCGGCGATCGCCTTGTACATTTGCGGCTGGGTGAAGGACGGGTCATCGCCCTCATTGTGGCCAAAGCGGCGATAGCAGAACATGTCGATGACGACATCCTTGCCAAAGGTCTGCCGGTACTCGGCTGCCACTTTCGCCGCGAACACCACCGCTTCGGGGTCGTCGCCATTCACGTGGAAAATCGGTGCCTGCACCATCAGCGCCACGTCAGACGGGTAGGGCGAGGAGCGGCTGTCGCGCGGATCGGTGGTGAAGCCGATCTGGTTGTTGACGATGAAATGGACCGCCCCGCCTGTGCGGTGTCCGCGCAGGCCGGACAGGCCAAAGCATTCGGCCACGATGCCCTGTCCGGCAAAGGCGGCATCGCCGTGCAGCAGAAGCGGCAGGACCTTGTGGCTCGACGGTTCGCCCGTCTGCACCTGGTATTTGCTCATCTTGGCGCGGGCCTTGCCCAGGACGACCGGATCCACCGCTTCTAGGTGGGAGGGGTTGGCGGTCAGCGAGAGATTGACCGTGTTGCCATCGAACTCACGCGTCGATGACGAACCCAGATGGTATTTCACATCGCCAGAGGAGAACTCGTCTTCGCCAATGGTCGAGCCGCCCTGAAACTCGTGGAAGATCACGTGGTAGGGCTTGCCCATCACGGCGGCCAGCACGTTAAGGCGCCCGCGGTGGGGCATGCCGACAATGATGTCGCTCACCCCCATGGCGCCGCCGCGCTTGATGATCTGTTCCAGCGCCGGGACCATGGACTCGCCGCCATCAATGCCGAAGCGCTTGGTGCCGGGATAGCGCTTGTGCAGGAAGCGCTCGAACGCCTCGGTCTCGACCAGCTTGCGCAAAATCGCCTGCTTGCCGTTCTTGGAGAACGCGATTTCCTTGTCCGGTCCCTCGATACGCTCCTGCAGCCAGGCTTTCTCCTCCGGGTTGGAGATATGCATGAACTCCACGCCGAACGTGCCGCAATAGGTGCGTTTGAGGATGTCGAGGATCTGGCGGATGGTGGCGGTCTCAAGGCCGAGATAGCCATTGATGAAGATCTCGCGGTCGAGATCAGCCTCGCCAAACCCGTAGCTTTCCGGATCCAGTTCGGGCTGGGGTTCACGCCCGCCCAGCTTCAGCGGATCGAGATCAGCCGCCAGATGCCCGCGCATGCGGAAAGCGCGGATCAGCATGATCGCCGAAATACTGTCCTTGACGGCTGAATGCACATCGGCTGGCGAGGCCGCCTCGCCCATGCGCGCCGCGACCTTTTCCGGCAGGCTTGGCACCACGCTCTCGATATCGCCCAGCGCCTGGACCATTTCGCCATTGGCTTTTCGCGGCCAGCCCTTGCGCTTCCAGGCCGGCCCCTTGGCGGCCTGTGTGGCGTTTGCCGCCTCATCGCCGACAGCATCGAAGAATTTGCGCCAGCTGGCCGGAACCGAGGCCGGATCAGCCGCATAGCGCGCGGCCATGTCTTCCAGATAGATGGCGTTGGCGCCGAACAGGAAGGAGGTGTCGAGGAAGGTCTGGTTGGTCGAGGAGCGAGCGTCGGTCATCTTGGCCCTTCAGGGCAGGTTTATCGTGAGCGCCACCACGGCGCTTGCCTAGATAATCGACACTTATGCCTCTCCGGTGCAAAAGAGAAGCCCAAATGGGCGCAAAACACCCTTGCGAACGGCAATAGGCACGAACGTGCGTTCGCATTGCGCTCTCCTGCATGGCAATGAGGCGCCGTGCGCCGCGCAGGTACAACTATGCCGGGCCATCACACCTATGAACAATGTATAAAGCATAGCGCCCGGTTAACTATCTGTTTGCATAAAGCTTGAAGTTGCACGCCGTGAATATTCTAATTCACGTCAGGAGCGCGAACAGCCCGCGGCTCCGCGCAAGTGATGTGATGTCAGTACTTTCAACACTGGCCAGCTTCCGCCCCAAGCTGAAGGAAGCCGCCCAGCTGGAGACTACCCAGCTCCAGCTCATCAATCTGGATGTGCTCGAAGCGCAGTACAAAGAGAAGTGGCCGCGCGTGAAAGAGCGCATTTTCGATACGTGCGAGCAGTTCATCTCCAAGCGTATCGGCTCTGACGACCTTATCCTGCGCGCTGCCAACGGGTTTATCGTGCTGCCCGGCCCGTCGCGGGCGGAAGAGGCTGAAGCCTTCACCCGGCGTATCGAGACCGAGCTGAAAGCCTTTTTCCTTGGCACCGATTATCTTGCCGGTCTGGAGCTGCACGCCGAAACCGTCGATATCGCTCTGTCTGATCTGTTTGGCGGCATTCAGTCCGACCCGCTGGACGCGGCTGCACAAGCCTATGAAGCCGCTGATGTGGAAGAGGCGCTCGATCCAGATGCGGCCCTTCAGCCCATACCGCCTCCCCGGCCGCGCGAACCGGTGCGGCTGCCCCCGTTCGAGCTATGCTTTGAGCCGGTCTGGGCCTCGGCGACGGGGTTCGCGGCCCTTAGTCTTGTGCACCCGGTCGGGCGTATGCGCGGAGATGGGCCGCTAGTGCGCGGGCATGCCCTCTCGCCCAGCGAAGGGGGCGGTGCGATGCGCATGGAGCTCGACCGCGCGGTACTGATGGCCGCTGGCAGGGCTTGGCAGGAAGCGGCCGGCGAGAGCGCGCCCGGCGCCCTTGCCGTCCCGGTGCATTTCGAGACGCTGGTGACGGTCAAATACCGCCTGCCCTATATGGCAGCGATCAACGCGCTGGACGAGACGGTACGCTCCGCCCTGATGCTGCATATCCTCGGTGCGGAAATGGACGCACCGATGGGCAGTCTGACCGAGGTGTGCCGGCTAGCCCGCACCCTCACCCGGCGCATCATGGTGGAGGTTGATCCGTGCACCATCCGGCTCGACCGGTTCAACGATTCCCGGATCGACATTTTCTCGATGGAGGCGCCCGCTCCGGAAGCCTTCGCGCGCCATAGTGCAAGTCTTGCCACGTTTGCTGCAAAGCTGGTGCGCCGGCGGATCATGCTGGCGGTCCAGGCGTGCCACGACCCTGCCACGGTGGCGGGCTGGTTAGCCATTGGTCCGGATTATCTTGCGGGCAAGGCGGTTGCAGAAGAGCGCCAGCAGCCTGTCATCCCGTTCCGGTTCACACCGGGCGAAAAGCTGGAAGTTGTGGGGGACGCGCAATGAGTTCATCAACAAGCTATAGGCGCCGGTTACGTCTTAAAGGCACGCCCTGCCCGGGCGAGGCCGCAGCGCTTACCCGGCTGGTCTATATTTCCGCAGTGGCCATTGCGCGCGGGCAGGGCCATTTCCGGTCAGAGCTCGCGGACATCATGGCGGCCTGTGAGCGTTACAACCCGCGAGCCGGTATTACCGGCGTGCTGGTCTATGACCGGGGGCGGTTCATCCAGATGCTGGAAGGGCCAAAGGCCGCCATCGATGAGGTTTACGCGCGCATCTGCAACGATACACGCCATACAGAGGTCACGCTGCTGTTGAACGAGCCCGCCAGCGAACGCCGGTTTGACGACTGGGCCATGGCTTTTGCCAATGCCGGCGACGCACCCTTGCCGGTGAGAGCGAGCAGCGGCTGGCGCGAGCTGGAGCGTGAGGCACTGCTCGCACGGCTGCGGGAGATCCACGACCATCACGCGGTCATGAATCTCCGGTCAGTCACACGCGCTAGCCCTTGAGGACCTCGACCAGCGTCTTGCCGAGGCGCGCCGGGCTGTCGGATACGGCAATCCCGGCGGATTTCATCGCCTCGATCTTGCTTTGCGCATCGCCCTTGCCGCCAGCCACGATCGCGCCGGCATGGCCCATCGTGCGGCCTTCAGGCGCGGTGCGTCCGGCAATGAAGCCGGCCATGGGCTTTTTACGGCCTTTCTTCGCTTCATCGCGCAGGAATTGAGCCGCTTCCTCTTCGGCTGAACCGCCGATCTCGCCGATCATGATGATCGACTTGGTCTCGTCATCGGCCAGGAACATCTCCAGCACGTCGATGAACTCCGTTCCCTTTACCGGATCGCCGCCAATGCCGACGGCCGTCGTCTGGCCGAGACCCTCAGCCGTGGTCTGGAACACGGCCTCATAGGTCAGCGTGCCGGAACGCGACACCACGCCGACCGAGCCCTTCTTGAAGATATTGCCCGGCATGATGCCGATCTTGCACTCTTCAGGCGTCAGCACGCCGGGGCAGTTCGGGCCCAGAAGGCGCGAGCTGGATTTCTCCAGGCGGGCTTTCACCTTCACCATGTCCATGACCGGGATGCCCTCGGTGATACACACGATCAGCTCGATGCCCGCATCAATCGCCTCGATAATGGCCGCGCCAGCGCCCGCAGGCGGGACATAGACGACAGAGGCGGTTGCGCCAGTGCGCTCCTTGCCTTCGGCCACGGTTGAAAAGATCGGCAGCGAGGCCGCACCGTCCATGCCGCTTGTCCAGCTCTCGCCGCCCTTTTTGGGGTGGATGCCGCCGACCATGCGGGTGCCGTAATAGGCCAGCGCCTGCTCGGTGTGGAAGGTGCCGGTCTTGCCGGTCAGGCCCTGAACGAGAACCTTGGTGTCTTTGTTGACGAGTACGGACATGGGGGAGAACCTTTTGTCTAAGCGAGGAAATCTTCGATGAAGGGGTTGCAGACCCTGACCGGGCCATACATCTGCCCGTGATTGAGGTCTTCGGAGTACACCAGAGACAGTCCGGCCTTCCCGGCGGCCTGCAGGATCAGACCGTCCCAATGAGAAATCTCGAAGCGGCGGGCCGTGTCGAGCGCCGCGATAACATCAGCGGGCTCCACGGCAAGAACAGTTTCCTGCGCTACCATATCGACCCACAGGCGCGCCTCGTCAGGCGTGAGCTTCAGTTTTTTCAAAAGGGAGGCGTAGGTTTCCATCAGGACCTGGGTCGACACGACAACCCGGCGCGACTGCAGCAGGCCACGCGCCGTCTCGCGTTTCGCCCTATCGCCGCCGCTGGCCGCGTAGAAGATGATGTTGGTGTCAAAGAAGGCCGCGTTCACGCAGAACCTCGTTGTAGAGTTCTTCGCGGTCGAATTTCACGCCTTCCCCGGCTTCAGGGCCGCTGCGGGGAGTGCCAGTTTCGCGAAAGAAGGCAGCCCACGCGTCGGCACGTCTGGCGTCATCGCCTTCCCGGCGCACCTCGCGCTCCAGATACTCGCGCACCATCGCATTGACGCTGGTGCGCCGTATGGCGGCGATAATCCGCGCCCGGTCGAGAAGCTCATCCTCGATGGCCAGTGTGAGATTCTTGGTCACGGCCTACGCTCCACATATCCTGTGTTACACATAATACGTGGGAATGTGTCTAAGCTCAAGGCGTTTAGTATGCTGCTTTGAGCTAGGCTATAATGACCGAACTCACGGGCCTAACCGGTTGCTGTGGCGACGACGGCACCCTAGTGGACTTCTGCTAGCTCCAGTCACAACATCGGTTGTTGAGGAGGTGGAGAGTGTATAACGCCGTAGACCTTAATGACAGATACCTCTTCGTCCGTCAGCGCACCCCTTTCATCATACGTATATTCAAATTTAGCCCGCACACGCAGAGCATCGTTTGGCTTTAGGGCGTGTTTTCCAGCATGAAATTCGCTCAGCCAAGTTTCATCGATTATTGCGGCAGTAAATGATCTCTTGCCGTGCTTAAAGCGCCACTTTGACTTTCCAATGAAAGGGACTGTATGAATCGTCAAAACGAGGTCAACTTCATTAGAAAGCTCTTGTTCCGGAGAATCTGAAACAGCTTCAAGCGGTGACCATACCCGACCGGTGTTGACACGATAGTCGTCGGGACCCAGCGTAATCGTTAGTTCCTCGCCAGGTTTAAAGCGCGCTTTGACACGCTGTATGTTTTCTAGCGATTGAGCTATGCGCGTAGGGTTCGGCGGTGGATAGTCTGGCAAATGCCGAGCGTCGGATTCTTCCGCTAACCGTCGAAGATTCTCTGTGAGGTCTTCCAAACGGGGAGGCGCAGACTGATCTGGCGCACTGTCGAGCCACTGGAGGGCTATATATTTGCCCTTTAAAAGATATGTGCCAATTTGCTTTTTAATATCGAGCGACTTTAAGGCATCGTCATCAATATTCTTGAGAACGTTATGCAGAACAACGCGTAAGCTGGATTTTTCGACATCCTCCAAAATGAAGGAGGTCTTTATTTTTGAGTCTATGGAATCGATTATCGCGCCGTCGAAATCTTCCAGCCCCTGAATGAGGTCGCCAGCAATCGAGAAGACTCGTGCTGGCGAATCTGCGGGGTCAAATTTAATATTGAGAACAATATCGCCTTCGGGCGGCACAATCACCTCCTTTGATACGACGATGTGTAGCTCGTCATGCATGCGACACTTGAGCTGGAGTGTGTCTCAAAACTAAATCACTGTCACATAAATACTGAACGTGACTGACCTCCTACCCCTGCACCGCCTTGACGATTTTCTGGGCGGCATCGTCGAGATCGTCGGCGGAGGTGATGTCCAGCCCGCTCTCGTTGAGGATTTTCTTGCCCTGATCGACATTGGTGCCTTCAAGGCGCACGACCAGCGGCACTTTCAGGCCCACCTCCTTCACCGCGGCGACCACGC
This sequence comes from Glycocaulis abyssi, assembly GCF_041429775.1. Taxonomy (NCBI): domain Bacteria; kingdom Pseudomonadati; phylum Pseudomonadota; class Alphaproteobacteria; order Maricaulales; family Maricaulaceae; genus Glycocaulis; species Glycocaulis abyssi. Next base: position 2,138,791 of record NZ_CP163421.1, on the reverse strand, counting down.
CTTCGGCGATCACATCGCAGCGCATGATGCCGCCAAAGATGTTCACGAGGATGCCTTTGACGTTCTTGTCGGCGGTGATGATCTTGAAGGCGGCCGTCACCTTCTCCTTGGATGCGCCCCCGCCCACATCGAGGAAGTTGGCTGGCTCCGCGCCATAGAGCTTGATGATGTCCATCGTCGCCATGGCAAGACCGGCGCCATTGACCATGCAGCCGATATTGCCGTCCAGCGCCACATAGGCGAGGTCGTATTTTGACGCCTCGATTTCCTTCTCGTCCTCTTCGGTGAGGTCGCGCAGGGCCTGGATGTCCTCATGGCGGAAGAGCGCGTTGCCATCAAAGGACACTTTCGCGTCGAGCACGCGTAAGTGCCCATCCTTCATCACGATGAGCGGGTTTACTTCCAGAAGGCTCATATCCTTCTCGGTGAAGGCCCGGTAGAGGATGGGAGCCAGCGACAGCATGTCCTCGCGCGCGGTGCCGTAAAGCTTCAGCGCATCGGCGATTTTTGCCGCATCGCCTGAGGTGACGCCCGTTTCCGGGTCGATATTGATGGTGAGGATTTTCTCCGGCGTCTCTTCGGCGACCGCCTCGATATCCATCCCGCCTTCGGTGGAGACGACAAAGGCCACGCGGCCTGTCTCGCGATTGACCAGAAGGGACAGGTAAAGCTCGGTCTCGATATCGGCCCCGTCCTCGATATAGAGCCGGTTCACCTGCTTGCCGGCCGGGCCGGTCTGATGGGTGACCAGCGTATTGCCCAGCATGTCCTTGGCGTGGGCGATCACTTCATCGCGGCTGAAGGCGAGGCGTACGCCGCCCTTGGCGTCGGCGGGCAGCTCCTTGAACTTGCCCTTGCCCCGGCCACCGGCATGGATCTGCGACTTCACGACCCAGAGCGGTCCGGGCAGCTTGTCGGCTGCCGCGCCGGCTTCATCGGCGGAAAAGATCGCAACACCGTCAGCGACAGGCGCGCCAAACGCCTTCAGGACGGCCTTGGCCTGATGCTCGTGGATATTCATGGGGCAGCACTCACCTTGTTACCGGGGAGGGGCGGACCGGCGGATGCGGCCCGTCACAGGAGATGTTTCGCGTCGGCTTATACCATCGCCTTGCCGCAGTGCAACGCGAGGCGTGTAGCCTGTCATGGCTGCCTGTAGGTCAGGCGCAGACCGGCTACACAGGCCGCCCAGCCAATACCGGCGCCCAGCCCTGTAACCAGCAGCGGGATGGCCAGCGCCGCAGCCTCTCCGGAGCTCTCCGCCAGTGCCAGAAATCCAAGCTGGCCTGTCAGCACCGGAATGCCGGCACCGACGAGCAGCCAGCCAATCCATGTCAGGAATGGCAGCGCGTTCAGCCGTCCGCGCAGGCTGAAGGCTGCCGCCACGCCGATTATCACCCCTATAAGGATCGCTATCAGCACTAGATATCCTCCTCGCGCCTTGGCGCGCCTTCTGTTTCGGGCGGGTCGATCTCGGCCAGCTCAGCGGAGGTGGCCATAAGATTGACGAAGGGTTCGCGTTCTTCCTGGGGTACCGCGACGCGGGCACGCGAGCGCAGGAGGGCGAACACGCACAAGGCCAGATTGCCCGTCAGGCCGACAAGGAAAAGACCGCGGCTGGCCAGCGGGCTTTCATAGGCGAAACCGGCAATGAGCGGCCCCACCATGGATCCGGCGGCCCAGAGCAGCAGCACGCCAGAGGCGATGGCTGGCAGTTCCTCCACCTTGGCCCGGTCGGCCGCATGGGCCACCGCCACGCCGTAATAGCAAAGGCTTGCCGCGCCCCAGGCGCCTGCCATCACCGCGCCCCAGAGAAGGCCGGGCGCGCTGAACAGCGCCAGCACGCCTGCCATGATGGCGGCAAGGCCCGCGCTGACGGCAATTACCAGCCTCCGGTCAAGCTTGTCGGAGATGCGCCCCACGGGCCATTGCACGACCATGGAGGTGCCGTAGATCACGGCCATGATGAGGGCGGCTGCGCCTGTGGCGCGGGCGGCGTCCAGACTGTCGGCCCAGATCGGTACAAACGCCAGCAGGCCGGAATTGACCAGACCTGCTGCAAAAGCCGCCACGGCTGCGGTAGGGGCAATGGCAAACACCCGCCAGGGCGGCGCGCGCTCGCCATCGGGAATGGAAGGCTGGGCGCGCCTTGTGACGGTCATCGGCACCAGGGCCAGCGCGAGGAATATCCCGGCGACGATGAAACTCTGGGTCAGTTCAAGCCCGGACAGGGCGATGATAAAGGGCCCGAGGATCAGACCGGCCCTGCCAATGATCTGATAGGCGGAGATCACCGCGCCGCGCCGCTGGGACGGGGTGGCATCGGCGATCCAGCTTTCCGCAACGGCGAAGAGGCCAGCGGTGCACACACCAAACCCGAAGCGGGCGGCGAGCCACCAGACGACATGGGATTCCAGCGCCAGCATCAGTATCAGTGCCGCTGAAAGCCCGGCAAAGGCGGCATAGGCGCGGATATGCCCGATGCGCCGGATTGATCCCGGCGCGATCCAGGCTCCGGCCATGAAGCCCGCCCCGTAAGCGGCAGCGACAAGCCCGATGGTCGAGCCTGACCATCCGGCTGCCGCCATGGCCAGCGGCAGCGACACACCCAGCACGCCCACGGAAATCTGGAGCAGCAAGGCGCCGCCAAGGACAGCACCGACATTTCTGTAGATCAGCATGGGCGAGGCAGTCCGGGGCTTGCGAAGGGTGACAATTGACTTGATGCCAACTCATCACGCCCGCCCGGCCGGTTCAAGACTGGGCGCGCAGGGGCGGCGCCTTGCAAGCTAAAGAAACGCCAATACGGGATAGGCAATCGTGTTTGTCAGGCCATGCATCAGCCAGCTGGGTGCGATGGAACCGTCAGCCCGCTTTTCATTGATCCAGGCCATCACCCAGCCACCGGTGAAGCCGACGCCCATCAGGGCCGCGGCCAGAACCGGGTCGAAGGCAGGGCCGCCCGGTGCCACGAAGATCAGAAGGTGGATGGAGGCAAAGATCAGGGCGTGGATCGTGTTGCCCACACCAAAGCCCAGCCAGGCAATCAGCCGTTTGGCGATGAGGCCCCGGAACAGGATCTCCTCGGAACCTGATGTCTTCAGGAAGGCGATGATTAGGACGATGGCGATGGTTTCGGGTGTTATGCCCAGCGCCTGAACCCGCCCGGCAACCGTATCAGGGCCGGTGGCAGCGTCTGCCAGGCCCGGCAGCATGAACATGGCAATGGTAAGCGGGGCAAATATCAACGCGGCAATCAGGGCTATGCCCATCGCCTTGAGGGGCGCGCCGTGAAGACCGGCAAATTTCAGAAATCCGGAGCGTTTGCGTGCAAAAATCAGCCAGACCAGAAAGACCACCAGCAGCGCAAGTGCAATCTGGATGCCAGCATTCATTAATTCCTGAATCATTCGAGCTTCCCCTGTCCTTGCACAGACCGTGGAACGCTTCTGGAGATTTGGGAAGTTAAATATAGGACAGGAATGCCGGGTCCTGGTCTACCCCAGCCGGGTCAGCCGGATGGCGCCCCAGTCAATGGAGAGAGGCCCGGCTCCGCGCAAGGCCAGATAAAGCCCCAGCGCACCGGCGATCAGGGCAAAGCTCCATCCTTGCGGCTCGATGGCGATCACGAAGAACACCGCGCACAGGAGTATGCCAAGTCCGGCAAACCTTGTGAGAAAACCAGCCAGCAGAATGACCGGCAGAAGCGTACCCCACAAGACAAGCTGGAAGGCGATCGCTTGCGCATCGGCCATGCCTGTAAACCAGACCGATGCTGCGGCGGCCAGCCCCGGATCGGGCCGGAACCAGTTCTGCCAGTCACTCCAGTCGTGTACCGGCAGGGCGTTGGCTCTCGCCCAGCTCCACAAGGCAGCAGCCAGGCCCAGCCGCACGGCCATGCCGACAATCGCATCGATAGGTGTGCTGCCATGGCGGCGCGGGGGCGGGCAGGGCGGACACCATGAATCCATGGGATGAGCACCGGGACCGGCAGCCTCCCCCTCTCCTCCGGCATAAAGCCGGACAAATCTGCTGGTGCGTTCTTCGCGCATCCATCCCCCCATGAGCCGCCATGATAAGCCCGCACGCGGCCAGTGCAATGAGAACCCATTGGGGCGGCGAAGCGTGCCGGAGAGGTATGGCTTTGACGCAACGCGGCGCTATCCGCCCGTGACCACGGTGTGCATGAGGCGTCCGGGCAGAAGGGTGAATGCGCCGGGGGTGAGGAGGGCGCCCGCATATAGCGCGATTGCGGTTATGGAATGCCCTCTGACGTGCTTCCTGCGGGCGTAGTAGATCAGCCCTGCAACGCCGAACAGCGTTACCGGTACGAATACATGTATCCAGCTCAGCCCGCCGGTTTCCTGAATGAAGATGGCGGTGATGGCCACGACCAGCATGAGACCCACCCAGGCATAGCCGAGCTGGCGGTGGGGCAAAGTGCCCTTGGGCGCGATCAGCTGGAAGGCGCCCAGACCCAGAGCCGCCAGGGCGGCGAGCGTGTGAAGCTGGATATGCCAGGGCGCGCTGGTGAACGCGTCGATATTCATCGTCCCGACGCCCCTGCCAGACGGATATATTCGATATGATGCATGCCGCTTTCCAGAGTGATGGCCGCGGCGTCAAAAGAGGCCGGGCCGAAGCGGCCGCGCGCACCGGCGCTGTATCCGAACCGCTCTGTGGGAATGCGCATGGGCCCGGAATTGAGCCGTCCGTCCGAGTTCTCGTCATGCCATGCGAAGACGGCGTAGATGGACGGGGCAAGCCCCTCAAACACCAGCTCTGCAGGCTGGGTACCGGCCGGGATGCGGGTGCGGGCGGCAGGATCGCGTCCCAGCCAGCTGTCCGCGTCGGCATAGACGGCCACATCCAGCTCGCCCTCAATGCTGGAAAACCCGGTCAGCCTGACGGTGAGGGTGGCGGTTTCCCGCGCGCTGGCGCAATCAAATCCACCAAGACTGGCTGCCAGCGGAATGGTGAAGAGGCCGCCTGCCGCGATGGCAGCGGCCAATTGGACAGCGGCCTTGGCAAGAATGGTCCACATAAGGCTTGTTCTCCGTCTCACGGGTCGTTGGCTGCAGGGTGCGCCGGATGGGTTCCCGTCTGACCTTGCGCGACCAGAGATGGCGTGAGGCGCTGTGTGCAAGAAGCGGAAATTCGCGTCAGGACTGGACCTGTTCGTGAATGACGGTAAGCCTTCCACTCCCGCTTCGTGAATGACAGGGAAGGACGTATGACGTGACCAAGGCTGCCTCGCAGACCTTGCGCAAATGGGCGGTCAGGGCTGTCTGGCTGGTCGCGCTGGGAACCTTTCTGGCCATTCTGGGGCCTTATGGAACGGGCCGGGTGGGCTGGCCGCAGGTCTGGGTCTACTGGGTCGGGCTGATTGTGATGGGCGCGGTGGTGGGCTGGACAGCCGGGCCGCTGGCCCAGCGCCTGTTTCCCGCCCTTCCCGGCTGGTGCCATTACGTTATCGCCGCGTTTTGCATCTCTGTGCCGGTGACGGCGGCGGTGTTTGCCATCAATGTGTTGATGGCCGGGGCGGTGCACTGGCGTGCCTTGCCCGTGACGTGGTTTTTCGTGCTGGTTGTTTCCGGCTTCGTGGTCGCCATTGCGTGGATTGCACGCCATATCGAGGATCTGCGTCAGGCAGCCCGCATTGCCGCCTCCGGTGCCGCGCCGGCCCGCCCCTCTGACGCCCTTCTGGGCAAGCTGCCCCATCCCTTGCGCAAGGCCCGCATCCTCTCGATGAGCGCGGAAGATCATTATCTACGGGTGCGCACCGATTCCGGCGAAGCGCTGATCCTGATGCGCCTGTCGGACGCGGTTGCGGCGTGCGGAGCGCTTGACGGCGCGCAGGTTCACCGCTCCTGGTGGGTGGCGCGTGATGCCGTTAGCGATGCGCGCAAGGGCGATGGGCGCGGCACCCTCATTCTGGAGGATGGGCGCGAAGTGCCGGTCAGCCGCAGCTTCTATCCGGCCCTTCGCGATGCAGGCTGGTTTTAACAGGCCGCGTTACTGGAACATGCCCTCGCGCAGATTGATGCCGTGCTCTGTCCACGCCTTGAGGGCGCACAGCATCTGCATCCAGCCGCTGCAATTGCCGTATGAGGCTTTCAGGCCGGCAGGGGTCTGACGCCAGCCTTCCTCGCGGATGGTGACCAGCGTGCGCCCGTCTTCAAGCGCCTCAAATTCCATGGTGGTCCGGACTTTGTAGGGCGTGTCGGGATCATCGGAATCCCACTCGAACACGATGCGCTCATTGTCCACCACCTCGATGATATCCACCGGGAAACGGCCCGGAAAATCGTGGAATGACCAGTAGACGGTGACGCCGGTCTTCATGCGTCCTTCGGCTCCGCCGGTCGTGAAATAGCGCGAGAGCGTTTCGGGGTTCACGACCGCCTCGAACACCTCCGGCACTGGCCGGGCGATGCGCCCGCCGACCGAGAATTTCAGCTCCATATCCATTTTTCACCTGTCCTGATTACGGGCTTGCCTTGATGGCTGCAAATCATGTTATAAATTTATAACATGTCAAGCGAAGATAAAATGGACCTGATTTTCAAGGCTCTGGCCTCGCCTGTCCGGCGGGAATTGCTCGATTGCCTGAAGGATGATCCGCAGACCACAGGCGCGCTGTGTGAGCGCTTTGATACGCTGGACCGCTGCACGGTGATGCAGCATCTCAAAGTGCTGGAGAAGGCTGATCTGGTGATTGTCCAGCGCAAGGGCCGCGAGCGCTGGAACCATCTCAACCCGCTGCCGATCCGCCATATCCATGACCGCTGGATCGGACCGCATGCGGAGCGGGCAGTTACCATGCTGGACCGGCTGAAATCAGATCTTGAAGGATAGGGGCAGGCGTCAGCGCTTGCGCCAGAGGATCAGGGCGCAGGCGCCAATCACGGCGGCAATGGCGAGAAGCTCCAGAATGGACGCGCCAAGCAGGCGCGGCTCTGCCAGCGGACCCAGCCGCGCCACCAGACCACCGACGCCGCGCGCGGTCTCCTCCCCGCGAAAGCCCGCAGCGACGGCCAGTGCCACCAGCACCAGGGCGACCAGAACGGCCAGGCGCATCGTGCCGCCAGGATCACCCGAAGCGTTCTGCCGCGCGCGCGCGGCGCGGGCGCGATGGGTACGTGAAAGGAAGGGGCGGCGCGTCATGGCGGCACGCTAGCATCCTTGTGGCCGGGTTCAACGCCGGAACACTTGCGTCTTACCTTGCCGCGCGGGCGATTTTACGGCATAACATGAGATGCACGGGCGGCCGTTTCGGCCCGGCGGAATACTGGAAGACCCCGCGTGATACAACGCCTACCCCTTCAGCCTTCCCCGCATTGCAAGTCCGTTCGCCGCGACCGGGACGCCGGACGCGACTGAACTCTTGCGCCGGACGCGGCGCAATACTACGGGAAAGGTTACCCCGAAAATGACAACCGGTACTGTCAAATTCTTCAACACCACCAAAGGCTTCGGCTTCATCACCCCGGACGATGGCGGCAAGGATGTGTTCGTGCACATCACGGCCGTCCAGGCTGCCGGCCTGACGGGCCTCAATGATGGCCAGCGCGTGTCTTTCGAGACCGAGCCGGACACTCGCGGCAAAGGCCCCAAGGCCGTTGATCTGCAACTGGCCGACTAGATTTCGGCCTGCTCCCTGATCAGGGGCAGGGTCTGAGACGCCAGACAAGAAACGCGGAAGGGCCTCCCTTCCGCGTTTTTTCATGTCCGGGAAGCGTTATATAATCACAGTTTCGTGGGGAAACCGCACCAGCACCTTTAATTGTCGGTATGCGGCGTTAGGATGCCATCAGAACTTCCTGCCCAATAGAAACACGCACCAAAGGTGAGGATATGATAGACCGTCTGATGTATGGCGCAGCTGCAGCTGCGCTTCTGCTGGCTGCCTGCGAGCAGCAGGCCACTGCGCCGACCCCGGAGGAAAACGGGGCTGTGGAAACTCTGGACGCAGCGTCTGAACCGGCTGCTTCGGATGCCGTGGATGAGCCCGTGGCGCAGGGCGGCGCGATGGCCGCGCTGGAAGGCAATCCGTTTGCGGCTGAATGGACCGCGAATTTCGGCGCCCCACCGCTGGACCAGATCCGCGAAGAGCATTTCATGCCGGCCTTCGAGGCGGCCATGGCAGACCACGCGGCCGAGATCGACGCCATCGCGACCAATCCAGAAGCGCCCACCTTTGAAAACACCATGCTGGCCATGGAGCTGGCCGGGCGCGATCTCAGCCGCGTAGCCGCGGTGTTCGGGAATCTGACCAGCTCTGCCTCCAATGACGAGCTGCGCGCCATTCAGCGCGAGGTTAGCCCCATGCTGGCGCGTCACAGCGCGTCCATCACGCTGAATGCCGACCTGTTTGCACGCATCGACACCCTGCAGCAGAACCGCGCGGAGCTGGGCTTGACCGATCAGCAGGCACGCCTGCTGGACGTCACGCACGACAATTTCGTACGCGCTGGCGCCCAGCTCTCCGAAGAGCAGCGCGAGCGCTATGCGGAAATCCGAACCGAGCTCTCCTCGCTCTACACCCAGTTCTCCCAGAACGAGCTGGGCGACCGCGAGAGCTGGTACATGGAATTGCCGGAGAGCGCGCTGGAGGATCTGCCTGCCTCCATGGTGAGCGCGGCGCGGGCCGCGGCCCGTGCGCGTGACATGGACGGGGCCATCATCACGCTGGACCGCTCCAGCGTGGAGCCCTTCCTTGAAACCTCGCCTGATCGCGAGCTTCGCGAGCGTGCCTGGCGCGGTTTCTATAATCGCGGCAATAACGACAATGAGTTCAACAATAACCAGCTGATCCGTGACATTCTGGTGCTGCGCCAGGAACAGGCTCAGATGCTGGGCTTTGATAGCTGGGCGCATTACCGCACTGCCGGCACGATGGCCGAAACGCCCGAAGCGGCCATCGACCTGATGGAACAGGTCTGGTGGCCTGCCCGCCAGCGCGCGCTCGAAGAACTGGCCGATATCCAGGCCATGATCGATGCCGAAGGCGGCGACTACGAGGCCGAAGGCTGGGACTGGCGCTACTACACCCAGCGCGTGCGCGAAGAGCGCTACGATATCGATCCGTCTGAAGTGGCCCAGTACCTTGAGCTCGACCGCATGATCGACGCGATGTTCTACACGGCCGGGCGCCTGTTCAATATCAGCTTCCACGAGCGCAACGACATTCCGGTCTATCACCCGGATGTGCGCGTGTGGGAAGTCCACAATGCCGGTGGTGAGGTCATCGCCCTGTTCTACGGCGACTATTTCGCCCGCCAGGGCAAGCGCTCGGGCGCCTGGATGAGTTCGTTCCGGGCCCAGAACGGGATTACCGGGGAAATTCCGCTGATCCTGAACAATTGCAACTACAACAAGCCGGAAGACGGTGAGCCTGCGCTCATCTCCTTCACCGATGCGACGACGCTCTTCCATGAGCTCGGCCACGGCCTGCATGGCATCCTGTCCAATACCGAGTATCCGTCGCTGGCGGGCACATCGGTGGACCGCGACTTTGTGGAGTTTCATGCGCAACTCCTCGAGCACTGGCTGGCCCAGCCGGAGATTCTCGAGACCTACGCCACCCATTATGAGACGGGTGAGCCGATGCCTGTGGAATTGCTGGAGCGGGTTCTGGAAGCCCAGACCTTCAATGCCGGGTTCGAGAATGTCGAATTCCTCAATTCCGGCTTTGTGGACATGGCCTTCCACCTGGAAGAAAACCCGTCGGAGATCGATGTGGAAGCGTTCGAGGCCGAAGTTCTCGAAAGCCGCGAGAATCTGCGCCAGATCCCGATGCGTCACCGTTCCACCCACTTCCTGCACAGCTTCTCCGGTGAGGGCTATGCGGCGGGCTATTACAGCTATCTGTGGGCGGGCGTGCTCGACAATGACGGCTTTGCCGCCTTTGAAGAAGCAGGCGACATCTTCGATCCGGAAACCGCGCAGCGCCTCTATGAGGTGTTCTCCGGCGGGAATACGCGTCCTGCCATGGACATGTATACCGGCTTCCGCGGGCGTGAGCCTTCGGTGGAGCCGCTCCTGCGCAACCGGGGCCTGCTGACCGAGGTCGAAGGCTAGTCTTTCCGGGCAGCCAAGCATGAAAAAGGCGCGCTTCCAGCCGGGAGCGCGCCTTTTTTCCGGCGGCCATCCCGGCGGTCAGTTGCCGAAATAACCCTTCAGGTTGCGCGCCGCCTGGCGGATGCGCTGCTCGTTCTCGACCAGTGCCAGGCGGATATGGGTATCGCCGCGCTCGCCAAAGCCAAGGCCGGGGGCGACCGCCACGCCGGTCTTCTCCATCAGGTCCTTGGCAAACTCCACCGATCCCATATGGGCAAAGCGCTCCGGGATGGGCGCCCAGGCAAACATGGTGGCAGGAGGGGAGGGAATGTCGAAGCCCGCCCGGCCAAAACTCTCCACCAGCACATCGCGGCGCTTCTTATAGGTTTCGCGCGCGATGGCGACATGATCCTGCGGGCCGTCGAGCGCGGCGACAGCTGCGATCTGGACGGGCGTGAAGGCACCATAGTCGAGATAGGATTTGACCCGTTTGAGCGCCGCGATAAGGCGCGCTGACCCGGCGGCGAAGCCGATACGCCAGCCCGGCATGGAATAGGTTTTCGACATGGAGGTGAACTCCACCGCCACGTCGCGCGCGCCCTCGACCTGCAGGATGGAAGGCGGCGGATTGCCGTCGAAATAGATCTCCGAATAGGCAAGGTCGGAGATGAGGACGATATCGTTGGCTTTGGCGACCTTCACCGCCTCGCGGTAGAAATCGAGATCGACCACTTGCGCTGTCGGATTGGAGGGGAAGTTCAGCACCATGGCGCTGGGCGCTGGCACCGAGCGTTTGCAGGCCGTTACCGCGTCAGCCAGGAATTGTTCAGGGCTGGCGAAGCTGACGGCTCTCACCGCCGCGCCCGCAATGATGAAGCCGAACATGTGGATGGGGTAGGAGGGGTCCGGCACGATGATGACATCACCCGGCGCGGTAATGGCCTGTGCAAGATTGGCCAGCCCTTCCTTGGAGCCGAGCGTGACGCACACTTCGGTTTCCGGGTTGAGCCCCACATCAAAGCGGCGATCATAGTAGCGGGTGAAGGCGCGGCGCAGGGCCGGCACGCCCTGGCTCGCCGAATAGCGGTGGGCGCGCGGGTCGGCGGCGACCTCTTTGAGCTTCTCGATGATGTGCGGCGCCGGGGCGAGATCAGGATTGCCCATGCCGAAATCGATGATATCGCGGCCATCCTTGCGCCAGGCTGCCTTCATCCGGTTGACCTCGGCGAAGACGTAAGGCGGCAGGCGGCGCTCGCGGTAAAACGGGTCGGTGCCGGGCTGGCTCATGGCTGTCTATTCCTCGTCCTTGACAGGCTTCTTGCGCGAAAAGATGCGTTTGACGGAATCGGCGTTGGCGTGGCCCAGCGCGCCCTGCTGGAATACCGATGCCGCGCCCCAGAGCACCAATACCAGCGTGAGGAGCATCACCGCGCTGGTGCCGGCAATCTCCCACAGAGGCGGGTTTGATGGCAGGCGCGCAATCATGATGAAGGGCGTCCATATCGGCACCCATGACACGATCTGCACCGCCACCGAGTCGATGGAGCGCATGGCGAAGACGAGGATCATCAGGGGCAGCATGAGCACGAGGATGAGCGGGCTCATCAGGGTCTGGGCATCGTGCAGGGTCTCGCACAGCGAACCCAGCGCCAGGAAGATCGCGCCATACATGAGATAGCCAACGAGGAAATAGCCCAGTGCCGCCAGGAAGAGGCCGGGCTGTATCGCCTCGCCGATGAAGCCGGCAATCTCCGGATCCATGCCCTGCAGGAAGGTGCCGGCGATCAGCATGACGCTGGTGCCGATAAGGCCCCAGACGGCAAACAGGGTGAAGGAGACGGCGGCGACGCCCAGAAGCTTGCCGATCAGCAGGTCACGCACCCGCACGGTGGATAGCAGCAGCTCGATGATCTTGCCGCCTTTTTCCTCGATCAGGCTGGTCAGCAGCATGTTGGCGACCGAGAAAATTGCCGTCCACAGCATGATGGCCAGGATCACGGCGACCACAAACGGCGCCCAGTCGGCGGCGCCCACCTCGCTATCATCCACCGTGGCAGGGTTGAGGCTGCGCATTTCCGGTTCGAGCGAGGAGAGCTGGCGTATCTCGGCCGGATCGAGGCCACGCGCGGCAAGCGCCTGCTCGCGTACATGATCGCGAAGGGCGCGCCGGGCCGCTCCGGCCAGGCTCTGCTCGGTCACATTGGTGGAGTAGTAGTTGATCAGCGGGAGGTCCGAGCCGGCTTCCCGGCTGATGAACACCGCTGCAAAAAGACTGCGCGGTCCCTCAGGGGTGTCCACGCGCTGATCCCCGGTCAGATAGGGGCGCAGCGCGTCAATCGTGCGTGCCGGAGCCTCCAGCCGGATCAGCCGTCCGGTTCTGGCAGCGATCATGTCGGCACTGCCCTCCATGCCGAGGATTTCCAGCGCGCCATCCAGCCCGTCCAGTCCCACCGGGTCGGCGTCGAAGGCGGCCAGTGCGCGTTCACGCGTGCGGGTATCCACCGAGACGGCCGCGGCAGCCTCCAGCGCAGCGCGGGTCTGCTCCCGGCGTTCGCGCTCGATGGACGCCTGGATCACGCCATCCAGCCCGCTATTGGTCTCGTCGATAAGGACGTAATGGCGCACAGGCTCGGCTGACTGGATCAGCGCGGGAATGGACGCGCCCACCAGCATGAAGAGCGGGACCGAAGCCAGCGACAGCCAGAAGCCCCATGTCGCGACATAGGAGAGATATTCGCGGCGGGCGATGAGGTAGATGGCGCGCATGGCTTACTGGCCTTCCACGGGCTGGAGAGGATCGCTGGCCGATACCAGCCGGACAAAGGCGTCGTGAAGATGAGGCCGTACAGGCTCGAAGCGTGTAAGGCGCACGCCCGCTTCCACGCAGGCGCGAAGCACGTGCTGCGGGTCGATGCCCGGTTTCAGGGCGATCTGCCAGAGCGCGGCCCCGTCGGCATCGTTTTCCAGCCGCTCAACCTCGCCAAACTTTGAGAGGAGGGCGCTGATATCATCGTCAGAATCAACACCAATCGTGACAAGGCGCGGCACGACGGCCAGTGCCTCATCGACCTTGCCATCGAATATCTTCTCCCCGCGCGCCATCAGCACGATACGGTCGCAGATGCGCTCGGCCTGCGCCATGACATGGGTGGAGAACAATATGGTGCGCCCGGCGGCCGCCTGTTCGAGGATCACATCCTCCAGCATGGCCTGATTGACCGGATCAAGCCCGGAGAAGGGCTCATCGAGGATGATGAAATCGGGCTCGTGAATGATGGCCGCGATGATCTGGACCTTCTGGGCCATGCCCTTGGAGAGTTCCTTTATCTTCTTGCCCGCGCTGGCGGCCAGACCGAAACGCTCCAGCGCAGCGGCTGCCCTGCGGCGTGCTTCGGCGGCGGGGACGCCCTTCAGGCGCGCAAACAGCGCGATCACCTGCTCGGCCGTCATCTTGCGGTATACGCCGCGCTCCTCCGGCAGGAAGCCGACCCGGTCGAGCGTCTTAAGCGTCGGCGGCGCACCGAAGAGCAGGGCCTCACCTGCGTCCGGACGGATAATGCCCAGCGCCATGCGCAGCGTCGTCGTCTTGCCCGCCCCGTTGGGACCGAGAAAGCCGGTAATGGAGCCGGCCGGCACGGAGAAGCTGACATCCCTGACGGCAGGAAAGCCGGAAAAGGTCTTGGTCAGGCCGCTGACATCCAGGGCAGGCGTTGTCATGGTCAAAAATCCGTTGGTCTGGCAGGAATTCGTACTATGTCGGACCCGTGTTTAGGGCGCGTGTCAGGACCTGTCATCCCGCACCCGGTTGAAATAGCGTCACCTGACCAGGATTTAATCTCAGGAGCTGCCATCCATGCCGCGAAATCGCCCCGTCCCGCTGGATTTTGCAACGCTGCGCCCGCCGAGCAAGCCGCGCTGGTTCCTCGTTCTGCCTGAAGGGTATGAAAGCCTTGCGCAGCCACACTTGCGCAGCTTGTCCGTAGCGATGGCACCTGTAGACGCGCTGGCGCGCTTCAAGGCAATTGCCCTTCAAGCACCGCGCACGCGCCTCGTCCATGAGGGCGGTTTGCAAATCGGGCTGGAGCAGAAAAGCGCGGTCTGGCGATTTACGGACAAAATTACGGTCGAAGCCATCGAAGCGGGGCCGGGCTTTAGCGCCCTTGCCATCTATTCGCGCGCGCTGCTGGGCTTTTATGATTTTGGCGTGAACCGCAAACGCGTCACGCGCTGGCTGGACGCCTTTTACGCTGCGGGTAGCGCGAAATAGAGCAGGTCCAGCGAGGGCGGCTCGGTGACGCCCAGCTGGCGCAGTATGTGGCTGGCCTGACCGCGATGATGGGTCTGGTGATTGAACAAATGGGCGAGGATCACGCCCAGCGGCAATTCCTTGGCCTCACCGCGCGTATTGCCGTACTGGATGACGGTATTGAAACTGGCCGGGTCAAGGCCCGCGACATAGGCTATCAGGCGCTGATCCTCGGCTTCGCGTGCGGCGCGCAGCTCACCGAAATTTTCATAGAGAATGGTGTCGAGGCGGGCGGGCGCCTCGCCTTCGCCGGTCAGCCGGTAGAGCCATATCCGGTCGGCCACCAGCAGATGATTGAGCGTGCCGTGAAGGCTGCGGAAATAGGCTTTCACGTCCTTCTTGCGCTCGGTGTCCTTGAGCGCAGTCGCCGCATCATAGAGCCGGGCATTGGCCCAGGCATTATAGGCTGCAAAGCGGCGGAAATGGTCGTGCACGGCTCTGTTATCCCTCGCTGGTGGCGGGTCTGGCTGATATCAGGTGTAGAGCACGCGGCGGCCAGGGCAAATCCCGGCCCGCATATGCCCCGCCGCAATGGCGGCCCCCAGCGCTAGCGGCGTGCAATGGCTGGCTGGACGGCAAATTGCGGCGCGATCTTCAGATCACTGGCCCATTTCAGCTTTTCGAACAGCAACAGCAAGGTCCCGTTATAGTCCACAACGCGGTTGATGAGCCCTTTGCGCGGCAGGTGCAGGGCGCTTTGGGGATGCTCGTGGTGATGATCGTGAATGGCCTCGCCGCCGGTCAGCAGGGCGAGCGTCCAGTCCAGCCAGGCCGGGGTCTTGAGATGACCGAACACGTTCACGCCCAGCGTGGTTGCGTGGAACTGCACCCCGCGCGCCGTCACGGCGGCGGCGTGGAGCAGGAAGGCCAGAAGGAGCGAACCGCCCGACAGGAAGACCGCCAGATAGATCAGGGCCGGGATGACCAGATGCACCACCAGCGACAGCCAGTTATAGTGGTGATCGACCCATTTCACGCCCGGCATGTCGCGCAGCCACATGGCGAGCGGACGCTCCAGATCGTTGGGGTCGCGGAAGATGATCCAGCCAAACCACGCCCACACCTTGCTTTCGTGCGGGTTATGCGGGTCGCCGGGCTTGTCTGACAGGCGGTGGTGCTGGGAGTGGTAGTTGATCCAGTCCTTGAACCGGCCCTGCATGGCGATCACGCAATTGAGCGCGGTCAGAATCTGGGCAGGCCATTTCAGCTCGCCGGAGCGGTGCTGCCAGATGCGGTGCAGGACGCCGATGCCGAAATTGCAGATCACCAGCGTGACCGCGCCGACAGCCATGGTCAGCGGCACATACCACCAGTGGAAAGTGAGGCTCTCAAGCGCGAGGCCGAGCGTGATGGCGCCGATCATGCCGATGACACCAATGGCCGGATAGATCAGTGCGGCAAACACGCTGGTCCAGTCCAGATTGCCCCAGCTTTTCTCGATGGCTTCCGAGCGGGGGCGGGCAATGATTTTCGTCAAACTCAAACCTCAGGCTTCAGCAGGGAACGGAGCGCACCCGGATGAGCGCGTGACCCGAAAGCTGGCATGATCTGGCCAGCCTGACCAGTCAGTTCGCCTATAATAGCCCCATCAAATTGACGTCATTATGACCGCCATGTTCATACGCGTACCGCTCGACGCCGCAGCCCCTATCGGCTATGCGACGGGAAACACATGCGCGCTGGGCTGGAATCGCCGCCCGGCGCAGATAACCAATCCGGGAGGGACTATCCCATGAGCGACAGCGTGTATCCGGCCGGCAATCTGATGAAGGGCAAGCGCGGGCTTGTCATGGGTGTGGCCAACAAGAACTCGATTGCCTGGGGCATTGCCCAGCAGCTCGCGGCGCAAGGCGCAGAGCTTGCCTTCTCCTATCAGGGCGAGGAGCTGGAAAAGCGCGTGCGCCCGCTGGTGGAAAGCCTGCCCTGTGAACCCTTCATGGTCACGGCTGATGTCACCGATGATGCCTCCATGGACGCGTGCTTTGCCGCGCTGGAGAAAAAGTGGGGCAAGATGGACTTCCTCGTCCACGCCATTGCCTTTGCCGGCAAGGACGAGCTGAAAGGCTCCTTCACCCACAACACGACGCGTGAAGGCTTCAAGCGGGCGATGGACGTCTCGGCCTTCTCGTTTGTGGACGCGGCCAAACGCGCCAGCGCGCTGATGCCGAGCCGCGAAGAAGGGGGCGGCGCGATGATCTCCATGACCTATCTGGGGTCAGAGCGCGTGGTACCCAATTACAACGTGATGGGCGTGGCCAAGGCGGCGCTGGAAGCTTCCACCCGCTATATCGCAAGGGATCTTGGTCCGCAGGGTATCCGCGTGAACGCCATCTCCGCCGGTCCGATGCGCACCCTTGCCATGGCCGGAATTTCCGGCGGCAAGACGCTGATGAAGACCGGCAAGGACTGGTCGATGCTCAAAGAAGACACCCGCATGGAAGGCGTGGCCGGGGCTGCGCTCTACCTGCTGTCTGACCTTGGCCATTCGTGCACCGGCGAAGTGCTCCACGTCGATGCCGGCTTCCACGCCGTGGCGGTGCCGGACCTGGGTGAAGAGGGCTAGATCCGGTATTTCATACCCATCAGGGGCCGCAGGATCGCGATGCGTGATGCGGCCCCTGCCACGGCCCAGCTGCCAGCAAGAGTGATGGCGGCCACGAGCAGAAACTCACCCGGCCCGCCAAGGCGGATATTCCAGGCGGTGATGAGATAGATCGCGCTGACCGTGATCGTCTGGTGGACGATGAAGACCGGGAAGATCAGCACGTTGAGCCGGGTGAGCACAGCCGAGCCTGAGCGGATCAGCCGCCTGGCCAGCCAGATCAGCGTGACGATCATCCACCACGCATAGGCAAGGCGCAGGGTGCGCCAGAGCGTGGCTTCTATGGAATCGGCAAAGCGCGCATCGAAATCGAGATAGGCAAAGGCCAGCAACGCGCCGCCGGCGACTGTCAGGGCAAGTGCCAGCCTGCCCACCCGGTCCACCACCTGCCAGAAGACTTCCGAGCGCGCGGCGAGTGCGCCGAAGATCACAAAGGTCAGGGAGTAGGCGTGAGTCGCCCAGTCCCACACCAGGTTGTGCGTGGTCGGGAAGCTGTCAGCCAGCGTGAAGCGGATCAGCAAGAGCGGCAGGACGGGCAGGATGAGGAAGGCAGCAAGCCCCAAGCGCCCGCTCCACACCCGCTCCAGCCGCAATCTGGCCAGCTTGCCCGTATGAGGCAGGAAGGGCGCCAGGATCAGCGCGTAGACGAAGATATAGGCGACATACCAGAGATGGTTCCACGTGGGCGTGGTGATCGAAAATCCGCTGCCAAAATCGAGATAGTGCGGCCAGAAGGCGAGTATGCCCGGTTCGATCTCGCTGTTTGTACGCAGCTCGAAATAGGCTTGCGGCATCACGATCACGGCCATGCCGAAGACCAGCGGCACGAAGAGCCGCCAGACACGCTCCAGCATGAAGCGCCCGGTGCCGAGCTTTCCTGCCAGCATCGCCATTGCGACGCCGGAAATGAAGAAGAGCAGAGGCAGGCGCCAAGGGCTCATCAACATCATGGGCAGTTCGAGCGTGGTGCCCTCATAGGCGCTTTTGACGTGCCAGTCCCACGTCACATAGCCCATGCCGGTGTGATAGAGGATCAGCATGGCGAAGGCGAAGACGCGCAAGGCGTCAAGATCCGGGCGGCGGGCTGAGGGCGGTGTATCGATCATGGGGAGGCGTCCTGCGGGCTGAGCGGGTTCTGCTTTCCCGTTTGCGCCTGACTGGAATCCTTGTCGCGGGGCATGGGATGAAACCTGCCCTTCACGGGATCAGACGATGCAGTGCCGGGCCGAGTGGCTTCTGATCAGGGACGGGCGGCATTGCCGGAATCGCCATCCACCGCCATGCTCCGCGCCATGACGGCACACAACACTCCCCTCGATCCGCAGCGCCGCGCTGAACGCCGGGCTGGTCTTCAGGCCGGGCTGATCTTTGCTGCCTTTGCCAGCGCCTCGGTGGTGGTGAATGCGCTCTCGATCAATAGCGAGCTGGCGCGCGGCGCAGCCGTCTTTAACCCGGCGCAAGCCTGGCTCCTGGAGCTGACAAGCCTTGTTGTCCTGCTGGCGCTGGTGCCTGCGGTGATCGCGCTCGACCGGCGCATTCCGCTGGCGCTCGGCTGGCGGGTCGCCCTGCCTTTGCACCTCATCGCGGCGCTCGCCTTCACCACCGCCCATGTGTGGGGAATGATGCTGCTGCGCGAGCTGTTATGGCCCGCCGTGATCGGCGGCAGCTACACCTATTTCGATCTTCTGGTGCGCGACTTCATCTATGAGGCGCGCAAGGATTTCCTCACCTATGCCACGCTGGTACTGGTGATCCGCCTAGCTCGCCGCATCGAGGACTACCGGCTGGAACTGGCAGAGGGCCATGCGCGGGCCAAGGGCGAGGCGCTCATCGTGCTCAAATGCGGCGGGCGCGAGCTGCGCCTGCCTGCCGCTGAGATCATCTCGGCAGAGGCAGCAGGCAATTATGTGGAGGTGTCCACCCCTACCGGCTCCCACCTCGCGCGCATCACGCTGGGCGGGCTGGAGACGCTGCTGAAGGAAGCCGGCGCCGACCCGGTGCGGGTCCACCGCTCCTGCCTCGTTGCCCGCCCCGCCGTGCGCGAGATCATTCCGGGCGACAGCGGAGACGCGGTGGCCGTGCTTTCCAGTGGTGCGCGTATACCCGTCAGCCGCCGCTACCGGTCGGGCTTAAGCGGGGGCTGACCGGCGGCGCACTTTGCTGTCAGAGGCAATCCGTGTTACATGTAACGCATGGAGGGCATCATGGGCATCAATGAACGGGTCAGCAAGCATCGTGAAGCCCTGCGGGCAGCGGGCCTGCGTCCCTTGCAGATCTGGGTGCCCGATACCCGCCAGCCAGGCTTTGAAGAGGCGTGCCGTGAGCAGGCGGCGCGTACCGCAGAGGCCGACCGTGCAGATGCAGAGCTGAACGCCTTTACAGACGCGGCGCTCGCCGACCTGGACGAGCGCTAGGGCCTGTACTCATAAAGGGTTTGGAGCGTGATATGCGCGAAAATGGTTCACTATCAGGAGCAGGCCCGATGGAAGGGTTTCCCGCTTTCGAGGGACTGGGACGCCATAGTGAACCATTTTCGCCATACTCCTTCGGAGCGCGGCGGATTTCATCCCTGACGGTGTCGAGCCGCCCTTGTGGAGAGATGCTCCACGGCGGTCGTCTCTCCTTGTCAGATACCAAATCCACTACGCGTCACGCCCGAAACCTTTATAAGTACAGGCCCTAAAGCCGTGAAGCGCGGCGATATCGTCACCGTCGCCATGCCCGGCGATTTCGCCAAACCGCGCCCTGCGCTGGTATTGCAGGCGGATTATTTCGCACAAACCTCCACGGTGACCATCGCGCTTATCTCTTCGACGCTGGTGGAGGCGCCTCTATTGCGGATCACGCTGGAACCGTCAGAGGAGAACGGGCTGCGCGCCCGCTCGCAGATCATGGTGGACAAGGTGATGAGTGTGCGCCGCGAGCGCGTCGGCAAAATCATCGGCAAAGCCGATTCCGACACGCTTTTAAGCGTGAACCGGTCTCTCGCCGTGTTTCTGGGCTTTGCTTAGGGTCTGCCCTCATAAAAGGTTTCGGGCGCGGCGCGAAGCGGATTTTATGCCTGAGAAGGAGAGACGACCGCCGTGGAGCACTCCTCCACAAGGGCGGCTCGACACCGTCAGGTGCAAAATCCGCCGCGTCCGAAGGATATGGCCCAGACCGCCCGTTTCATCGTCGCGAAACCTTGAAAGGGGACGGCCCTTCCGGCGGTTTCGCTCCTTGAACCGGACAATCTGGCCACATACCGCGCCTCAAACCTTTTATGAGGGCAGACCCTTAAACCGCCGCCCCAGCCAATCCAGCAGATAGGCGTTAAGCGCGTCCGGGGCCTCGTACTGGGTCCAGTGGCCAATGTTCTCGATGACATGCATCTCCAGATCCTTGCAGAGGGCCGGCATCCAGGCCGTGAGCTTGGGCGGCAGCATGTAGTCGCATTCGGCAGAGATCATCAGGCAGGGCATGGAGAGCCGGTGATCGACCCCGCCCATGCGCTCCCAGTTCGCATCGAAATTGCGATACCAGTTGACCCCGCCCCTGAAGCCTGTCTCCGCGTAGATACGCGCATATTCGGCGCGCGCCTCCTTTGGCACCACCACATCGTCCTCCGATTTCAGCCCGCCGCGTTCGATGAAGCGCTCGAACCGCTTGGGCAGATGGGTGACAGAGGGCGGCAGTTTCCCGATGTCAGCGGAGGGAAAAGAGGCACCGAACACGAAGTCGAAGAAATCGCTTTCCCGGCCTTTGAAAATCCCGTCAGCCGCATCCTCCTGGAAGCGCACGATATAGTGCTCTTCGCCGCCCATCTCGCGGAAAACGTCTGTGGGCGGTTTCGAGCCGCGCGGCAGGTGGGGCGTGTTCACGCCCACCGCGCCGAGAAAGCGCTCCGGGATCAGGCAGGCCGCATGCCACATGAGGATGCCGCCCCAGTCATGGCCTACGATGACCGCTTTCTCGATGCCCAGTGCATCGAGCAGGCCCGCAATATCACCGGTCAGCCGGTCGACATGATAGGCGCTCACCTCGTGGGGCGCATCGGACGCGCCAAACCCGCGATTGTCCGGTGCGATGACGCGGTAGCCTGCGCCCGCCAGTGCCTCGATCTGCGCCGCCCAGGAGAGCGCCAGCTCCGGCCAGCCATGCAGGAGCAGGACGGGCAGGCCGTCCTTGGGGCCTGCTTCGTGAACGGAGAGCGTGACCTCGCCCACATTGACACGGCGGGCGGGCGGCATGGGCGGATGGGACATGGATCAGCTCGCGGTTTGTTTGAGGGCGCGTTTTCGCGAGCTTAGAAGATCGAAGGTGAAGACGGCCAGCCCCGCCCAGATAAAGGCGAAGGTGATGGCGTGGGCGAAGGTGAATACTTCGCCCCAGATGATCCCCACCGCGAATTGCAGGGTCGGGGCGACAAATTGCAAAAGGCCGATCGTGGCAAAGTGCAGCCCCCTTGCCCCGATGATGAAGAGCAGCAGGGGCGCGACCGTCATCGGTCCGGTCAGGATCAGCAGGATGGCTTGCCACGGGCTTTCAAGGAAGCTGCCGCCATTGCCGGAGGCTTCAAGGAAGAACAGCGCCACCAGAGAGGGCAGGGAGATAATCAGCGTTTCCCAGAACAGGCCCACCCGGCCATCGGTTGCGATGGTCTTCCTTATATAGCCATAGGCGGTGAAGGAGGCCGCCAGGAACAGCCCGATCCACGGGACTTCGCCCACAGCCACGATCTGGTTGACCACGCCGATCACGGCAAGGCCCACTGCGATCATCCGCAGACGGCCGAAGCGCTCGCCCGCGATGAAAACACCGACCGCCACATTCATCAGCGGGTTGATGAAATAGCCCAGCGAAATATCGAGCACCCGGTCGGCATTGATCGCCCAGACAAACACCCACCAGTTCGAAGCGATGAGGATGGCGCTGAGGAGCAGGGTCGCCATGGCGCGCCGGTCGAGTATCAGCCGCCAGGCCGAGGGCGTGCGCCCTGCCATCCACACCAGAAGCGCCAGCAGCGGCACCGACCAGATGGCCCGGTGCAGCACGATCTCGGTCGCGCTGGCAAAGTCGAGGAATTTGTAGAAGGCCGCTGACAGGCCCCAGATACCATAGGCGGAGAGGGCCGCGACGCCTGCCCGGCCTGCATCCAGCCGCCCGCTCGTGGGCGCTGGCGGAGCTACAGGGGCGGCGGACGGGTCGGCAGGTGTGGCCATGGCCCGGCTCTTACTCCCGCCAGTGCCCCAAAGTCATTCTGTTTCTTGCATTAAATGCAGCCCGGCATGCATAGGCCCCGCCCGGAGGGGCGGGGCCGGTTGCACGACACGCGCTGTGGTGAGCCTAGCGGTTTTCCATCATGGCATCGCGAAGGCCGCGGAATTCGTTGCCTTCATACCAGTTGGGCCATTCATCGCTATCGGCCATCCGGCGCGCCACCGTGTAGAGCAGGCGCGAATCCTCCTCGAGGCCGGAGAGATCCCAGTCAGGGTTATACTCGTCCGCAGGCTGGTGATAGCGGTTCACACGATAGGCAAGAGCGGCGCGTTCAACATAGTCGCGGCCATGCTCCACATGCACAGAACCACCGCCGGCATAGAGCATGGGTACGCCGACGCGCGCCAGGCTCACATGGTCAGAGCGGTAGAAATAGCCCGCCTCCGGGTTGGGATCGGGCGTCAGATAGCGCCCGCGTGCCTCGGCCTCCTCGCGCAGAATGTCCTCGATCTGCGACGCGCCATAACCGACCACCACTACATCCTCGGTGCGGCCAACGGGCAACTCGCCATCAATATTGAGGCCCGCCACGATGGAATTGAGCGGCACGGTCGGGTTGGCCCCGAACCAGGCTGAACCCAAGAGGCCCTGCTCTTCCGCCGTTACAGCGACAAACAGCACCGAGCGGCGGGGTTGCTCGCCGCGCGCGAAGGCTTCGGCCATTTCCATGATGGCGGCGGTGCCGGTCGCGTTATCCACCGCGCCATTATAGATATCGTTGTCAGCGGCAAAGTTCAGCCGCACGCCGAGATGGTCCCAGTGCGCCATCAGAAGCACATATTCATCCGGCGCTTCCGATCCCTCGATCACGCCGACGACATTGTTCGATGTCAGGCGGCGCAGATCGGTGTGCAGCTCGGCGCTCATCGTGGCGCCCTCCAGCGCGACCGGGGTGAAGCCAGGCTCGGCGGCCGCCTCTGCCAGCGCGTCAAAATCCTGGCCGGTCGCTTCAAACAGGCGCCGCGCGACGTCCAGCTGCACCCAGCCCTGCACCGGCACCAGATCAGAGGGCGGCATGTCGAGCGTGAACTGCGGACCCGACCAGGAAGACGCGACGACATCCCAGCCATAGCTCGCCGGCTCGGTCTGGTGGACGATGATCGCCCCGGCTGCGCCCTGACGGCCAGCCTCCTCATACTTGTAGGTCCAGCGGCCGTAATAGGTCATCGCCTCGCCATTGAAGCGGCCGGCATCGGGATCGGCATAGCCGGGATCATTAACGAGGATGACCACCGTCTTGCCCTCGACATCAATGCCGTCATAGTCGTTCCAGCCATATTCGGGCGCGACAACGCCATAGCCGACAAAGACCAGCTCCGTATCGGCTATGGAGACATGTTCTTCCGGGTTCTCCGTCCAGTAGACGGCATCCCGGCGCATGCCGAGGCCCATCGGCTCCCCGTTTATGGATATGTCGAGAGTGGAGCGCTCTTCATCGAGCGTCGCTTCGATCAGCGGCACAGGCTGGTACCAGCCCTCGGTTCCGGCAGGCTGGACACCAACCCGCGCCAGCTCGTCGGCAATCCACTGGGCGGACCGCTCTCCGCTTTCAGTGCCCGGAGCGCGGCCTTCAAAGCGGTCATCGGCGAGAACCGAGATACGAAAGTGCAGATCGTCAGCAGTAATTTCCGCGCTCGTCTCGCCAACCGGCGGCCAGTCTCCCGCGTCAGTGGTCGATGTTTCCGGTGCGGCCTCTTCGACGGGTGCCTCTGCCGGGGCAGCGGGTTCATTGGCAGCCGGTTCGCCGCAGGCAGCCAGCAGCGCAGCGGCGGCTGTCAGGGTCCAAAAACGTAACATTATAACGCCCTCCCAAGGGTTTAGCCGATTTTTGGCCAGCATGCCCTGTCCGGCGCAAAGGTCAAAGCCCGTATGCGCACCACTCGACAGCGGGGCTCGTGTCCGTCCAAGGTGGCGGCTTCGTCCTTCGCCGCCGCGAGCCCCCGATGACCGACCCTGCCAGCCTTGATGCGGTCCAGCTCAGCCTCGGCCCTGTCTTCCAGAGCGTTCTTCCCGTCAGTCTTGCCGTCATCATGTTTACGGTGGCGCTGTCGCTGCGGGTGGATGATTTCGTTCAGGTGATACGCGCGCCGGTGCGTTTTGGCGGGGCTGCCCTGACGCAGATCCTGCTGCTGCCGATGGCGACGCTGGCTCTGGTCATGGTGCTGCAGCCCCAGCCCTCGATAGCGCTCGGCATGATCGTGGTGGCGTGCTGCCCGGGCGGGAACATGTCGAACTTCTTTACCCATCTGGGGCGGGGCGACACCGCGCTTTCAGTGTCGCTGACGGCCACGTCGAGCCTTCTGGCGGCGCTCGCCACGCCGGTCTCGATCCTGTTCTGGAGCGGGCTATACGGCCCCACGCGCGAGTTGATGGACGCGCTGGATGTCGATGCCGTGCCGTTTGTCCTGCAGACCATGGTGATCCTTGCCGTGCCGCTGGCTGCGGGCATGTATCTGGCGTCCCGGCATGGGGAGCTGGCCCGGCGGCTGCGGCCTTTCATGTCGATGCTGGCCATGGTGATCCTGGTCCTGATCATATTGGGAAGCCTTGCGGGCAATGCCGATCTGTTGCTGATGGGGGCTATCGCCATCTTGCCGACCGTCATCGTGCACAACGCCATGGCGCTGTTGCTGGGCTATGCGGCCGGATGGGCGCTGCGCTTTGATGCGCGCGGGCGGCGCGCCATGACGATAGAGGTCGGTATCCAGAATTCGGGGCTTGGCCTTGTCATTCTGCTGGGTGCGCTTGGCGGGCTGGGCGGCGCCGCGGCGATCATTGCCGTCTGGGGTGTGTGGCATCTGATTTCGGGCGTGGGGCTTGCCTATGGCTTCCGTCTGACCGACCATTTGCGGCAGAAAAAGCTCGCCGGAGGAACCCCATGACCCATCAGCTGAAAATCGTGAACGGCCTTGTCTATGACGGATCGGGCGGTGAGCCGATCCGCGCCGATCTCGTCATTGATCAGGGCCGTATCAGCGCGGTGGGAACGGGCCTTGGCGAGGCCCGCGAGACGATAGATGCGGCCGGGTGCATCGTGACGCCGGGCTTTATCGACATTCACACCCATTATGACGGGCAGGCGACCTGGGACGACCGTATGGAGCCGTCCATCAACCATGGCATCACGACGGCCATTGTCGGCAATTGCGGGGTAGGCTTCGCGCCCGTGCGCCCGTCCGACCATGACCGGCTGGTGCGCCTGATGGAGGGGGTGGAGGATATTCCCGGCACCGCGCTCCATGAGGGCCTGAAATGGAACTGGGAAAGCTTTCCTGATTATCTCAATGCGCTGGACGCCATGCCGCGCACCATCGATATCGCTGCCATGATTACCCACGATCCGCTACGCGTGTATGTGATGGACGAGCGCGCGAGTTTCGACGCGCAAGCCTCTGACGAGGACATTGCCAGAATGCGAAAGCTGGTGCGCGAAGCGCTGGAGGCAGGCGCTATCGGCTTTTCAACCGGCCGTTCTGATTTGCACCGCACGGCAGATGGTGAGTGGACGCCGGCCTCTGAAGCCACCGCAAACGAGCTGACCGGCATTGCCGAAGCCTTCCACGGCCTCACCCATGGCGTGCTGCAGGCGGTGTCTGACTTTGACCTGCAGCGCTCGGAGGAAGCTTTCCCGAAAGAGTGGGAGGTGGTGGAGAAATACGTGAAGGCTGGCGGCGGACGCCCGGCCTCCATCTCCCTCATGCAGCGCGACCTTGCCCCCAATCAGTGGCGCGACATTCTCAAGGGCGTTGAGAAGCTGAACGCGGATGGCGTCGATATGCGTGTGCAGGTCGCCCCGCGCGCCATTGGCGTGTTCCTGGGCCTGCAATGCACCTTCCACCCCTTCATGGGCCATCCCGCCTACAAGGCCATCGCCCATCTGCCGCTGGAGGAACGGGTCGCGCGCATGAAGGATCCGGCCTTCAAGGCCCAGATACTCTCTGAAAAGCCCGACAAGGTGGCAGTGGAGGGCTCCTCCGTGCCGCCGATCGCCGATGTGATGCTCGAAGCGATGGAGTTTGTCGCCGAGAAGCTCTTCATGCTGAGCGATGATCCCGATTACGAGCAGTCCGGCGAGCAATCGATTGCGGGCCGGGCGCGGGCGCGCGGGGTTTCGGTCTGGGAGGAGCTTTACGACACGGTCATCGCCCGTGATGGCAAGGAGCTGATCTACCTGCCGATCTATAACTATACCGAGATGAGCTATGAGAATGTGCTGACCATGATGCGCCACCCGCAGGCTCTGATTGGCTTGTCTGATGGCGGGGCGCATGTGGGCACGGTCTGCGATGCGAGCTTCCCGAGCTATCTATTGAAATACTGGACGCAGGAGCGCACCCGCGGCGAGCGCATCGCCCTGCCCCGCGCCGTGCAGATGCTCACGAGCGATCTTGCAGACTTCCTGGGCCTCAATGACCGGGGCCGGATCAGGGTGGGCCTGAAGGCCGATCTCAACGTCATCGACCTTGATAATCTCAAGCTGGAAGCTCCGCACATGGTCGCGGACCTGCCTGCGGGTGGTCAGCGCCTCCTGCAGGGCGCAACAGGCTATCGCGCCACCATAGTCGCTGGCGAGGTAGTGGTGCGCGATGGCAGTGTGACGGATGCCCGCCCCGGCCGCCTGATCCGCGCAGGGCAACAAATGGCGATGGCTGCGGAGTAGCCCCATCGACAAGCGGCCTGTTCAGGCGCAAGACTGATGCTTCAGGGATCAGCGCGCCATCCGCCAAAGGGACGGATGGCAGACCGGTGCGCCCTGCCCGCACCGGCATGGGCCGGTTTCCAGCGGGTCAGCCGGCGGAGTGACGCCCATGGCCAAAGGCCAGATGCGGGGCAATAAAGAAGCCAAGAAGCCCAAGAAGGAAAAGCCGAAAGTGACGGCCGCCGCGCCGCCGCGTACGGCTATCGACCGGATGAAGGAATCGCAGGATCGCTCCAAGGCCCGCAAGCCGAGCTAGGGACGGTCCGCTAGAGAGGCTCAACCTCGCGCTCAATCTGCGACAGGCGGTCGCCCAGTACGGCAATGTCGTACTGGGCCTGCAAGTTAAGCCAGAACGCTGGCGTCGTGCCGAGCGCACGCGCCAGACGGCAGGCCATTTCCGCTGATACGGCCTGCTTGCCATTCACGATCCGCGAAACATTGGCGGGCGTGGTGTGCAACCGCACGGCTAGCGCGCTCGCAGACAGGCCCAGCGGCACCATGAAGTCCTCTTTCAGGACTTCACCGGGGTGAATGTCGAGAAACGGCAGAACGCCGTTGGCCAAACTGGTCATACAATGACCGTGTTACGCATTACGTAATGCGTCAAGCCTTCGCTTTCGCCACCCCGCCGCTCTCCACATAGCCTGCCTCGAAGGGGCGGACATGGCGGATGGCGCGCTTGCGCCGTTCCCAGTCGGCCAGTATCGCCGCGCCGTGGCGTGAGCCGGTGGCGGCGACATGGGCCTCGATCAGCGCCCGGCAGCGCGCCTCCGCCTCGCCGTCGAGATCGCTGACGAAGACGGTTTCCGCATTCAGGCGCGGCTCCAGCCGGTCATCCTCATCCAGCACGAAGGCTTCCCCGCCGGTCATGCCGGCGGCGAAATTATCGCCCACCTTGCCGAGGATCACAGCCGTGCCGCCGGTCATGTATTCGCAGCCATTGGCCCCGCAGCCCTCGACCACGACCGTGGCCCCGGAATTTCTCACCGCAAAGCGCTGGCCGGCCCCGCCCGCGGCATAAAGCGCGCCGGAGCTTGCCCCGTAGAGCACGGTATTGCCGATGATCGCGTCGCCCGGTGCCTCGCGCGTACAGCCACCAAAGGGCCGGATGGCGATAACGGCACCGGACAGGCCCTTGCCGACATAGTCATTGGCATCGCCTTCCAGCTCGATACGCAGACCCTTGGCGGCAAAGGCGCCGAGCGACTGACCGGCAGAGCCGTTCAGATGAAGCGTGAGCTGACCATCGCTCAGCCCATCGGGGCCGAACTTGCGCACGATGGCCGAAGAGACGCGCGTGCCGACCGCGCGGTCAGTGTTCCGCACGTCATAGACTAGCTGCATCTTCTCACCGCGTGAGAAGACGGCGCTGGCGTCCTTGAGGATCTGCTCATCGAGGCTCGGCGCGACCGCATTGCGCTGGGTGCGCGTGGAGCGCGGCGGGCGGGCATGGGGATCGACCCGCACCAGCAGCGGATTAAGGTCAAGATCGTCGAGATGTTCCGCACCCCGGCTGACCTGATCGAGCAGGTCCGCGCGCCCGATCACGTCTTCAATGGAGTTTGCGCCGAGCCTTGCGAGAATCTCGCGCGCATCGCGGGCAATGAACGTCATCAGATTGACGACATGGTCGGCGAGGCCGGTAAAGCGCTTCCTCAGCTCATCGTCCTGGGTGCACACGCCGACAGGGCAGGTGTTGGAGTGGCACTGGCGCACCATCAGGCAGCCGAGCGCCACCAGGCTGGTCGTGCCGATGCCGAACTCTTCCGCGCCCAGCATGGCGGCGATCACCACATCGCGGCCCGTGCGGATGCCGCCATCGGCGCGCAGGGTGACGCGCTCGCGCAGGCCGTTGAGGGAGAGCACCTGATGGGCTTCAGACAGGCCGAGCTCCAGCGGCGCGCCGGCAAACTTGATCGAGGTCTGGGGGCTTGCGCCCGTGCCGCCGACATTGCCGGAAATCAGGATCACGTCGGCATGCGCCTTGGCGACGCCAGCCGCCACCGCGCCAACACCGGCCGCGCTGACGAGCTTCACCGCCACGCGGGCATCGGGGTTAATCTGCTTCAAGTCATAGATGAGCTGGGCCAGATCCTCGATGGAATAGATATCGTGATGCGGCGGGGGCGAGATCAGCGTCGTGCCGGGTACGGCATGGCGCATTTTCGCGATAAACTCGGTCACCTTGAAGCCGGGCAGCTGGCCGCCCTCGCCGGGTTTGGCCCCTTGCGCGACCTTGATCTCTATCTCGCGGCATTCATTGAGGTATTGGGCCGTCACGCCAAACCGCCCCGAAGCGATCTGCTTCACGGCGGAATTCATATTGTCGCCATTGGGCAGAGGCTTGTAACGGGCGGGATCCTCCCCGCCCTCGCCGGAGACGGATTTGGCACCAATCCGGTTCATGGCGACGTTCAGCGCGCCATGGGCTTCGGGCGACAAGGCGCCAAGGCTCATGCCGGGCGTGACAAAGCGCTGGCGTATCTCGTTGACGCTCTCGCAGGCCGAGATGTCGATGGCCGGACCCAAGGCACGCATATCCAGCAGGTCACGCAGCTGGATGGGCGGCTTGGCCGCCTGCAGCTCCACGAACTGGCGGAAGGCGGCATAGTCCTCATTGCGCACGGCTTTCTGCAGGGCGGTGACGCTTTCGGCCTCCACTGCATGCACTTCGCCGGAGCTACGCTGGCGGTAGAAGCCGCCGACGGGCAGGCGCACCGCGCCTTCTTGTCCCCACGCCCAGCGGTGCAGCTCGGCAAGCTTCTGTTCAAGGCCGGAAAGGCCGACGCCCGAAATGCGGCTCGTCACCCCGCCGAGATATTCCGAGGCCACCGCGCGCGAGAGGCCGAGCACCTCGAAATTGCACCCGCCCCGATAGGATGAGATGACCGCAATCCCCATCTTGGAGAGGATTTTCATCAGCCCGGCATCGAGCGCCTTCTTCATCTGGAAGGCGCGCTTTTCCGGTGTCAGCTGGCCCAGCCCGCGCAGGGTGCGCGTCACCACGGTTTCAAAGGCGACATAGGGGTTCACTGTGGTGGCGCCGAGGCCGATCAGCACCGCGCAGGCATGGGCGTCCATCGCATCGGCGGCGCGTACATTCAGCGAGACATGGGTGCGAAGCCCCTCGCGCGTCAGATGCGTGTGGGCAGCCCCGACCGCGAGCGCCATCGGCACCGCGCAGCGCTCCGGCCCCAGAGCCTCATCGGTGAGGATGAGGTGCTGTGCCTTGCCGTCGCGTACTGCGGCGGCTGCATCGGCGCGGATACGGTCCAGCGCATCGCGCAGCCCTGTGCCGTCGCCGGATGCGTCTTCAAGCGCGAAGGTACAATCGATTTCGGCCACGCCCTCGCCCAGCACGCCGCGCAGGCGCTGATACATGCCATTGGTGAGGATCGGGCTGTCCAGCACGAACACGTCGGTCTGTGTCTCGTCGCTGGCGAGGATGTTTCCGAGGTTCTTGAACCTCGTTTTCAGGCTCATCACCCGGCCTTCGCGCAGCGGGTCGATGGGCGGGTTGGTCACCTGCGAGAAGTTCTGCCGGAAATAGTGATAGACGGGCCGGTAGCGCGTGGAGAGCACGGCAAGCGGGCTGTCATCGCCCATGCTGCCGATGGCTTCCTTGCCGTCCTCGGCCATCGGCGCAAGGATGATCTCGATATCTTCCAGGGTGAGCCCGGCTGCGGCCTGACGGCGCGCGCGCATCGCCTCGTCCCACAAGACCGGCTCCGGGCCGGGGCCAACTTCCGCTTCAATGTCGCGGATATTGGATAGCCATTCGTCGTAGGGGTGCTTGGCGGCCAGATGGTCGAGTATCTCATTGGCGTCATAGAAGCGCCCGGCATCGAGATCTACCGCCACCATGCGTCCCGGCTCTATGGAGCCGCGCCGTGCCACGCGTGACTGGGGCAAAGGCGTCATGCCGGTTTCAGACCCGACCACCAGCAGATCGTCATGGGTGCGCAGCCAGCGCAAGGGCCGCAGGCCATTACGATCGAGCCCCGCCACCGCCCAGCGCCCGTCACAGGCGGCCAGCGCCGCGGGACCGTCCCACGGCTCCATCACAGAGTTGCAGTGTTCATAAAGCCCGCGCCAGCGCGCCGGCATGATGTCAGCCTTTTTCGACCAGGCTTCAGGGATGAGGAGGGCCTTGGCCATGGGCGCGGTGCGGCCCGCGCGGACCAATACTTCGAACACCTGGTCGAGGGCGGCTGAGTCCGATGAGCCCGCCTGGATGACGGGTTTGACCACATCTTCGGCGTCGGCAAAGGCTTTGGACGCCATGAGAATCTCATGGCTCTTCATCCAGTTCACATTGCCCTTGAGCGTGTTGATCTCCCCATTATGGGCGAGCATGCGGAAAGGCTGGGCGAGCCGCCATTCGGGGAAGGTGTTGGTCGAATAGCGCTGGTGGAAGATCGCAAAGGACGAGACGAAGCGCTCGTCTTTCAGGTCCGGGTAGAAGCGGTCAATGGCTTCGGCCAGGAACATGCCCTTGTAGATGATGTCGCGCGTGGAGAGCGAGGCGATATAGAAGCCCGGCAAATTCTCCTCGCGCGCGCGCTTTTCGATGCGCCGGCGCACGATATAGAGCTGACGGTCGAGGATATGGGCTTTCTTGCCGCGCGGATCGTCAAACAGGATCTGTTCGATGGCGGGCCGGGTGGCATTGGCTTTTTCACCCAGGCAGGACGGATCAACCGGGGTCTGGCGCCAGCCATAGAGGCGGAAGCCTGCGCGCAGGATTTCAGTTTCGACAATGGTGCGCCCGCGCTCCTGCGCGGCAAAGTCGGTGCGCGGCAGGAAGATCATGCCCACGGCGACCGGGCCTTCGCCGGGTACATGGCCGGTGCGCGCCACCTGCTCCTTGAAGAAGTCCTGCGGCACGCCGACACGCACGCCCGCCCCGTCGCCCGTCTTGCCATCGGCATCAACCGCGCCGCGGTGCCAGACGGCTTTGAGCGATTTGATCGCCAGCTCCACCACTTCGCGGCGCGGCTGGCCGTCAATGGCGGCGATAAGGCCCACGCCGCACGCATCGCGCTCGGAGGCCGGGTCGTAGCTGCCCGCCTCGATCAGGCGCTGGCGGCCTTGCAGGTATTGCGTGATCTCGTTCATTCGGCAGGCTCCAGCTCGCGCGTCTGCCCTTCGGCAACGCGCGCCATCAGATCGGTGTGGATGGTGGTGGCGGCGTCCTGGCCATCCTTTATGGCCCAGACCACCAGAGACGCGCCGCGCACAATGTCGCCGCCGGCATAGACGCCGGGTATGCTGGTGCGGCAGCGCTCCGTCACGCGCACGGTGCCGCGCGGGGTCAGCACAGGGCCACCCCCGCCGCAGGCCGTATCCATGTCTTCGGCCTCATAACCCAGCGCCGCGATGACCAGATCGCCGTCCATTTCGGTTTCGGTGCCTTCCAGCGCGACCGGCTGGCGGCGGCCATCCGCGTCAGGTGCGCCGAGCCCCATGCGCTGCACACGCACGCCGGACAGCTTGGTGGCATCGCCTTTGAGCGCCAGCGGCGCGGAAAGCCATTCAAAGACCACGCCCTCTTCCTCGGCATGGGTCACTTCGCGCAAGGAGCCGGGCATGTTCTCCCGGTCGCGCCGGTAGAGGCAGGTGACACTCGCCGCGCCCTGACGGATGGCCGTGCGCACACAGTCCATCGCCGTATCGCCGCCGCCAATGACGACCACCTTGCGGCCTTTGGCCTGCAGGCGGGCTTCATCGGCAATCGTCTCGCCAAATCCGCGCCGGTTGGAGGCGATGAGATAGTCCAGCGCCGGGATCAGGCCCTCACTGCCAGAGCCGGGGCAGGTGAGCGCGCGCGCCTTGTAGGTGCCGATGGCGAGGAACACCGCGTCATGGCGCTCGCGCAGCTCATCAAGGCTCACATCTTTGCCAAGCTCGGTATTGAGCTGAAACGCCACGCCGCTCTGTTCGAGGCGCTGCGTGCGCCGTTCCACGACCGATTTGTCCAGCTTGAAATTGGGAATGCCATAGACCAGCAGCCCGCCCGCGCGGTCATGGCGGTCATAGATGGTGACGGAATGGCCCTGCTCACGCAGACGCTCTGCTGCGGCAAGGCCCGCCGGGCCAGCACCCACCACTCCTACAGAGAAGCCGGTTTCGCGCTTCACCCGGATGGGTTGTATCCAGCCCTCTTTCCAGGCCGTCTCGGTGATGTGGGTTTCGACCGCGCCAATGGTGACCGCGCCATGGCCGGACTGCTCGATCACGCACGCGCCTTCGCACAGGCGGTCCTGCGGGCAGATGCGGCCACAGATTTCCGGCATGGTGGAGGTGGCGCTGGAGCGCTCCCACGCCTCTTCCATGCGCCCTTCCGCCGCCAGCATCAGCCAGTCTGGAATATCGTTATGCAAGGGGCAGCCCGACTGGCAGAAGGGTACGCCGCACTGTGAGCAGCGCGCCGCCTGATCGGCCCCGGCCTTCGGGTTGAAGGGCGCGTAAATCTCGTCGAAATCGCCGCGGCGCTTGGCGGCGGGGCGCTTGGCAGGGTAGCTCTGGTCCAGCTCTGTGAAACGGAGCATGGCGCTCTCCTTCGCGGCGAGAAACAAATGAAGGCGGTTGTCCGGCGCGCGTCAAACATCGTCGCGCTTTGTCCGTACAAGTGCTGCATTGCAACATGAAGATGACACTTCCGCAAGCGGTCAGAATGACGTGCCTGAACGACGTAATTGACAATCATTCGCAGGTGTGGGACATGCAAATGCGAATGCGTCGCGATAAGGCGCTTTCCCGGCATCAAAGGTTCGCCCGCCCATGTATGTGTGCATCTGTAACGCCCTGAAATGCTCGCAGTTCCGCGAGGCCGCGCAA
Source organism: Glycocaulis abyssi (assembly GCF_041429775.1). Taxonomy (NCBI): domain Bacteria; kingdom Pseudomonadati; phylum Pseudomonadota; class Alphaproteobacteria; order Maricaulales; family Maricaulaceae; genus Glycocaulis; species Glycocaulis abyssi. Next base: position 2,105,023 of record NZ_CP163421.1, on the reverse strand, counting down.
GGCGGCGCGCAGGACGTGACGAGCGCGTTCAAGGCGTGCGGGGCCAAGCCGCGCTGCGGGCGCTGCTTTGAAGAAGCGGCGAGCCTGATCGAGCAATCGCTCGCGCCGATGGAGCCGATGCCGCACGCCATCGCCGCCGAATAGGCTCCGCTGCAAACGCCTCTTAGAAACAAAAGCAAACAAAATCAGGGGCTTGGGCTTTCGCCTCCGCTCTCTATCCTGTAGTCTGTGGGCAAATCAGGCAAACAGGCAGGAGGCGAGGGCCATGAAAGGCGATAGCGGCGTTATCGAGCATCTCAACAAGGCGCTCAAACTGGAGCTGACCACGGTCAACCAGTATTTCCTGCATGCCCGCATGTTCAAGAACTGGGGCTTCAACAAAATCGCGAAAATCGAGTACGAGGAATCCATCGACGAGATGAAGCATGCCGATATGCTCATCGACCGTATCCTCTTCCTCGAGGGCCTGCCCAATGTGCAGGATCTGGGCAAGGTGATGATCGGCGAGACGCTCAAAGAATGTCTGGAGCTCGATCTCAAGGCCGAGCTGAAAGCCCACCCGGTCTACAAGGACGCCATCGCCTATTGCGAGGAAGTGCGTGACTATGGCTCACGCGATCTGCTGGAAGTGATCCTGAAATCGGAAGAAGAGCATATCGACTTCCTCGAAACCCAACTCGAACTCATCGGCCGCATCGGCGAGGACCGCTATATGCAGTCCATGATGGGCGATCAGGAGTAGGTTCGCGCCATTCTCTGACCACCCCTTGTCATCACCCGCTTCATGCGGGTGATCCATGCCTGCAACGTGATGTCCTCCCCCGTTTACGGGGGAGGTGTCAGCGCAGCTGACGGAGGGGGGAGTTTGTTTCGTGCAATCCCCCCCCCCCCCTCGCCCCTTTCAGGGGCACTCCCCCCGTAAACGGGGGGAGACACCATGGGTGGCCCGGACACCCGCCTGCGCGGGCGCAGGCCAGCCGGGCCATGACAGTCTGCGGGTCTCCCGCTCTCCCCACAGCTTTTTCACCCGCCCCGCCTTGCCAGCGCGGCGCTGAACCGCTAAATCCAGACCTCGTTACAGAATAACATTACGGCAGCGCGCCCGATGGCGCTGATACTGCCGGTCTGGAGCCGTTTTGGACTCGGTGACGCTCACCTTCGTATTTGCCCTGCTGGCCGCAGGCGTGGTCCTGATCACGCTTGCCGGCATGCGTGTGGCTGCAGGGTTTACGCGCGCGCACTCGCCGCTGCTGGCCGCGTTTTCCGCCGGCCTGCTGCTCACCATTGCCGTCCTTCACCTGATCCCGGAATCGCTCGCCGGTTCCCCGATAGCGGTGTGGATGATCGGGGCCGGTCTGGTGATGGGCCTGGTCTTGCGCCGGGCTGCGGGCCTGTTTGCGCCGGACCGGGAGGCCGCTGCCGCGCTCGCGCCCGTGCTGGCGATTGCGCTGCACGCCGCCTTTGACGGGCTGACCTACACGATTGCCTTCGCCTCGGACTCCTTTTCCGGCCTGGCGGCTGGTGCGGGCCTGCTGCTGCACAAGCCGGCTGATGCGGCGGTGTGCTTCATCCTTCTGCAGCGCGCCGGGCTAAGCGATGGCCGCGCCGCGCTCTGGTCCTTCCTGGCGGCGGGTGTATCCACGCTTGTTTTTGCCGGGGCTACTGCGCCGTTTGCAGGCGCGCTGTCGCCTGCGCTGGTGGCCGGATTGCTGGGCCTTGCTGCCGGGGTACTGATCCATGTGGCCGCCGCCCATCTTCTGGTCCACGCGCGTACAGGGGGGCTTCGCCGCGCCGTGCCGATGGTGGTGCTGGGCATTGTCGCGGCCACGGGCCTGACGGCGGCGCACAGGGCCGGACACGATCACCATCATCATCACGCCCACGACCATGATCATGCCCATGAAGACGCGCTGGTCATTTCCGCCGCGCCGCATTTTGGCCCCGTAGGCGGTCCAGCCTCGGTCCGGAACGGCGATGGGCACACAAACGTTCATCGTGTGAGCCAATCAGGAGAGCAGCCATGAAACGCCTCGTCCTCGCCACGCTTCTTGCCGGCACCGCCCTGACCGCCCCTTCCCTGGCGCAGGACCACGAGCACCGCCATGCCGGGACGCATGTTCACGGGCTTGCCGAGCTGGCTGTTGCGATCAATCCGGACGGCACGCTGGTCGCGGAGCTGGAAAGCCCGCTTTATAATCTGATCGGCTTTGAACGCGCGCCGCGTAACGCGGACGAGTATGCGCTGGTGGCGGCTGCCATCGCGGCGCTTGAGGGTGATGCCCGCCCGGCCTTCAATGCCGAGGCCGGATGCAGCCTCACCGAAACACTGCTTGAGGGTTTCCCGCCTGCCGAAGCCGATTCCGGTGATCACGATCACGACCATGAGCATATGGACCATGATGGCGAGGAGCCGCATGACCATGACCACGATCATCACGGGCATGACCATGATGAGGCGGATCACGATCACGCATACGATCACGCACACGACCATTACGGCGATCACAGCGAAGCCGAAACACCTCCCGACGACCACGCCCATGACCATGGGCATGGCCACAGCCACAGCCACAGCCACAGCCATGGTGACGGCGAGCGCCGCTATTCTGACGGCTTTGTGACCTGGACCTATGCGTGCTCTGCGCCCACCCGGCTTACCCGTGTGGACACCGGTGCGCTGTTTGACGGATTTGACCGTCTTGAGCGCGTAAACATTCAGTTTTTCGACGGCACGCGCAGTGCGTCGGACACGCTCACCGCGTCCTCGGCCAGGCTCTCCATTCGTTAATTGACGTTATATTATAACGTGTAAGCGGCACTTGCCGCGCGGGGCGCGTGTGCACACATTCCGCGCATGGTTATACGTGCGCTTGTGATCGGTCTCTTTTTCGCCGCCAGCCTGCCGGCGGGTACTGCCCGTGCGGGTGATGGCGATGCTGCGCGGTCCATTGTCTGGGCCGATCTGCTGCCCGAAGGCGAGGGCGAGCGGCTTGCCCGTCTGCAGCAGATGCAGGCGATGGAAATGGGGTTTGACCATTTCGGCACCGAGCAGTTTCCGCAGATCATGAGCTTTGCTGCCGTCGAGGAGCTGGATGGCCAGCGCGTGCGGCTTGGCGGCTATATCCTGCCGTTTGACTATTTTTCCGGCGGACGGGTGACCCGCTTCCTGCTGGTGCCTTATGTGGGTGCGTGCATTCACGTGCCGCCGCCGCCGCCCAACCAGCTGGTCTATGTGGAAACATCCGAGCCGGTGGAGGTCGCCGGCCTGTGGGATCCGATCTACGCCGAAGGGGTGATCCGCGTGCAGCGCCAGGACACGGATCTGGCCGCTGTGGCCTATACGCTGGAGCTCGATGCGATAATTCCCTACCGGCCGTGATCGTACTCCGCCGCGCAATTGCCCCATTAACGCACATTAACCGCCATTCTTGACCGCTAGGCATGGGTGGCCGGAGATGCCGACTCCGGCGAGGCGCACCCTCGTGAGCACCAATCTTGCGAAGCGTGTGCCGGGATCCGCCCGGATGTCCCAGCGCGGCACACAAATCGCACTGAGGGGGGCGATGGAGCGCCGGCGCGGCGCCGTGGCGGGTCCCACCTTGCGTCCAACAGGCCGCTTTTCCTTCCTTGCATTCCGCCATATGGTGAACCCGTTCAACCGGGGGATTCCCATGCGCACGTCGTTAATTGCTGGCCTTCTGGCCTTGTCCTTCTCCGCTGGTATGGCGCAAGCCCAGATCAGCGAAATCCGGCTGGGCGTCGTCGCCCATGATCTGGCCCGCAGCATCGAGGACGGGGTGCAGATAACCGGGCAGGTCGTGTTTGACAGCCCGGACTTCCTGTCCCCGGTCTGGTCGCCGCGCCCCTATCTCTATGGCTCGTTCAATTCGGCCGGGAACACCAATCTGGGCGCGGCGGGCTTCCTGTGGACCGGGCATTTTTCAGAGAACTGGTCGGTGGATGGCGGTTTTGGTGTCGCCTATCACGACGGTGTGCGTGACGTATCGCAATTGCCGCCCAATGATCCCGATCGTATCCGCCTCGCAGGCTCACGTGCCCTTCTGGGCTCGCGCCTGCTGTTTCATACCCAGCTTGGCCTCGACTATGCCGTGACGCCGAGCGTTGCTGTAGGCGTCTATTACGAGCACTTCTCCAACGGCCAGATCCTCGGCCAGGGCCGCAATCAGGGCCTTGATGAGGTTGGCGCGCGGATCAGCTGGCGCTTCGGGCGCTAGCCGTCGAACGCGTCTTCGCCAAGCTCCGGCCCCATATCGTTCATGCCGGGCTCGGCTCCGTTGGGGTCGTTCTCGGGGCGGACATAGGTATAGGCCCGCAAAATGCTCCATGGCTGGCCGCTGCCATAGCGGATTTCCTGCTTGTGGATCATCGTGCCGTCATCGCGCGCCGCCCAGCGGGACCGTACCGGCATCTCGCTGCCATCGGCTTCGGTTAGCAGGCCCTCCATGGCCAGCACGCCGTCCGCGCCGAGCGGGCCGGACATCTCCACGCTGGCATCATCCATGGTCGCGCGCTCGATCCACAGACCGTCCTGGCTGTTGAGGCCGAGATTGCGGTGCGGGCTGAACATTTCGCCCTGAACCGCCAGCTCCACCGCGCCGCAGCCATCCCCGTCGAGCACGAAATAGCGCTGGCCGGCGAAGCTTCCATCCCATGCATAGGCGTTCCAGCTGCCGTTCACGAAAGCAAGCTCTTCCAGCTGGCTGGTGTCGCATTGTGCGCTGGCCGCCGAGGCAAGCAACGCAGTGCCCGCCAATGCCGGTCCGATAGTCTGGATATGGAATTTCATGCCTTTCTCCCATTTATCGCTTGCGGAAAGCCAAGCCTGATTCAGGGCTAGCGGCCAACCGGGCTTGCCCCGGTGCCAAGGGGCGTTTAAGCCGTCATTCCGCATATCAAGCGGAGTTTCTCTCATGGCCAATGTAGTCGTCGTCGGCGCCCAGTGGGGTGACGAGGGCAAGGGCAAGATTGTCGACTGGCTGTCCTTGCGGGCCGACGTGGTGGCGCGCTTTCAGGGCGGTCATAATGCCGGTCACACGCTGGTCGTGGACGGGGTAGTCTACAAGCTGTCGCTGATGCCCTCCGGCGTCGTGCGCGGCAAGCTCTCGCTTCTGGGCAATGGCGTTGTCATCGATCCGTGGGCTTTCCTCGCCGAGGTGGAGAAGGTCCGCGCGCAAGGTGTCGCCATCACGCCTGATCTGGTCAAGATCGCCGAGACGGCGGCGCTGATCCTGCCCGTTCACCGCGAGCTTGATGGCTTCCGCGAGAATCGCGATGACGGCATGAAGATCGGCACGACGCGCCGGGGCATTGGCCCTGCCTATGAGGACAAGGTGGGCCGCCGGGCCGTGCGCGTGATTGATCTGGCCGACGAGCAGGGCCTGCGCGCCCGCGTGGCCGACCTGCTCCATCACCATAACGCGCTGCGCCGTGGCTATGGCGAGGCGGAATACTCTGCTGACGAGCTGGTGGCCTCATTGCTGGAGATCGCGCCGAAAATCCTGCCCTATGCCGCGCCGGTCTGGCGGCTGCTGGATGAAGCCATCGCCGAGGACAAGAAAGTCCTCTTTGAGGGCGCGCAAGGTGCGTTTCTGGACGTGGATCATGGCACCTATCCTTTCGTCACCAGCTCCAACACGGTTTCAGGCCAGGCCGCAGCCGGTACAGGCGTTGGCCCCGGCAAGACCGGCTATGTGCTGGGCATAGTGAAGGCTTACACCACGCGCGTGGGCGAAGGCCCGTTCCCGACCGAGCTGACCGACGAGACCGGCCGCCTGATCGGGGAGAAGGGCCATGAGTTTGGCACCGTCACCTCCCGCCAGCGCCGCTGCGGCTGGTTTGACGCGGTACTGGTGCGCCAGTCTGCCAAGATCAACGGGCTCAATGGCATCGTGCTGACCAAGCTGGATGTGCTCGACGGATTTGAAACGCTTAAAGTCTGCACCGGGTATGAGCTCGACGGGAAGATCATTAACCGTCTGCCCGCCTCCACTGCCGATCAGGCGCGCGTAAAGCCCGTCTATGAGGAGATGGAAGGGTGGAGCGGCTCCACCAAAGGTGCGCGCTCCTGGGCTGATCTGCCCGCAGAGGCGGTGAAATATGTGCGCCGTATCGAGGAGCTGATCGAAGCACCCGTTGCCATGGTCTCCACCAGCCCGGAGCGCGAGGACGTGATCCTGATGCAGGATCCGTTCAGAGCGGCCTAACCTCCCACCCTCTCAATCCCGGCAAGCCGCCTTGCAATACGGGCGTGGCCTTCCAGCTGGCGGGCGGCCTCGGCGGCAGAGGGGTTGGTGTCGGCCAGATCAAGGTCCGTGGTGCCGCCGAGCACGACCGAGCTGCGGCGCGGGAACATGTAGAGTATCCCGCCCTCCCACGCGCTATAGGCATAGTCGAGCTCCGGCTGCGGCAGCAGCATGGTCAGCTGGCCTGCCATGGGCCGCAACTGGTCGTCGCCGAAGAGATCGCGCGCACCCAGCCCCGTGCAGTTGACGATCACGCGCTCGGAGAGGCGCGAGACATCTGATGGCGTTTCGAAACGGGCCGTCACGATGCGCCCGCCTGCATTCTCGAAATCGTCCATCAGGGCGCGCAGGTAAATGTCCGGATCGATCATCAGAACGTGGTTCTCGACTACGCTCGGATAGCCGAACCAGCGCTCCGGGTCAGTATGGCGGACAAGGCCAGGATAGAGATGGTCGAGCGGCTGCGGCTCGCGCGGCGCGTCTGGCGTGCGCAGCGAAAAATCATACTGGCGCAACCAATACACCCCGTAGCGCGGATCGTTGGCATAGTGCTGGAAGGCGCGCTGGCTGACGCGTGCGGCATCCACAAAGCGCGCCACAAAGCCCTCGTCCACGGCGGGGCGGCGATAGAGGCTGGACGGACCCCAGACCGCGCCTGCGATGTTGGAGGTGGTGTGGGGTGGCAGCGCGTCTGCATAGATTGTCACGTCCATGCCCCGGCGGCGCAGCAGAAGCGCGGTTGTCAGCCCGATCACGCCGCAGCCCAGCACGGCGACAGAGCGCTCATTGGTGGCGGCCAGAAGCGCGCGCTCGGCCTCGGCGGCGGTGCCCCAGCTCATCGTCACGCCCGCGCCGCCATGGCCATAGTGATGGACCAGCGTCTTGCGCCGGTCAAAGCGCTCGGCGCGCACCACATAGCCCGTCTCACGGAAAGGTCTCAGCCCCACCACCTGACGGATGATGCGGCGCGCGGAGATGTCCGCGGGGATGAAGTTTGGCGGCTGATTGAGCGAAGGCGTGCGTGCGCCTGCCTGGCCAGCAGAGACCAGAGGCGCGGCGGCAAGGCCAAGCCCTGCGCCGGACAGAAGTTTCAGGGCGGAGCGGCGGTCCATGGGCTGGCCTCACGAGGATGTCGAAGACGCCAAACCTGCCCTGTGCCCAGCAAAAAATCTATTGAGCGTTCAGCATTTCCTCGCGGATGCGCACGGCTGTATCGGGAAAGTCGGTGAAAACGCCGTCCACGCCAAGCGCGAGAAGCGCGCGCAGCTCGTCATCTGTATCGCCGTCGGCGAGCAAGGAAGGCCGGTCATCGCGGTGCGTCCAGGTGTGGACCACCAGACCCAGCGCATGCGCGCGTTCGAGATAGCCGGTGCTGGAGCCGTCCGGGTTCAGCAGCAGGCCCTTATAGGGGCCGATGGCATCGGCGAATTCGGCCACCTGCTCCAGGCTGTAGCCATTCATATCGCCGCCTTCCTCATCACCATAGTGCAGCATGGCCAGCGGCAGCGGCGTCATCGGGCGCAGGCGTTCGAGAAACGGCGCATCGAAGGACTGGATGATAACCAGCGAGTCTTCGGTATTGAGGCCGCGCGCCTCCAGCTCTGCGATGAGGATGGGGGCCGGATCAAGCCCCATGGCGGTATGTTCGGCTGGCAGCTTGATTTCCGGCTCAACCGGGATTTCACAGCCGCAGCGCGCCTCCATGCCTTCCACCATGTCGAGGAAGTCGCCAAAGGTCATGACCGGGAAGCGGTCATTATGCTCCTGCGGGCGGTCGGGGAAGACCTGCCGGGCGTTGAGCGATTGCAGCTCCTCGGCGGTGAAGTCCATCACCCACCAGTCATTGCGGCCCATCAGCTCGCGGCGGCGGTCGGCAAATTCCTCGCGGGTTTCCACATCGGTAGAGGTGGAGAGCCAGGGGTCATGGCGCACGATCAGCACGCCATCGCGCGAGACCATCAGGTCAGGTTCGAGAATGTCCGCGCCCTGCTCGTTGGCGAGCTGGAAGGCGGGCAGCGTATGTTCGGGGAAATATCCGCTGGCACCCCGGTGGGCGATGATGGCGGGCAGCTCGCCGGTCAGTGTGGGGAAGGTGCCGATCTCGCCAGCATCCTCGGCCAGTTGCCCTGAAATCGCGTCAGGCGCGCCCTGGGGCGGGGGCATGTCCCCGGCGGGCGGCTCGTCTGCCGGATTGCAGGCGGCGAGCGCTACGAGCAGGGCAGGCAGGAGAAGACTGGTGCGCAGGAATGACATGAGGCCCCCCAAGGCTGAATCCGCTTCGGCCGGAAGACTAGCCGGTATGGCGTGCCAGTGGCAGTGACAAATCCATGACGGGCGGTGCGGGCTGCCGCCACGAAAAACGCCCATCGGCAACGATGGGCGTTCCTGCATTCCGGCGATGCCGAAAAGATTAGTCGCGGCTCTCGATGCCGTGGCCCGAGGTGCGCTCGGCGATACGTGCGGATTTACCGCGGCGGTCGCGCAGATAGTAGAGCTTGGCGCGGCGCACATGGCCCTTGCGCTTCACTTCAATGCTTTCCACCAGCGGGGAATAGACCGGGAAGACCCGCTCGACACCTTCGCCAAAGGAAATCTTGCGCACGGTGAAGCTCTCATTGAGCCCGCCGCCTGAGCGCGCGATGCACACGCCTTCAAAGCGCTGGACGCGCTCGCGCTCGCCTTCGCGGATGCGCACGCCCACGACCAGCGTGTCACCGGCGGAAAATTCCGGGAGCACTTTCTCGCCAAGAACGCGCGCGGCTTCTTCCTGCTCGAGCTTCTGAATGAGGTTCATCTCGTCTCTCCATCCCGCCGCTGATATCTCTCCCAGAGATCCGGCCGGCGGTCCTTCGTTGCCTGTTCTGCCTGCTCGCGCCGCCAGTGAGCGACCTTTCCATGGTCGCCGCCCAGCAGCACTTCGGGGATCTCCTGCCCCTCCCACACCCGCGGGCGGGTGTATTGGGGATATTCGAGGAGATCACCCTCGAAACTCTCGTCTTCGGTCGAAGCCATCTTGCCCAGTACGCCGGGGATCAGCCGCACGCACGCCTCGATGAGGTATTGCGCGGGTATCTCTCCACCGGCAAGGACGGCATCGCCGACGCTTACCTCTTCCATGCCGCGCGCCTCGATGACCCTCTGGTCGAAGCCTTCAAAGCGCCCGCATACCAAAATCACGCCCGGCCCTTCCGCCCACTCCCGGACCATGGTCTGGGTGAGCGGTTTGCCGCGCGGTGTGAGGCAGATCAGCGGGCGCGCATTGCGTTCCACACTGTCTACCGCCTCCGCAATCACATCCGGGCGCAGCACCATTCCAGGGCCGCCGCCAGCGGGGGTGTCATCAACGGAGGCGTGCTTATGACGGGAAAATGCGCGGATGTCCACCGTCTCTAGCGCCCATTTGCCCTCTTTGAGCGCAGTGCCGATCAGCGACACGCCAAGCGCGCCGGGAAAGGCGTCCGGATAGAGAGTGAGAACGGTGGCGGTGAAGGTCATGGGAGGGGGTGTATGCGCCAGCAGGCGCAAAGGGGCAAGGGGCGCCGCTACCCGCCGTCGCACAAATTGGGAAGGGCGGATGGATCGGGTGGCGGCGCGGGCTGCTCGAGCCGCCTTCCCGGCATTACTATGACCGTGGCGTGGGCTGACACCTGTTCATCCAGACAGTACCGGACATCGACAGGCGCGAACCGATAGCGTCCGGCAGTTTCGCGCATGGCGCCGGTGAGCAGACGGATGACGAAGGTGCTGTTGTGATTACTGATGCACTGCACGTCAGGCGCGGGGTCAACGCCGTTTGCCGCAGGACGCAGAGCGAGCGCGCACAGCATGTGACGGGCGCCATTTTCAACGGCGCGGGGAGGGAAGGCCGGGACGCCTCTGACAAGAACCTGACCGAGCGACGGTCTCCATGCACCGCCCTGCCCGCGCTCCATCAGTAGTGTATCGGCTGTTTCGTGATAGGTCCGATTGCCCCGGTTGGTGACGCGCTGATGCGGCAATGGCAAATCCACCCTGGCAATCGCGGCTTCGGCGGCAGACTGGATGGCGCCGGCATCCGCGTGATCTGCCGGGCACTCAACGGTGAAACCAGTTGGCCCCTGATCGCGGATATCGTCCCCCAGCGCCGTCAGAGCGCAAGTAACAGGCTGGGAAGCGGTCAGAGCGATTGCCAGTATCAGGATCATCGTGGCCGCCTATCCCGCTTCGCAGAGGTTTGGCAGCAAGTCCGGATCGGGAATGGCAGGGGGTGGTTGCCGACGCCGGGTAGCGGGGTAGGTGGGCGTGGCGCTCGTCAAAAGCTGGTGATTGAAGCAGTATGGCACAGGGACAGGTGCAAAACGCCATAAGGATGCGGCCTGTGTCATGGATGCCCTCTGATGGCGCTCAACAAGGTCTGTCGAAACATCGCTGATGCAGGCCACTCCCGGCTGCTGATCCACCCCGCTTGCATCTGGCGTAAAAGCTAGCGCACACAGCATGTGGGCCGCGCCTTGCTGGATGGCCTGGCGGGGTACCCAAGGTATCGCCCGGACCATTGGCTGGGCCAGCGCAGGACGCCACGACCCGTTTCCCAGTTGCATGGTCAACTCGCTTGCAGCCCAGAGCCTGGGCGGCGGATTTCCGTCTTGGCGACCAGGGCGCGGCAAGGGAAGAATTATCGCGGCAATCGCGGCTTCGGCGGCAGACTGGATGGCGGCCGCATCTTCGTGATCTGCCGGGCAGGCCACAGTGAAGCCGGTGGGTCCGTGTTGCGGGATGTCATGGCCTTGCGGGGTGAGGTCGCACACCACCGATTCGGATATCAGCGCCAAGGCACTTGCCAGTATCAGGATCATCGTGGCCGCCTATCCCGCTTCGCAGAGGTTTGGCAGCAAGTCCGGATCGGGAGCGGGAGGCGCTTCCTCCTGCTCGCCGGTGGCCCGGTCCAGCTGGGTGGCGGCAATCTCGAAGCGCCTGTCGTCGCAGTAAGAGGCGTTAACAGGCGCAAAGCGCCAGAGAGGCGCCAGTTGCATCATTGCTGCGGTTTGCTGGCGTACGACCGTATCTATTGCGGGGTTGCTGATACACGCTGTATTCGGCTGCGGATCCGCCCCGTTGGCACCGGGCGTAAATCCGATCGCGCAGAGCATGCTGACCGATCCTCGCGCGGTGGTCCGCCCGGACAGTACAGGCGCTGCCTGCACCAGTGCCTGCGCGGGGGCAGGCTGCCACGAGCCGGCCTCCATCTGCATTCGCATCTGGCGGGCTGCCCGGAGCATGGGCGGTGGATTTCCGCCCTGACGGCGCAGGCGTGGCAATGGCAGATCCATCGCGGCAATCGCGGCTTCGGCGGCAGACTGGATGGCGGCCGCATCTTCGTGATCTGCCGGGCAGGCCACAGTGAAGCCGGTGGGTCCGTGTTGCGGGATGTCATGGCCTTGCGGGGTGAGATCGCACACCACCGATTCGGATATCAGCGCCAAGGCACTTGCCAGTATCAGGATCATTGCGCAGCCCCCTTGCAACTTGCGGAGGAAGACTAGGTGGGTGGAGGACGCAGGCGCAAGCGCGAAAACAAAACTGGCGCTAATTCTCCACGCCTTCATCGCCCGCATCGATTGTCTCGGGCGGGTTGATGACGAGGCGGGACTTGGCGATCTCCACCACCGGCACCGCCTCGCGGGTGAAGGGGATGAAGAGCGCGCCTTCGGGGGTGGTAAGCTCCAGTATGTCGCCCGCGCCGAAATCATGCACGGCCTTCACCCGGCCAGCGGGCGCGCCGTCCAGATGCTCGGCCGAGAGGCCGATCAGGTCTGAATAGTAGAACTCGTCCTCGCCCGGTTCGGGCAGGGCAGAGCGGGGGACATGCAGGAGCGTGCCCTTCATCGCCATGATCTGCTCGCGGGTGACGGGCTCATTAAAGGAGACGATCACGGCCTCACCGCCCGATGAGCGGGCGGTTTTCGGCGTGAGGATCGCCTTGCCGTCCTTATCGAGGAACGGGCCGTAAGAGGCGGTATTGGCCGCGTCGCCAAAGGCGCGCAGCTTCGCCTCGCCCCTCACCCCATGGGCGCCCACAATGGCGGCAATGACGATGAGGGGGTTGGTCATGGAAGCATCATCACATCTCGTCATTCCGGAAGCCCTTCGGATGAAGGGCTGTCCGGAATCCAGTTCATCAGTTCACGCCGACAGATGTCAGCAGCGGCTGGATTCCCGCCTGCGCGGGAATGACGAAGTTCAGGCTGATTAAGCCTTTTCTTCTTCAGCCGGGGCTTCCTCGGCAGCTACCTCTTCGGCCGGTGCTTCAGCAGCAGCTTCCTCGGCAGCCGGCGCTTCTTCAGCGGCAGGTGCTTCTTCAGCAGCGGCTTCTTCGACCACTTCCTCAGCTACTTCTTCAGCAGGCGCGGCCTTGGCTTCGGCTTCAGCGGTCTTTTTGGCTTCTTCCTTCTCGGCGCGCTCGGCAGCACGCTCCTTGGCGGCCTGGCCCGGCTCGGCCTTTTTCGGGTTATTGCCCGCTTTCCACTCATAGAGCCCTTCAGCGGCGAGGAAGCGCGCGACGCGGTCGGTCGGCTTGGCGCCTTTCTTGATCCAGGCGGCGGCTTTCTCGGCGTCGAAGGTCACGCGCTCGGCATGGTCTTTCGGCAGCATCGGGTTGTAGGAACCGATACGCTCGATGAAGCGGCCATCGCGCGGATCGCGGCTGTCAGCCACGACGATGCGATAGTAGGGGCGTTTCTTGGCGCCCGCGCGGGCAAGACGGATTCTAACGGCCATTGTGACTAGTCCTTTTGGAGTTGAAACGATTATTTTTTCTTCGGGAAGCCGGGCGGCAGGCCATCAGGCCCCAAAGGTGCGCCAGTGCCCGGCAGGCCCGGCAAACCACTTAATCCCGCTGGGGATTTTCCTTTCAGGAGGTCATCGGCAGCGCCTCCGAGGCCGCCACCCATGCCGCCCAGACCGCCGCCCATGCCAGCGCCCATTCCGGGGGGCATGCGCCCGCCCGGCATACCGGGAAGGCCCTTGCCCTTGCCGGCGCGCTTCATCATGTCGGCCATCTGGATGTGCATTTTGAGAAGCCGGTTCACCTCCGGCACGCCGACGCCCGCGCCGGCCGCGATGCGCTTTTTCCGGCTGGCTTTGAGCAGGTCCGGCTTGGCCCGTTCCTGCGGCGTCATGGAGAGGATGATGGCTTCCTGGCGCTTGAGCGCCTTGTCATCAAACCCGCTGGCGGCGGCCTGCGCCTTCATCTGCTTGTTCATGCCCGGCAGGAGGCCCATGATGCCGCGAAGCCCGCCCATTTTCTGCAGCTGGACCAATTGATCGCGCAGATCATTGAGGTCGAACTTGCCCTTGGCCATCTTCTTGGCGAGGGCTTCAGCCTTCTCATGGTCGATCTCGGCGGCGGCTTTTTCCACCAGCGAGACGATGTCGCCGCGCCCGAGGATACGGCCCGCAAGGCGCTTGGCGTCAAACGCATCGAGGCCATCGATCTTTTCTGACGTGCCGAGGAATTTGATCGGCAGGCCCGTGACCCAGCGCATGGAGAGGGCCGCGCCGCCGCGCCCGTCACCATCCATGCGGGTGAGGACAAGCCCGGTCAGTTTCAGACGCTCATTGAAGTGCTTGGCAGTTTCCACCGCGTCCTGACCGGTCAGTGCATCGGCGACCAGCAATATCTCGCGCGGACGGGTTTCCGAGGCGATCTTCGCCGCCTCGCCCATCATTTCCTCGTCGAGCGTGGTGCGGCCCGCCGTATCGAGGATGACGACGTCAAAGCCCTGCAGGCGCGCTGCGCTCATCGCCCGGCGCGCGATCTCGACGGCTGTCTGGCCCGCGACGATGGGCAGGCTGGGGACGCCCGCGCGCTCGGCCATCTGGGCGAGCTGCTCCATGGCGGCCGGGCGGCGCGTGTCGAGCGAGGCGACGAGCACCTTCTTCTTCTCGCGCTCGGCAATGCGCTTGGCGATCTTGGCGGTGGTGGTGGTTTTACCGGAACCCTGCAGGCCCGCCATCAGGATGGCAACCGGCGGCTCACCTTCAAGCATCAGGCGCTCAGGTTCGCTTGTCCCGCCCAGCAGCTCCACCAGCCCGTCATGGACGATCTTGATGACCTGCTGGCCGGGCGCGACCGAGCGGATGACCTGCTCGCCAATCGCCTTTTCACGGACCTTGGAGACGAAATCCTTCACCGCAGGCAGGGCGACATCGGCCTCGAGCAGCGCCACGCGGATTTCGCGCAGCGCCGCGTCCACGTCCTTTTCAGACAGCGCGCCCCGGCCGGTGATCCGGTCGAATACGCCTGACAGTCTTTCGCTCAGCGCGTCGAACATGTTGCTGTCCAAACCCTTGGTCTGCATACCGCGCAAACGCAAAACCACCCCGCCGGGCGAGCCTTCGCCGGGCAGGGCACCTTCCCAGCCTCCGGGAGTTGTTCCGCCCCGTCGATGCGGGATGCGGCTCCGTGTGCTGGCAAGGCAAGCGGTTAGTGCGCTTGCTTATGAGGGCGTGGCAATACGCGGGTAGGTGCAAGGAGTCAAGGAAAGAGGGGTTTTCTTCATCTCGCACAATCGGACGGAGGTCGGTAGGCTTCACCGAAAACAAGGAGGACCTCAGTGGTTCAAGAAATCGTCTCGATTGGATTAGCAGGCGCTATTGTTCTGATGCCCGTTGCTGGCTTTGTGCAACGCATTTGCCTGAAGAAGGGTATCGGCTGGCAGTTTATCAGATTCAACGTCATCGCGATGTCGTTGCCACTGGTGGGACTTCTAGCACTAAACGACGCTCTCACGGGCGAGGTTGCCACAATTGTGGCGGCCGCAATGGCTTACTCATTCGGAAAATCAGGCGAGAAAGAGTAGGGACGGTTACTCTGCCACCAGCCGGTCGAGGATGCAGGCCATCGGCTAGATCGCCCGCGTTGGAGCTATTGGCCTTTTATGAGCCTCAGTCCAGCACTGAGGTAGGTTGGGAGGGATGGTGACTTTTCGACGATGTAATCGACGTCTCCGGGGCCGCGACTACGTCCCGCATGTTCAATAAGGCCATCAAAATCATCGCCGTCGCCTCGACCTAGCCAAATCAAAGCCGTTAGCTCCACCAACTCATCTTTTGATAGATTGGCGATGTAGTTAACTAACGCCTGGTGCTCTGGGCTTGATATGTAGGCGCCCAACTTTTGCTTGGCCTCCGGTGAGAAAGGATCGATTCCGTCCTTCGATGGCGGGAATGCAGCATTCATTTTCTGGGCTAAATCTATGATATTATGGACTTTCGGGTCCGATAGGTGAGAAAGCGGCATTTTTTGCTCCAATTGCTCTTCGCCAACCATAATCGAAGTGCGCCTTGAATATGTAGGGGTCACTCAAGCTCATCTCTTCCCCGCCAGACGGTCCAGTATCCGCGCCCAGGAGCGTATGCCCTTGCGGAAGCTTTCCAGCTCATATTTCTCGTTCGGGCTGTGGATATTGTCGTCCTCAAGGCCGAAGCCCGCCAGGATGGTATCCATCCCCAGATGGCGCTTGAAATCGCCGACAATGGGGATGGAGCCGCCACAGCCCATCAGGGCGGGCTCGGTCTCCCACTCATCGCGCAGCGCCTCGACGCAAGCCTGAAGGGCAGGGTTCGTCACGTCCACGGCAAGCGCGGGCGCGCCGGTATCGCGGCGCAGGAAAACGGCCTGGCAGTCGGCGGGCAGGCGGCTCGTGACATGCGCCTCAAACGCCTTCCACACCTTCTCCGGGTCCTGTCCCGGCACCAGGCGGAAGGAGATTTTCGCGCTCGCCTGCGCCGGGATCACGGTCTTGAAGCCTTCGCCCGTATAGCCGCCAATAATGCCGTTGATCTCGGCGGTGGGCCGCGTCCAGATCTGCTCCAGCACCATGCGGCCCTGTTCGCCTGCAGGCACGGAGAGGTCAATATCGCCGAGGAAGCGCTCCTCAGAGAAGTTCAGCGCCTTCCATTGTTCCAGCACCGGCTCCGGCACGTCTTCCACGCCGTCATAGAAGCCGGAAAGCGTCACCCGGCCGGTCTCGTCATGGATGCTGCCCAGTATCTGCGTCAGCAGCGTGATCGGGTTGCGCGCCGCGCCGCCATAAAGCCCGGAATGGAGATCACGGCTGGCGGCGTGAAGGGTCACTTCGCCGGCGGTCATGCCGCGAAGGCTCGCCGTGATGGCGGGGGTCTTGCGGTCCCACATGTTTGTATCGCAGACGAGGGCAAAGTCCGCCTTGATCTCCTGTCCGTGCTCGGTCAGCCAGGCCTCAAGGCTCGGGGAGCCGCTTTCCTCCTCGCCCTCAAAGAAGATCGTCACCTTGCAGGGCAGGGTGCCGGTCTCTTCCTTCCAGGCGCGGCAGGCCTCGATGAAGGTGCGCAGCTGGCCCTTGTCATCGGCTGCGCCGCGCGCGCGGATGTATTTCGATCCATCGGCTCTGGTCTTGATCTCCGGCTCGAACGGGTCGGCTTCCCACAGCTCCAGCGGATCAACGGGTTGCACATCGTAATGGCCGTAGAACAATACGTGGGGCGCATCGGCGGTCGCACCCTCATGGTGGGCCACGACAAAGGGATGGCCAATCGCCGGCGCGACGCGGGCGTCAAAGCCCAGCGCGCTCAACTCATCGGCAAGGCTCTGCGCGGCTTTAAGGCATTCCGCCTTGTAGGCAGGATCGGTGGAGATGGACTTGATGCGCAAGAGCTGGTCATAGCGCGCCAGCGCGGCCTCAAACCCCGCCTCCTGACGGGCCAGAACCGCGTCCAGCGTGCTGGATGATTTGGGGTGTCCGTCCATGGCGGTGTCTCCGGCTTTAGCGAGCGTGGGGCGAGGGGTAAGGCGCGAGGGCCTTATCTACGCGCCGGGAGAGAGGCGGGCAAGGATGGGGGACGCATGTTCGCGTGCTGCGAACAACCGTTGACTATGCGCGAACAGCACACTAGATGTGGTGTGCGACCGGGAAGGCACCACGCAGATGCGGCGTCATAGACGCTTGGAGGCTTTGGTCTCTTCCTCTTGTCGGCGGCGCGGCGTCGTTCCCCGGGTTCCGGTGGGCGGGCGTGCGGCACGGTAAGGATCGCCCCGCGTGAGCGGGCGATCACGGTAGCTTAGAGGTGCTTGGCCTGAGCCTGTCTCTGAGAGCGTGACGCTGGACAATCCCGTCCAGTGCTCTGAGACGAAAGGACTCAGTTATGTCAGTTTCTGACAAGGATCCCCCGGTCGCCGGGTCAAGCAATCTCGTAACGCCTGCGGTGCGCTCGAAGTGGAGCCGCCGCGGACGCTGGAAGCGCAGCTTCTTGCTGTGTGTTCTGAAGCTAGCCACATCAATTGTGGCGATGTTTCGCGCTGTCCGTTGGGTGATTGAGAACCTCTAAGTTACTATTGTTTTGGAGGAAAAATGCTGAATGAAGCGCTGAGACTTGTTCGGGTTTACCACGACATGAGCAAGGCAGAGCTTGCCCGAGAGTTGGGATTTTCTCGGTCTTTCATTACCGAGCTAGAAGGTGGAAGCAAGAAAGTCACTATCGATACGCTGGAACGATATTCCGAGTATTTTGATATACCGGTATCGTCGCTCATGCTTTTTGCGGAGCGGACTGTCGATGCCGACTTTTCTGAAGCGGCGAGAACATTCGTTGCCGATAAGGCGCTAAGAATGCTTGACTGGGTGTCGTCTATTTCCCGCCATGAACGCGAGTAGCGGGCTGGTCGGATGAAGCGCTACCCTCCCAACCAATCCCAACTGTACAAGGTAACTTCGCCAGCGGACCTTGCCCGGCGGCTTGAGGTTGAGTTGTGTGATTTGGAAGAGCTTGCCAATCGTTACGACAACTATAAGCGGTTCGACGCTGGGAAGACCAAGAAGCGACCTGTCCAAGAACCAAAAGACCGGCTGAAGAAAATTCACCAGAAAATTGCCCGGTGGCTAAGCCGCATCGAAACGCCAGATTACCTCCATTCGGCAATCCGTGGGCGTTCATATATAACAAATGCTAGCGCTCATCGAGCAGACGTTGACCTTATCAAGGTGGATATTAAGTCATTTTTTAATAATGTTAGAACTCACTCGGTTTATTTGTTTTTTCTTCATTATATGAAATGTCGCGCTGACGTTTCGATGTTGCTTGCGAAGATATTGACCGTGGACGGGCATCTCGCAACGGGAAGTTCCGTCAGCCCCATTCTTTCTTACTTTGCGCACAAGCCGATGTTCGATGAAATTGCACAGTTGTCCAATGAGCTCGATCTGACCTTCACCGTCTATGTGGATGATATGTGTTTGAGCGGCGAACAGGCTGTTCGCCGGACACTTTTTAACGTCAGACAGATCATCCATCGGCATGGTTTGAGCTCTCACAAGTGCCGCTATTTCCCAGCCGGTGTGCCACGGGTCGTCACGGGCAACGCCCTAACGCCGAAAGGCACCCGATTGCCTCACCCTCGACACCTCAAGATCAAGAAGGCGTTTGAGGAACTTGAGTGCCTCTCAGCCGGGCCGGCCAGAGAAAAGGCGGTAAACGCACTTAAGAGCCGACTCTACGAAGCTGCCCAACTTGAACCGGTTTGGGCGGAACGGGCGCGCTCGTTGGCTAATTCCGAAGCTTTGAAGCAATAACCCCACCTTCCCATTTCCCCCCTCATCCCCTACCTCTAGCGCCTGATCCGCCCGCCAGCCTTGAAAGCGCTATCCCATGCTGAAAATTGCCTTCCAGATGGACCCGATCACGGGCGTCAATGTGAATGCGGATTCCACCGTCGACATTGCGCTGGAGGCCTTCTCCCGCGGCCATGAAATCTGGGTCTATGAGCCCAAGGACATGGCCATGGAGGATGGCAAGGTGCGCGCGCTGGCCCAGAAGGTGCGCGAGCTGAAACGCGTGCAGGGCGAGCATGTGGTGCTGGAGGAGGCGGTTGTGCTGAACCTTGCGAATCTGGACGTGATCTTCCTGCGCCAGGACCCGCCCTTTGACATGGCCTATATCACCTCGACCCACATGCTGGAGGCGCTGCAACCCGGCGTGCTGGTGGTCAATGATCCGGCCGAGGTGAGGAATGCGCCCGAAAAGCTGTTCGTCACGCGCTTTGAAGGGCTGATGCCGCCTACCCTCATCTCGTCTTCGCTGGCCGATATCCGGGCCTTTTTCGAGGCACATGGGCGCGACATCGTGGTGAAGCCCTTGTTCGGTAATGGCGGGGCGGGCGTGTTCCGCATCCGGGAGTCTGCCGAGAATCTCGCCTCCCTGCTGGAGCTCTTCGCACAGGTCAGCCGCGAGCCGCTGATGGCGCAAGCCTTCGTGCCCGATGTGAGGAATGGCGACAAGCGCGTGATCCTTGTCGATGGCGAGCCTGCGGGCGCGATCAACCGCGTGCCGGCCGAAGGCGAGGTGCGCGCCAACATGCATGTCGGCGGCAAGGCGGTGAAATCCGACCTGACGGAGCGCGATCTGGAAATCTGCCGGATCATCGGCCCGGAATTGAAGGCGCGCGGCCTCGTCTTTGTCGGCATTGACGTGATCGGGGATTATCTGACCGAGATCAATGTCACCTCGCCCACCGGCGTGCAGGAGCTGCGCCGCTTTTCCGGTATCGATGTCAGCAAAATGCTGATCGACTGGGTGGAGGCCAAGAGAGGCCAAGGCGCGTGATCGATCCGCTGCACCTGAAAATGCAATGGGCGCTCTCCTATCCGTTCACACGGCCGGAGGGCGATTTCCTGTTCGTGGATGGCCGCACGCTCGATATCCGGTCCACAAAAGGCCCGATCAGTGGCTGGCAGGTGGCGGAAGGCGGCCATATCCGTTCCCTTGCCGATGTGGTGGGGGTGGAGAGAGCGGCGCGGCTGGATGAGGGCGCGTATTACCCGGTGGTGGCAGTCGGCTCCAACGCCGCGCCGGTGCAGCTTCAAAGGAAGTTTGCGCGGTATATCGACAATGTGGTGATCCCGGTCATCGCGGTCAGCCTGCCCGGCCATGTCATCGCCTGGGCCAACCGCATCGCCGCCTATGGCTCGGTGCCTGCCACGCTCGCAGAAGAGCCGGGTGCCAGCGTATCGGCCTGGGCGACGCTCCTCAGCCCCCGCGACTACGCGCTGATGAATGCCACCGAGGACTTAGGCGTCGTCTATGAGGCTGTGCCGGTAAAGGTGGAGGGCGCGCCGGAAGCGGTGCACGGGCCGTTCGAGGCCTATCGCTGCCTGACCGGGCATTTCAATGTGCGCGTCAGCGCGTTTGCCGCGACGGGCTCGAACCTGCCGCAGGGCAATCAGTGGACCGCGCAGGAGCTGGCCATCTCCCGCCTCGGCCTTGAAACGCCGGTCGACCGGTTTGTCGCCGAGACGGTCAGCGATGCGGCGCTCGCGGCGAAAAGGGACAGGGAGCTGAGTGGGGGGTAAGCGGTTCTGCTTCGTCGTTCGCGCGCAGGCGGCCATTCGCGGAACATCGCAACGCGGCCTGCCCCTGGCTACGACCGGGGATGCGTTGGGGAACTGAAAGAGCGTGAGCTCTTGGTTAACAGTTGCTTTACCCTTCGGCACACGTTTTGCGTGCATTACCTGATACACAATCAGGAGTCGCAAGAATGGACACATACACCCAAGCGCTCTTCGCCCCCGGTCATGGCCGGCTGGAGGATCAGGACAATCTCTTCACCCCCATGCGCATGGCGTTTGCAGGGATAGTCCTCTACGCGCATGCGCTGATGATGGTGCTGCCCTGGCCGGTCCTGGGGCCATGGGCGCAGATGGTCGACTTTGCAGGCCAGCATGCGCTGAACGCCTTCTTCGTCCTCTCCGGCTACATGATCCTGGCGAGCCTGCGCGCCTCGCGCGCGGTGCTGGCCTACGCGATCAACCGGGTGTTCCGTGTTTTCCCGCTCCTCATCGTGGTCACGCTGCTGACCCTGATGATTGTAGGTCCGGCGCTCTCCGGCATCGCCCCCCTCGACTATCTCACGCGGTCGGAAAGCTGGGCCTATGCGCTGGGCGTCATCTCTCAGGCTCACCCCACGGCGGCGCTTCCGTTCGATGCCTCTGGCCTTCAGGCTGCGCAGAGCGCCAACGCGCCGCTCTGGACGGTGCGCTATGAGCTGATCGGCTATGCGGGGCTTGGCCTGCTGATGCTCGTTGGTGCCCTGCGCCACGCGTGGGTGCTGCCACTGGCGCTCGCCGCCGTCATCGCGGGCAGCGTCATCCACGCCAATACCGGCTATGCCGGGCCGCACCCGGAGGGCGTCTCTGCCGCCTTGCGCTTTGCCACCGGCTTTCTGATCGGCGCGGTGTTGTGGGACTGGCGGGACCGGATAGGGCTTAGCTGGGCGCTGGTGCTGGCGAGCATATGCGCGGCCATCGTCACAGCGGGCACGGCGTTCCACCAGAGCTTTGACATTCTGGCGACGGCCTTCCTCGCTTTGCGGGTCGGGTATCTGAAAGTCCCCGCCACCCGAATCTGGCAGCGCATCAAGGGCGTAGAAGACCTCTCCTACGGCATTTACATCATCCACTGGCCGGCCGGTCTGATGCTGATGGTGCTCGCCGGCCAGATCGGCTGGCAGCCGGGCACGACCAGCATCGCTGTTTTGATGACGCTCATCTCGGTCGCGCTCGCCTGGCCCTTGCGGGTGTGGGTCGAGCGGCCCTTTCAAGCCTGGGGGCGAATGATCGCGCGGGGCCGCTGGGCGGTGCGCGTGGCATCGGCACCAGCGGTTGAACCCCCGCCCTTTCCCCGCCGGACGCAGGCTCACCAGTAGCCGAAACTGCCTGCCAGCAGGATGAGACCGAGTATCGCGGCAATACCGCCCCAGATCAGCGAGACCATGGGGCTTGTGAACCAGGGCGCGAAGAAGCCCATGAAACGGTTCTGCAGCCAGAGGATAAGCGCGCCTTCGGCAATCGCGGCCCAGCCGATGAGCGTGACGATAATGGCCAGTGGATTGTCCCAGCGCGTGTGCGTGGCCGCGATAACAAGCCCGATCATCAGCGCGATCAGCCCCATGGTGACGGTCAGGCCGATATCCTCGGTCAGTCTGGCGAGCAGGCGGGCAATGAGCGTCCGGTCGATCAGCATCGCCGCGCCCATGACCAGCATGTATCCGCCCAGCACCTGGGCAAGGATCACTGTCATTTCAGGCATGATGCACCTCCATCACGCCGCCGTCCCCAGCGATAAAACGCTACGCCCGGCGGGGCGGGACTGGCAAGGGGGCGATTGGGGATATGAATTTCAGACTGTCATGGCCCGGTTTATCCGGGCCAACCATGCCTGAGAGCTTGCTTTTCCCTGATCCTTCGAGACGTTCGCTTCGCTCACCCTCAGGATGAGGGAAAAGCACCCCACGCCCTCATCCTGAGGGGCTTCGTAAGAAGCCGTCTCGAAGGACGAGGGCTTTCATCACTCTAAGGCATGGGTCCCCGGATCGCTTCGCGACCGGAGGATGACACGTGTGTTCCGGCCTACCTCGCCGCCGCTTCCACGCCGCGCATGACGCGCAGCACATTGCCGCCCCACAGCTTGGCGATGTCCTCTTCCGAATAACCCCGGCGCAAGAGCTCGGCGGTTACGTTGGGCGTTTCGGACGCATCGTCCCAGCCGCGCACACCGCCGCCGCCATCAAAGTCCGACACGATGCCGACATGGTCGATACCGGCCACGGCCACGGCATGGTCGATATGGTCTGCCATGTCAGCGACGGTCGCATCCGGGTATTCGGCGCGCAGGGCCTGCAGGCGCGTCTGGTAAGCCGCTCTGTCTTCTGGTGTCATGCGCTCCCAGCCACCCGGCTGGTCAAGGCCGACCTCGGTGCGCAGTTCGGCGATGGCGGCCGTCAGGCCCGGATCGATGGCGCGCAGGTATGAGCGGAAGGCGACCATCTGCGCCACGCCGCCATTATCGCGGATCGCTTCGAGCAGTTCGTCGGAGAGGTTGCGAGGATGGTCGTAGACGGCGCGCGCGCCCGAATGGCTGGCGATCACCGGCGCGCGCGACATCTGGATCGCCTCCAGCGAGGTGCGCGGGCCGACATGGGAGATATCGACCATGATGCCATGGTCGTTGAGAAGCTCGACCAGCCGCCGGCCCAGATCGGTCAGGCCCGGATCCTCCATCGGGTCGCCAGCGGAGAGGTCCGGGTTGGAGCTGCCGCCAAACTGGTTGTTTCTAAAATGGGTGAGGGCCGCATAGCGCGCGCCGCGCGCAGCCCAGAGCGGCACTTCCTCCTCGATATTCTCGCCCATGAAATAGCTGTTCTCGATGCCGATCAGGGCCACGAGGCGCCCCTCGGCATGGATCGCGTCCACCTCGTCGGCGGTGGTGGCCAGCGCGATGCGTTCGGGGTTGGCGCGCACCATGCGCATGATCGCCTGATAGGTCTCCTCGGCGCGCGCACGGGCGGTGGCAAAGCCTTCTTCATCGAGATCGCGTTGCTGCACATAGACAATGAAGAAGGCGGCATCGAGCCCGCCTGCGCGCATCTTGGGCAGATCCACCTGCAGGCGCGTCCAGGTGTTGGGATCAATCAGATGGGTGGCATAGCCGGTGGGGATATCGACATGGGTGTCGATGGTCAGGATGCGGTCATGGACTTCACGCACCTCCAGCTCGGTGAGTTCCCCGGCTGGTTCCTGTGCGAAGCCCGCCCCGGCAATGAAAGGCGCGATGGCCGCCCCGGCGATGAGTGTACGCAGCATGAAAGCTCTCCCCTGTGAATCTCTTGCGGGCCAGCTAAGTCGCTGGCGCGCCGCAGGGCAAGGCTTGCAGGTGCGGTTGGAGGCGGGCAGCCGTACCGGCTAGCCCAGCCGCTCCACCGTCAGATTGCCATTGGAGAACACGCAGATTTCGGCGGCGATCTCCATCGCCTTGCGGGCGATCACTTCCGGGTCGTCTTCGTAGGTGAGGAGCGCGCGCGCCGCTGACAGCGCGAAATTGCCACCCGATCCGATGGCCGCAATCCCGTGCTCAGGTTCGAGCACATCGCCCGCCCCGGTGATGAGAAAGGTCTCGGTATCGTCCGCCACGATCAGCATGGCTTCAAGGCGGCGCAAATAGCGGTCCGTGCGCCAGTCTTTGGCCAGCTCCACGCAGGCCCGCGCCAGCTGGCCGGAATGGGCCTCCAGCTTGCCTTCAAGGCGCTCAAAGAGAGCAAAGGCATCGGCGGTCGCGCCAGCGAACCCGGCGATCACCTTGCCACCGCCAATGCGGCGGACTTTCTTCGCGGAAGATTTGACCACCGTATTGCCGATGGAGACCTGTCCATCGCCCGCCATGGCAACGGCCTTGCCCTTCCTCACGCAGATAATGGTGGTGCCCCGCCAGCCGGGAAAGGCGCGCTCTTCGCTCATGGCTCATTGTCCTTCGTCAGTCCTATGGGCACAGACATGGCCGGTCGGCGCTGGCAGCGCAAGGCTTTCTCCTGCCCCCGCGTGGTTTGACGGGACACGAAAATCGTCTAGGAGAAGCGGCTCTCCACTGCCTGTCCCGTTACACATGAAGGCCGCCCCATGAAGCCGTTTCCTGATCGCTACAAGCCGCAAGACGCTGAGACGACATGCAATGCGCGCTGGCTGAAGGATGAAGCCTTCAAATGGGACCCGTCTCTGCCCGCAGAGAGCGATTATGTGATCGACACGCCCCCGCCGACCGTCTCCGGCACGCTGCATGTCGGCCATGTCTACAGCTATACACAAGCCGACATCATGGCGCGCTATTTCCGCATGGCGGGCAAGAACGTGCTCTACCCTATCGGCTGGGATGATAACGGGCTGCCGACCGAGAGGCTGGTGGAAAAGAAGAAAAAGGTGCGTGGCGGCACGATGGCGCGCGAGGAATTTGTCGCGCTCTGCCGCGAGGTGATCCCCGAATACGAGCAGCAATTCCGCGATCTCTTCACTCGCCTCGCCCTGTCGGTGGACTGGAGCCGCGAATACCAGACGATTTCGGATGAAAGCCGCACCGTCTCGCAAATGTCCTTCCTGGACCTTTACAGGAAGGGCCTTCTGGAGCGCCGCCTTGAGCCGACCTTGTGGGACCCCGCGGACCGCACGGCGATTGCGCAGGCCGAGGTGGAAGAGACCGAGCGTGAAGGCAAGCTGAACTATGTTGCCTTCGAGATCGAAGGCGGCGGTGAGCCGGCCGTCATCGCGACGACGCGGCCCGAACTGATCGCGGCCTGCGGCGCGCTCATCATCCATCCCGAACACAAGCGTGCCAAGGAACTGATCGGCAAACGCGCCATCACGCCGCTTTACGGCGTGCCGGTGCCGATTGTCGCCGATGAGACGGTGGACCCTGAAAAGGGTACCGGCATGGTGATGTGCTGCACGTTCGGTGATGTCACCGACATCCAGTGGTACCGCACGCACAAGCTGCCCCTGCGCATCGTCATCGGGCCGGACGGCAAGATGATTCCGGATCTGCCCATCGGCTCTGATGACTGGCCGAGCGTGGATGTGGAGGGCGCGAAAGCGACCATCGCGGCGCTGGCCAGCCAGAAGGCGGAAGCGGCCAAGGCGGCCATTATCGAGATGCTGCGTGAGACCGGCGTGCTCTTAAAGCAGGAGACGACCCATCAGGTGGTGCCGGTGGCGGAACGTTCAGGCGCACCGCTGGAGATCATCGTCACCCCGCAATGGTTCATCCGCACGCTGGACTTCAAAGAGCAGATCCTCGCCAAGGGCCGGGAAATCACCTGGAAGCCGGACTATATGCGCCAGCGCTTTGAAAGCTGGGTTGAAGGGCTGAAATGGGACTGGGCGATCTCGCGCCAGCGCCATTTCGGTGTGGCCCTGCCCGTCTGGTATTCGCGCCGTCCGGGTGAAGAGGGCAAGGTTATCGTGCCGGAAGTAGCTGACCTGCCCGTTGATCCCACTGTCGATCTGCCGCGCGGCTATACGCGCGACGAGGTGGAGGGCGAGCGCGACGTGATGGACACCTGGGCCACCTCTTCAGTCAGCCCGCAGCTTGTCACCCGCTCGATCAATGAGGATTTCGCGCTGGACATGGATGTCCACAAGCGCCTCTTCCCGATGAGCGTGCGCCCGCAGGCTCACGAGATCATCCGCACCTGGGCCTTCTATACCATCGTGAAGGCGCTCCATCACCAGAACACAGTGCCGTGGAACACGATCGCGATTTCCGGCTGGTGTCTTGCCAGTGACGGTTCCAAAATGAGCAAGTCCAAGGGCAATGTGATCGACCCGATCAAGCTGCTGGACGAATATGGTGCGGACGCCGTGCGCTACTGGACCGGCACCTCGCGCCTCGGCCATGACACGGCGCTTGCGCCCAACGTGCTCAGCCAGGGCAAACGCCTCGTCACCAAGCTGTGGAACGCGGTCAAGCTCGCTCACATGGCGCTGGAGCAGGCGGACATTTCGCCTGTCTCGCCCAAAGCCGATATCGAGGCCGGGCTCATCACCCATCCGATGGACAAATGGCTGCTGGGCGAGCTCTCCGAGACGGTGGAGAAGGCGACCAAGGCGTTTGAAGCCTACGAGTACGCGCAGGCTCTGCGCGTGACCGACGATTTCTTCTGGCGCACCTATTGCGACAATTATCTGGAGATCGTGAAAAGCCGGACCCGGTTTGAAGGCAAGCCCGATGCCGGTCAGCTTTCAGCCCTGCACACGCTCTGGCATGCCAGCATGATGCAGCTCAAACTGTTTGCGCCCTTCATCCCTTACGTCACCGATACGCTGCACGATGTGCTCGCTGGTAAGGGCGATGCCGATACCCGTACACTCCATGCGCGCGGCAACTGGCCTAAACTGGATGAGCAGGCCGACAAGGACGGCTTCCGCGCCGAAGGTGATGCGTTCGTCTCGATCCTGGCCGGGGTGCGCAAGGTGAAGAGCGAGCTCCAGGTCTCGATGAAGGCACCGGTACAGGTGCTCACGATTGTCGCCGATGCTGATGGTGACATTGCCAGCCTGATCGGGCCGGTGGTGGAGGATCTCAAAGCCGTCACCAATGCGCTGGAAGTGCGTATGGGGCCTGCCCCGTCAGGCGCACGCACCTCGCTCTCGCCTGACGAGCGTTTCGCCATCGCGCTGGAAATGGCACCGGCGCAAGACGGGGCGTAAGGGGACGCAAGCCTCAGGCGGCGCGTGATCCACCGGCGGCGGGTTTTACCGGCAGGGTGAAGTGGAAGCTGGAGCCCTTGCCGGGCGCGGTCTCCACCCAGATGCGCCCGCCATGGCGCTCTACCGCCTGCTGGCAGATGGCAAGGCCGATACCGGTGCCTTCGTATTCCTCGCGTCCGTGCAGGCGCTGGAAAGGCGCGAAAATCTTCTCGGAAAAACGCGGATCAAAGCCGATACCGTCATCGCTGACCGTGAACAGCCACTCATCGTCCTGGCGGACGCAAGAGACGGCGATATTCACGCCTTTGTCCTTGCGGTATTTGAGCGCGTTGGACATCAGATTCTGGATGAGCAGGCGCAACAGCGTGGGATCGCCTTCAACGATCGGCAGATCGCCTGCCTCAATTTTCGCCTTGGCGTCGTTCACCACCAGTTCCAGCTCGGCAAGGGTCTCGGCCAGTTCCCGGTTCATATCGACCTGACACAGGTCCAGCGCCCGCTTGGACGCGCGTGAATAGCTCAGCAAATCGTCGATCAGGCGGCGCATGCGCCCGGCAGCGTCGACCAGAAACTCCAGGCTGCGGTCGGTTTCACTGTCCAGCATGCCCTGATGGCGGCGCTTGATGAGGCTGGCGAAGGCAGAAATCTTGCGCAAGGGCTCCTGCAGATCGTGCGAGGCGACAGCGGCAAACCGGTCCAGCTCGCGATTGGTGCGCTCAAGTTCCTCGGCGTAGCGCTGGAGTTCCCGGTCCTTGGCGAGCTTCTCGGTGACGTCGATGCTGATGCCGTGGACCGCAATGGGCGTCCCGTCGGGACTGCGCTCAACCGTGGCGGACGATATAATATCGATGATGCCGCCATCGGCTTTCATCATTTGCGTATAAATATGCTCCATGCCGCCAGCGGCGAGCAGGGCGTCCATCCCGCCGAGACGCTCCATCGTGGCGCGCGAAGCGGGGGTCAGGAAGTCATTGTATTGTTGGCCAATCACCGCCTCGCGTTCATAGCCGGTGGACGTGAGCCAGAATTCGCTGACATCCAGAATGATGCCCGCAGGGTCGACGGAAGCCAGCATGACGGGCGTGGTCGCGTAAATCTGGCGCAGCCGCTCGCGCTCGATATCGAGCGCTTCGGCGAACTGCTTTTCCGCCGTAATGTCGATCACCACACCGCCCGAGCGTATCGGCTTGCCGGTATCGTCCCAGGCGGTAGGCTGGCCCTTGGACCGCACCCAGCGCCAGTTGTCCCCGTCGCGCAGCCGGTAATCAATGGGACCGGCAGCCCTGCCCGCCATGATCTCGGCGAGCGCCTTGCGGGCCAGCTGGCTGTCGTCGGGGTGAATAATCGGCTGCCAGTCAGCCGCGTCCAGCGTGTCGTCGCCTATCTTGCGGCCCATCCATTCCAGCAGCCGGCCCCGCACGGACTGGACGCCGGTTTCCAGATCGATACTCCAGATGGCGGACAGGCCCGCATCCATGGACTCGTTCAGGCGCTTCTCGCGCTCTTCCAGTTCCAGTTCAAGCAGGCGGCGCGAGGTGATGTCGACGAGCGTTCCGATGGCTTCCAGAGGCTTGCCGGTCTCGTCAAAGGCGCTGATGGCGCCGCGATCCTCGATCCAGCGCCAGCCGCCCTGCCCGTCCGCAACCCGGTAGACGGCGTTTAGCGGTTCGCCCGCCAGCATGCCGCTCACACCCGCTTCGCACAGATGGCGGTCTTCACTGCATATCAGCTGGCGCCATTCATCAAGGTTCAGCCGCCCGTCATGGCCTGCGGGAAGCCCCATGAGAAGCCGCCCAAACTCTGAAAGCTCCACACGATCATCAGCGATATGCAGCCGCCACGTGCCCTGATGCGCGCTCTCCAATGCGCGGGCAAGCCGCTCCTCGCTGTGTGCCAGGCTATCTTCCAGCGCCTTGCGCCGCGAAATGTCCAGAACGATGCCGGCACAGTCGGCGCGGTGGCTTTCCGGGCCAAGCCGGCTGCCGCGCGCCTCCACCCAGACATACTCGCCAGTGCGGCCGTCCATGACGCGGTATTCGGCCGTCCGGCTCTCGCCGGGCTGGCTTTTCATAATCCCGCCCACCGACCGGTCCAGCGTCCGGCGATGGTCAGGATGGACGGCGTCGCGCCAGCGTGAGAGCGGAATCCAGCTTTCCGTTTCATCCAGCCCCAGCATGGCCCGGATTTCACCGCGAGGCAGGAACAGACCAGCCTTGTAGTCGACTTCCCATGCGCCAAGCGTGGCAGCGGAAACGGCATGGGACAGCAGGCGCTCACTGTCGACGAGGCGGCGTTCCTGTTCCTTGCGTTGTGTGGTTTCGGCAAACACTCCCGACGCGCGTAAGGGCTCGCCGGTACTGGTCTGTGCGCTGACACCGCCGCGCAGGCTCAGCCACATCCAGTGTCCGCCGGTCGTGCGTACCCGGAACTCCACATGGGTATTGCCCACGTTTGCCATGGCCAGGAGTGCATCGCGAACCCGTGGCTGGTCGGCCCGGTGGATACGTGCCTTGAACGTGTCTGTCGGCAGGGTGAGCTGGTTTCCGGCCAGTCCGATAGCGGCGAGGACCGGGCCGGAGAGCGTTACTTCGCGGGCAACATAGTCATAGGACCAGCTGCTGAGGCCAGCCCGGTCGAGAACGCCGGCAAGATCGCTGTCGAGCGCCTCCACAATATCCTTGCGGTCGTGAGACAGCTCGTGCCAGAAGCCGAATGCCTTCATGGAGCGCCGCGCGCCGCCAGCGGACGGCTCCATCTCGCCCCAGCTTCGATACCACAACCAGTGTCCGCTTTCGGTACGCAGGCGGAAGGTCTCGTCATAATGCCCGCCGAACTGCAGGCCCATGA
Source organism: Glycocaulis abyssi (assembly GCF_041429775.1). Lineage (NCBI taxonomy): Bacteria > Pseudomonadati > Pseudomonadota > Alphaproteobacteria > Maricaulales > Maricaulaceae > Glycocaulis > Glycocaulis abyssi. The sequence continues at coordinate 2,074,872 of NZ_CP163421.1, read as the reverse complement.
AGGCGGCGTAGACCCGGTCAGAATCGTCTGGATGCAGCCGGCTGCGCAGCAGGTTCTCGTTTATCTCCTGGGGGCCAGTCCCGATGCCCAGCGCGAGGGTTACCGGCCCCTCCATGATGCCTTTCAGCGTCTCGAAGTCGAACGTCCAGCTGCTCAGGCCCAGCGCGCCCGTCAATAGAGCGATCTTGCGGCGTTCGATGCCGGCACGTGCCTCGGCGCGTTCATCGGCCGTTACATCGTGAACAAGTCCGGTAATGCGTACCGGATTGCCCTGTGCATCGCGTTCCACGACACGCACATCATGGCGCATCGGCACCCAGCCGCCATCATGCGTGCGCATGCGGCAATGGAAGCTGATGACCGTGTCAGCGCTGGACGGATTGCCCCGTAGAACAGCGCGCGCGCGTGCCAGATCCTCCGCGTGCAGAAGGGAAAGCCATCGCGCCAGCCGCACCGGCTGGTCCGCGCCGCCCGGCCCGACAAAGCGTTCGAGCAAGCCTGACACCACGACTTCGCGGGACCGGAAATCGACACTGTAGGCACCGGCGCTGTGTTCCTCGAACGCCATGGCGACGCGCTGGCGCGCCGCGCGCAGCTGCTCCCCGCGGCGTGACATGTCGACAGCCGGTTCAAGCGTGACGAGACGCATGCCTGGCTGGGTCCGGCGCACATGCAGGCGTACCGCGCACGGTTCATCATCAACGCCGCGCAGCAGGGCGGTATCGGCCAGCTCGTCGGCATGGGCCGTCCGCGACTGCTTCCATCGCGCCGTCAGCCCGTCAAGCGGGTCGCAATAGAGCTGGGCAAGCCCGGTTCCGGGCGTGACCTGTGCGGTAAATTCGGCCCTGAAGCGCGCGTTGACGGCGACAATCAGGCCGTCATCATCAAGCAAAAGGCATGCGCCTGGCAGCGCGTTGAACGCGTGTTCAAACATATGCGCGCTGGCCATTGTCTGCCTTGTTCCGCTCCGGCCGGGCCGATGCGAATCAGCCCTTTGTGTGCATAGTAATGGAAGGAATATTAAGCAGGGGCTATCGTCCCGGCTGATCCAGCAATTTGGGCTTTTTGCCCGGCAGATAATTGAAGTGAGGACGGATTGACCGACGCATCTGCGCCGATCCTTGAAGTTCGCGGCCTGAACGTGCGCTTTGATACGCCCGACGGCGAAGTTCATGCGGTACGCGGCATCGACCTTGAAATCCGTGCCGGCGAGTGCCTGGCGGTGGTGGGCGAGTCCGGGTCGGGCAAAAGCCAGACCTTTCTGGCCGCGATGGGCCTTCTGGCATCGAACGGCAAGGCGCAAGGCTCGATCCGCTATCGCGGACAGGACATTCTCGGATTGCCGCCCAGACAGCTCAATGCGGTGCGCGGCAAGTCCATGACGATGATTTTCCAGGACCCGCTGACCTCGCTGACCCCGCATATGCGCGTCGGTGACCAGATGAAGGAGGTTCTGGCGGCCCATCTCTCGCTGAAGGGCGAGGCGGCCGAAAAGCGCTGCATGGAATGGCTGGACCGGGTGCGCATACCCGAGGCGGCGCGCCGGCTGCGCCAGTATCCGCACGAATTGTCAGGCGGGATGCGCCAGCGCGTGATGATTGCCATGTCGATGCTGTGCGAACCCGACCTGCTCATCGCCGACGAGCCGACGACCGCGCTCGACGTGACGGTTCAGGCCCAGGTGCTCGACATCATGGATGAGCTGAAAGCCGAAACCGGCGCAGCCATTGCCCTGATTACCCATGATATGGGCGTGGTGGCGCGCATGGCCGACCGGGTGCAGGTGATGCAGAACGGCGCCTATGTGGAAACGGGCACGGTCGACCAGGTGTTTGCCGAGCCGGCCCATGCCTATACGCGCATGTTGCTCGATGCGATGCCGCGCCTGGACCGGCCGGACCGGATTACCGGCCCGATCACCCAGACCCGCAAGGCGGTTGAAGGCGAAAAGCCGGTTCTGGAGGTAAAGGACCTCAAGGTCTGGTTCCCGGTGCCTGACGGAACGGGCCTGTTTCCGAAAATGACCCCGCTGAAAGCCGTTGACGGTGTCAGTTTTGACCTCCTGCCCGGTGAGACAATCGGTATTGTGGGAGAATCCGGGTGCGGCAAGTCCACGCTCGCCCGGGCGGTGTTGCGGCTGGTGGAATCCACTGACGGCGCCGTCAGCTGGATCGGCACCAACCTGCTGGAGAAGAATGCGCGCGACATGCGTCAGGCGCGCAAGGACATGCAGATTGTCTTCCAGGATCCGCTTGCCTCACTTAATCCGCGCATGACCATTGGCGCGTCGATCGCCGAGCCGCTGCTGACCTTCCGGCCCGGTATACGGGCCAAAGAGCGCGACGAGGCGGTACGCGCGATGATGAAGCGGGTCGGGCTGGACCCTGACATGATAAACCGCTACCCGCACGAGCTGTCCGGAGGTCAGAACCAGCGCGTCGGCATTGCCCGCGCGATGATCCTCAGCCCGAAACTGGTCATCTGTGATGAGGCGGTATCGGCGCTGGATGTGTCCATCCAGGCTCAGATCATTGACCTTCTGGCGGACCTGCAGCGCGATCTGGGCCTGTCCATGCTGTTCATCTCGCATGACCTGTCTGTGGTGCGCGAGGTCTCTCACCGCGTGATGGTGCTGTATCTGGGCCGGATCGTGGAGTTCGCCACCCGCGATGCCATCTATGACGATGCCCGCCATCCCTATACCCGCGCGCTGATCTCTGCGGTGCCGATCCCCGACCCGCAGATCGAACGCCAGCGCGAGCGCATCAAGCTTTCCGGCGACCTTCCCAGCCCGCTCGACAGCCGCGCGCAGCTGCGCTTCCTGAAATCGCGCCTCGTCGATGGCGACGATGCCGTGCAGTACCGGCCGCAATTGCTGGAGGTTACGCCTGGCCACTGGGTCGCCGAACATGATCCGGTCTGATATCTGACAAAGCCGGTTGTGACGCCTTTTTCATTTGAAGCCCGGTCAGTGTGCCTTAGTTTCGCGTGCATGATGAGCGCGCCAACAATCCGGGAAACAACCATGAAAACCGTCAACGCCGCCAAGGGTCTGTTCGCCGGTATTCTGCTACTCGCCCTCGCGGCGTGCGCCGATGACCCGGCCCATACCGGTGACGTGCCAGCCGGTGATGCGGCGGCTGGGGGTATCGAAACAGAGTTCGCCCATCTTACCAGCGGGATCCGGCCGATCCGGGCATACGCTTTGGCCAGCTCGATAACGGCATGCGCTACGCCATCATGCCCAATTCGACGCCCAGCGGTACGGCGGCCTTGCGTCTGGTCTTCAATGTGGGCTCGCTGGCCGAGGCCGAACATCAGCGCGGGCTGGCCCATTTCATCGAGCACATGGCCTTTAACGGCACCACCAATGTGCCAGAAGGCGAGATGATCCCGCTTCTGGAGCGCTACGGCCTGGCGTTCGGCCCTGACACCAACGCCTTCACCGGCCAGGAGGTGGTCGGCTATCAGCTCGATCTGCCCTCGGTGGAGGAGCAGATCGTCAAGACCGGCCTGTTCCTGATGCGCGAAACTGCCACCGAAATGGTGATGGACCAGGACGCGATTGACTCAGAACGCGGCGTAATCCGCAGCGAGATGCGCTATCGCGATACGCCCATCCAGCGCTTCCTGATGAGCTATTACGGCTTTCTCTACCCCGACACGCTGGTTGCCGAGCGCAGCCCTATCGGCACGCTGGACGTCATCAATAACGCACAGCGCGATGCCTTCATGGAGTACTATCAGGACTTCTACGTGCCCCAGCGCGCGCTTCTGGTGGTAACCGGCGATATCGACGCTGACGCCATCGAGGTGATGATCCGCGACGGGTTCGATATCGAGCTTCCCGGCCTTGAGGTCAGCGCGGTTGAGGGCTTCTCGACCTGGCAGGCGCCCGCTGATGCGCCAGCCCATCCCGATATCGGGACCGTCAGCGCGGTGGACGCGCCGCGCTTTGGCTATTTCCACGATCCTGAAGTTTTCACGCTGATTACCTATGATGTGATTGTGCCCGGCGTCCCCCGCCCCGACAGTGCGCAGGCGCGGGTGGAGTCCACCTTGCGTCAGCTGGGCAATGCCATCGTGCAGCGCCGTTTGCAGTCGCAGATCAATTCGGGCCTGTCGCCGCTGGTGCAGGCAAACTTCTCCTACACGAACGATTTTGACCTTGCCCATCGCGCGGGCGTGTTCGCGGTGTTGTCGCCGGAGCGCTGGCGCGAAGGGCTGGCCGTTGTCGAGCAGGAGGTGCGCCGGGCGCTGGAGCACGGCTTCAGCCAGGCCGAGCTGGATGAGCAGATGTCCAATCTGCGCACCAGCGTGCGCAATTCGGTCAACGCCGCGCGCACGCGCCGCACGCCGGAACTGGCCGACGGTATCTGGCAGGGCTGGCTGGGCAGATCAACGCTCCACCATCCTTCCTGGAAGGCCGAATGGCTGGAAGCCAGCGAGGACCAGCTGACGCTCGAAAATGTCGAGGCCGCGTTCCGCGCCATCTGGGCGGCGGCGCCGGCGCAAATCTATGTCGCCGTCAACGAGCCGCTTGAAGACGGGGAAGCGGCGGTACGCGAGGCGTGGAGCGAATCGCAGTCCACCCCGGTTGATCCGATGGACGAGGTGGACGCGAACGAGTTTGCCTATACCGATTTCGGACCAGCCGGAGAGGTGGTCTCGGCCTCTTATGTCGAGGATCTCGATTTTCACCAGATCGTATTTGCCAACGGTGTCCGGCTGAACGTCAAGCAGACCGATTTCGAGGACAATATCATCCGCATCCGCGCCGAGTTCGGCGCCGGCGATCTCACGCCCCAGCCGACACCGGCCGCAGGCACCATTCTGGGCGCGGTGTTTGGCGGTGGCGGGCTGGAAGCCCACGACCGCGACGAGCTGCAACGCCTGCTGGCGGGCCGTTCGGTCGGCTATGGCCTCGGCGTGGGCGCAGACAGCTTTTCCTTCACCTCCGCCACAACGCCGGACGATTTCGAGCTGCAGATGCAGGTGCTGACCGCCTTCATGGTCGCGCCGGGCTGGCGCGATGACGGCCTGAACCAGTTCCGTTCCATCGCCGAGGAAGTGCGCCGGGGTCAGAACGCGCAGGCCGTACAGGTCGCCGTGAACCGGGTCAGCCGGATGCTGCGCAATGGCGATCCGCGCTGGGGTTTCCCCGAAGCCGGGGAAATTGCCGCATTCACCATGGATCATGCCCGCTTGCTGGTGGCCGAAGCGCTCAGCACGGCACCGCTGGAGATCACCATTGTCGGCGATATTACGCGCGATGATGCCATTGCCATGACGGCGCGCACATTCGGCGCCCTGCCGCAACGCGCTGACAGCTGGCCGGATTATGACGAGGCCCGCCAGCTCGGCTTCCCGGACCCGCGTGCCGACCCGGCCGTCGTGGAGTTCAACGGTCAGGCCGATAGCGGCATGGCGAACATATACTGGCCTGTCGGCGATGCGTTCGATCCCCGGCGCGCCCGCGCGCTCGATCTGATGGCTGAAGTCTACAATCTGAAAGCTACCGAGCGCTTCCGGGAGAGGGAGGGGGCAACCTACTCGCCCATCGTGTCCAGTCAGACCTCCACCATCTTTCCCGGCTTTGGCTTCTTGTGGGTGGGACTGGATGTGGACCGCGAGGATGTCGGGCGCATGTATGCGATTGCCGATGAGCTGGCCGCCGCGATGGCGGCAGGCGATATCAGCGAGGATGAGCTGCAGCGCGCGCGCCAACCGGTGCTGGAGCGGTTGAACCAGAGCATGGAAAGCAACAGGATGTGGCTGAGCCAGATCAGCCGCTCGCAGACCTATCCTGAACGTCTGGACCGGCTGCGCACGGCTGTAGAGGATTATAACGCGGTGACGGCCGAGGAGATCGCCGCGCTGGCGTCAGAGTATCTTTCGCCTGAGCAGGCATATCGGGTGTCGATCCTGCCGCGCAGCGCAGATGGGAGCGAATAGCGCTCCCGCGCATCCAGCCTGAGGACGGGCGCAGCACCCGCCCGCCGGACAGCCAGAGGGAGTATGTGTTGATGAGAATGATTCTGCCCGCCGCGATGTGTGTGGCCGCGATACTGGCCTCGCCTGCCCTGGCGCAGAGCGCCCCGGAGCGGGTGACACGCGGTAATCTGGTGATGGAGAACATCCCGGAGATTCCCGGCGAGGTGCGCGAGCGTTTGCGCCAGTATCAGAATGTGCGCGGAGCGATGTTCTCCGATTTTGCCCCCGATGGCGGCATCTACATCACCACGCGTTTTGGCGAGACCGACCAGATCCACCACGTCGCTCAGCCCATGGGCGCGCGCCGTCAGATCACCTTCTATGACGAGCGCACCAGCGGGGCGACCATCCGCCCGGATGGCTCAGGCCAGTTTCTCTTCACCCGCGATGTCGGCGGGGACGAGTTCTTCCAGGGCTTCCTCTTTGATCCCGAACAATCACGCTCCATCCAGTTCACCACCGACCAGATCCGCAATCAGGGTTTTTCCTGGTCACGCGATGGCCGGATGATTGCCTGGGCGGCGGCCGGCTGGGGTGATGCCGATTACACCATCTACATGGCCGATCCGGCCGACCCGACGACCGCGCAGGAAGTCCTGCAGGGCGAAGGCGCGATGAGCCCGGTGGACTGGTCGCCGGACGGGTCGAAACTGCTGATCGGGCGGTATTTCTCGATCAACGAGGCAAGGCTCTACGTGCTTGATATCGGGGAGGGCACGCTTACCCAGATCAATCCGGACGAGACCAATGCATATGGCGCGGCCCGCTTCTCGGCCAGTGGCGACAGCATTTTCGTCGTAACCGACGAAGGGTCAGAATTCCGCCGCATCATGGAAATCCCGCTGGATGGCGGTGAAAAGCGCATCGTTGCCGAGCATGACTGGGATGTGCAGGCCATGGCGCTGTCCCCGGATGGCTCGACCATCGCCTACACGACCAATGAAGGCGGCATCTCGGAAATCTACATCATCAACGCGGCCAGTGGCGAGCGGCTGCCCGCCCCTGACCTGCCGGTTGGCCTGATCGGCGGTATCAATTTCAGCGCGGATGGCTCGCTTATCGGCTTCACTCACAGCTCGGCTGCCTCACCGGGTGACGCGTGGACCTATGACCTGTCCTGGCAGGAGCTGGTCCGGTGGACACAGTCCGAAGTGGGCGGGCTCGACACCAGCCGTTTCCAGACCCCTGAACTGATCAGCTATGAGAGCTTTGACGGGCTGGAAGTTCCCGCCTTTGTCCATCGCCCGCCCGGCGACGGTCCCTATCCGGTGATAGTCTCCATCCATGGCGGGCCGGAAAGCCAGGCCCGCCCCGGCTTCAACGCTGCCTTCCAGTACTGGCAGCACGAGCTGGGCGCGGCGGTTGTCGTGCCAAACGTGCGCGGCTCGGCCGGGTACGGGAACGAATATGTCAATCTGGATAATGTGTTCCTGCGCGAGAACTCGGTGCGCGATATCGGCGCGCTGCTCGATTGGATCGCCACCCAGCCCGATCTCGACGAAAACCGCGTGGTTGTCTATGGCGGCTCCTATGGCGGCTATATGGTGCTGGCTTCGCTGGTGCATTACTCCGACCGGCTGGCGGGCGGCATCAATATTGTCGGCATCTCCAATTTCGTGACCTTCCTGGAAAACACGGCCGGCTACCGGCAGGATTTGCGCCGCGCCGAATACGGCGATGAGCGTGACCCGCAAGTGCGCGAGTTTCTGGAGAGCATTTCGCCCGCCAATCACGCCCACCGCATCACGGCCCCGCTCTTCATCATTCAGGGCGCCAATGATCCACGCGTGCCGCTCTCGGAGGCCGAGCAGATTCTCGCCGCCGTGCGCGAAGCGGGCGGTGATCCGTGGTATCTCGTGGCCATGGATGAGGGGCATGGCTTTGCGCGCCAGTCCAACCGCGACTTCCAGCGCGAGGCCGAGACCCTGTTTCTGAGGGATGTTCTGGAGCTGGACTGATGCGAGTTGCCGCTGCTGCTGCACTGCTGGTTTTCATGGCCGCGCCGTCATGGGCGGAGGACGCGCCTGCGCCCGTGCCGGAGCGGGCGGTAACCGCCAGCGTGGTGGTGGAACTGCCGGTCTCTGAAGCCTGGCGGCTCTGGACCACGAATGAGGGCGTCACCAGCTTCTTCGCGCCGGCAGCCAATATTGAGCTGCGCCCGCAAGGCCCGTTCGAGCTGTTCTTCGCACCCGATGCCGAGCCCGGCCAGCGCGGCTCTGAAGACACGATCGTTCTGGGGTATCAGGAAAACCGCATGCTCTCGGTCAGCTGGGCGATGCCGCCCTACATGGCCGAGGTGCGCCCGCACCACACTCATCTCGTCTTGCGGTTCGAGACGCTGGATGAGGCCCGTACCCGAATCAACCTGACCCATTCAGGCTGGGGGGAGGGCGAGGCATGGGATGAGGCTTTCACCTATTTCGAGCGCGTCTGGCCGCATGTTCTCACCTCCATGCCGTCGGCAAGGACTGATGCGGCGGGTGACTGATCGGCTTCATCTGCTATGAATCCGGCACTCTGGCCCGTTATGACCCCGGCCAGCCCAGGAGATATTTCATGCTGACCCGCCTTGCGATAACTGCCTCGATCGCCGCTCTTGTGCTCGCCGCCTGCGGGGAGCGTGAAGCGCCCGCGCCGGTGGAAGAGGGCGCTGAGCCGCCTGCCATGGATACCGGTGAGGAGACGATCACACTTTCCCCGCTTGAGCCCGAAGAGGACGCCGAAGTCTTCCGCGCCCGTGTGGAAGGGATGAGCGAAGAGGATCAGGCGGCGGCCGTGTTCCAGCGCGAGTTGCGTGCCGCGCGCGGATGCGAGCCGGGTGATGCGCCGCTGCACCGCTTCGAGCCGCGCGAACGCAGCGAGGACGAATCCAGCGCCGATTACAATGGCGCGATGGCCGAAGAATTCCTTCAACGCAATGTCGAACAGCCTTGCGTCTACACCACGCCATCGGGTCTGCAATACCGCATCGAGCGGGCAGCCGGTCCGGATAATCCTTCCCCGGTGAGCGGCGATATGGTCCGGGTGCATTATGCTGGCCAGCTGCTGGATGGCAGCGAGTTCGACAGCTCCTATGCGCGCGGTGAACCGGCAGAATTTCCGTCCGACCGGCTGATTGCCGGCTGGGTCGAGGCCCTGCCGCTGATGCGCGTCGGCGAGAAATGGACGCTCTATATCGCGCCTGAGCTGGGTTATGGCGCGCGCGGCACGCCGGGCGGGCCGATCCCGCCCAACGCGGCGCTGGTCTTCCAGCTGGAACTGCTTGGCCTGCCGGATCGCGAATGAGCCAGAGCCCGCAAGCCATTGCGCTGCTTGAACGCCTGATCGCGTTCGACACGACCTCGCGCAATTCCAATCTCGCCCTCATTGACTGGGTGGAAGACTATCTGACCGGGCTGGGCGCGCGCTGCGAGCGTGTGCCGAGCCCGGACGGACAGAAATCCAATCTGCATGCCTTTATCGGGCCGGAAACCGATGGCGGGGTGGTGCTCTCCGGTCATACCGACGTGGTGCCCGTCGATGGGCAGAACTGGTCCACCGACCCGTTCGTGCTGACCGAGAAAGATGGCAAGCTCTACGGGCGCGGCACGTGCGACATGAAGGGCTTTGTCGCCTGCGCGCTGGCGGCTGCGCCTGACCTGGCGGCGGCGCCCCTCAAACGCCCGGTCCATTTCGCGCTCTCCTATGATGAGGAGGTGGGCTGCCTGGGCGCGCCCTCCATGATACGGGCGATTGCCGCCGGGCATCCCAAGCCCTCTGCCGTGCTGGTGGGCGAGCCCACCGGCATGAAGGTGGTGACGGGCCATAAGGGGCTCTATTCGGTGCGTGTGGAGATCACTGGCCACGAAGCCCATTCCAGCCTGATCAATGCCGGTGCCTGCGCGGTGACCAACGCCGTGATCCTGATGGATTTCCTGCGCCGCGAGGGCGAGGCCCTGCGCGCTGCGGCTCCAGACGACAGCCCGTTTGACCCGCCCTTTGGTACGCTGACCATTGGCCGTATGGGCGGCGGATCGGCGATGAATATCCTGGCCAAAGACGCCTGGTTTGAAGCCCTGATGCGCCCGGCGCCCTGGGACGATGGCCCCGGCGTGGGCCGGCGCCTGCGCCAACTGGCAGCCGAGGTGGAGGCCGATATGCGCCGGACAGCGCCGGAAGCGTCAATCCGTATTACTGAAGTGTCGAACGTGCCGCCCTTGCGCCCGGAAACCGACGGTGAGGCCGAAGGCATTGCCCGCGCCCTGACCGGCGACAATGCGCCCCGCGTCGTCTCCTACGGCACGGAAGGCGGACAGTTTCAGGATGGCGGCATGTCAGCGGTGATCTGCGGTCCCGGCCATATCGATCAGGCCCACCAGCCCGACGAGTTTGTTGAAGTAAGCCAGCTCGAAGCCTGCATGGTCTTCCTGAAGAAGCTGGAGCAGCGCCTGAGCGTCTGAACCCGCTCCCCCCAAATCTGACAATTCAAGCTTACAGGGCTTGTAAGTTGAAGGGCTTAGCCCCGCGAACGGATATTGCGCCCGACCTCAACAAGGGAAGGCCAGTATGATCCAGACCATCAAAAGCTCACTCGCAGCAAGCACGGCGCTTGCCTCGATTCTCACCGTACTCGCCATGGCCCCGGCCATGTCGCAGGAACTTGAAACCTACCACGATGATGAAGCGTTCGAGACCTACGCCAACGCGGTGTCAGCCGATGGCCTCGTCGTCGTGGGGCGTAGCCGTGCGAGCACGATTGATGGCTACCGTGCCTTCCGCTGGACCGGCGATGGCGGGTTTGAGCAGCTTGCGGACGCCGCGTCGGCGGCGAACGCGCTGTCCTCTGACGGCACGGTAATTGTCGGCTCGGTTTCGCAGGACGATACCAACCATGCTTTCCGCTGGACTACGGATGGCGGACTGCAGGTGCTTGATCTGCCGGACGGCGGCGTGAGCGCCTTGGCGTACGGTGTCTCGGCTGATGGCAGTGTTATTGTCGGGAGCTCAACGGGTGAAAACAATTCGGCCACTGCCGTGCGCTGGAACGCCGATGGTCAGGCTTTCAGTCTCGGCACGCTTGAGGGCGGCAATCGCTCAACGGCCTTCGGTGTCTCCGGGGACGGGCTGGTTATTGTAGGCGAGTCCAGCTCGGGCACGTCCGGTCCCTGGGCAGAAGCCTTCCGCTGGACTGAAGCCACCGGCATGGTCGAGCTTGGCAAGCTCAACAATAGCGATCAGTCCCAGGCGCGTGCCGCCTCGTTTGACGGCAGTGTGATCGTCGGCTGGGCGCGTGATGGCGAGACGCAGCAGCAGACGGCCATCCGCTGGACCGAGGAAACCGGCATGGAAAGCCTTGGCATGCTCAATGATGGCAATTTGTCCATCGCCTACGACGTCTCCGATGACGGTCTCGTCATTGTCGGATCGGCGGCCAACGGCGACGAGAACAACGTCTTCCGCGCCTTTCGTTGGACTGAAGATACCGGCATGCAGACGGTCGAGGACTGGCTGCGCGACGCCGGGGCAGACATCGAGTCAGACATCACCTGGAATGCCCGTGGGGTAAATGGTGATGGCACCGTCGTCGTCGGCGATACGCATGACAATGAAATGTTCATCGCGCGTGTCTCGCAGAGCGGGGTGGGCATGATTACATTGGATGATCTGGCACAAAGCCTGTCCGGCACAGGCGCAAGCAACGCCATGTCGGCGGGCGGGCTCGGCCTGGCAATGAACGGGGCGGGCAGCCGCCCGCTGGACCGGCGGGCCGAACCCGGGCGCAGCACGGCATGGATCGGCGGCGACTGGGGCCGGGATAGTCATGGCGCGCGTGATGGCGATGCGCGTCTTGGCGAAATCGGCTTTGGTCACAACTTTGGCAGCCTGCAGCTGAATGGCGTGCTGGGCATCACTGCGCTGGAGCAGAACACGCTGCTTGGCGGGCGCAGCGATGTTGACGCCCACTATGTCAAGCTGGAGGTTCTGGCGCCGCTCCAAGTGACAGATAATGGCGGGCTTTGGCTGGCCGTTACCGGCACCGGGCTTTGGGGCGAGGCTGATATCCGCCGCAATTACATAGCCAATGGCGGCCTGGTCGATACATCCACCGGCAGTACCGATGTCGAGGGCTATGGCGTGCGCACCCGTCTGCAATGGGAAAACGCGTTGCCCGGCGTGTCACCCTATGGCGAGCTGTCCTATGCGCGCGTCTGCCTCGATGCCTACAGCGAAACCGGCGGGTCGTTCCCGGCCGCCTTCAACAGGCTGTGCGATACGGCCACCGAGGCGCGGTATGGCGTTGACGCAACCCTGCCTGTGACAGAAGGCTTGCGCCTGGTCGGCACGCTGGAAGGTGTGCGCCGTTTCGAGGGTAGCGGATCGAATGTGACCGGACAGGTGATCGGGCTTGGCGGGTTTGATCTCGGGCAGGCTGCCTACCAGCGGGACTGGCTGCGCGCCGGTGCCGGTTTCGAGCTTGATATTGCGGGCTCGACGCTGTCGGTCATGGCCAATGGCACAACGCGCGGCGAAAGCGCGAGCAGCTGGGTCGCCGCCAGCTGGCGCGTAGCCTTCTGATCCATGCGATGCCACCCGGCGGGTGATCCTGCCGGGCGGCGCTGCCATCCGGTCCTCTGCCGGTCTAGCACAGTTCCACAATCGCCTCGCCGGAGTTCAGCGCCGTGCGTATTTGCGGCCATGCCGTGGAAAAGCGGTCCAGCAAGGCGTTGGTGGACACATTGCCCATGCGCACCCAAACCAGCCGGATGGCCGGATCAAAGCGCAAAGACAGACCAAGGAAATCAGCATCCTTCGTTACGATGATGCGGCCTTGAGTCTGTGCCAGTTCACAAATTTCGTGATCGGTTGCCCGTCCGAGGCCAACATCATGGGCGTGTACCGCCTCAGCCCCTTGTTCCGTGATCCAGCGGGCCAGCGCCTTCGGCAGCTGAACATCTACCAGAAAGAATAGCGGGGTCACTCTGCCGCTATGACGCGATGATTGGCGAGACGCGCCGCATACGCCAGCGCGGCCAGAATGTCATCGTGTTCCAGATAGGGATAATCCGCGAGTATCTGATCGTTGCTCATGCCGGAGGCGAGGAGGTCGAGTATGTCGCCCACCCTCATGCGCAAGCCGCGCAGGCAAGGCTGGCCGCCCATGACCTGTGGGTCTGTCGTGATCCGGTCCAGCAATTGTGTGCTCATCAATCATCCTCGAATGCACGGCAATTCTACACTGTTCCAGCCCCAGCCGCAAAGCATCGCCGCTCGGATATGGACGCGGCGCGGGGAAGCGTCTAAACCCCGTGCGCAATTGCCCGGCGCGGAGCTGCCGCTGCAGGGTCTCCAGAAGTTTCTAGCGGATTTTTGAAGGAGCGCGTCATGGCTCTTCGGGTGGCGATCAACGGGTTTGGCCGTATCGGGCGTCTGGCCCTGCGGGCGGTGCTGGAGCATCAGCGCTGGCATGAGGTGGAGGTCGTTGCGATCAATGACAGCGCCACGCCGGAGGTAAACGCGCACCTTTTGACCTATGACAGCGTACATGGCCGCTATCCGCGCGAGATCAAGCTGTTTGAAGACGGGTTCGATGCCGGTTTTGGCAAGATCACCAAAGTCTCCAACCGCGATCCGTCCCAGCTGCCCTGGAAGGATCTGGGCATCGATCTGGTGCTGGAATGCACGGGCAAGTTCAATGACAAGGCGGCGGCCTCTGCGCACCTCTCCTCCGGTGCCAAGCGTGTGCTGTGCTCTGCGCCCGCCAAGAATGCCGACAAGACCATCGTCTACGGCGTCAACCATGCCAGCCTGACCGCAGACGACGTGATCGTTTCCAACGCGTCGTGCACGACGAACGGGCTCGCGCCGGTGGCCAAGGTGCTTAACGACGCCATCGGGATCGAACACGGCCACATGACGACGATCCATGCCTATACCGGTGACCAGCCGACGCTGGACCGCAATCACAAGGATCTGCACCGCGCGCGTGCGGCCGCCATGTCCATGGTGCCGACCACCACCGGCGCGGCGAAAGCCGTCGGCGAGGTGCTGCCTGAACTTAAGGGCCGCCTTGATGGCTCTGCCATCCGCGTGCCGACCCCGAATGTCTCGGTCATCGATCTGGTGTTCACGCCGGGCCGTGAGACCAGCATCGAGGAAATCAACGCCGCGATCCGCGAGGCCGCAGACGGCCCGATGAAGGGCGTGCTCGGCTATGACACCCTGCCGCTGGTTTCCATCGACTATAATCATGATCCGCGCTCGTCCATCGTGGCCATCGACAAGACCAATGTAATCGGCGGCAGGCTGGCGCGCGTGATGACCTGGTATGACAATGAATGGGGCTTTGCCTGCCGTATGATCGATACGGCGGTGGCGATGGGCCGGCTGATCTAGGAGCATTTAATGTCAGGTTTGCTTGCAACCGCTCTAATTATAATCGTTTTTGTGTTTGGGCTGATGGGAGCAAGTCCACTGCTTATACTGTTGTTTGCCGCAATAGCTTCGATAATTTATTACTTTATGCGGTCAGCTAGCTTTATCCGCGCGTTCCAAATGGGTGCTGGAGATGGCATCCAAATAATCATAATAACGTATATTTCACAGATATTTACGGTCGCAATTATCTTCTATATCGGCGTAGGATTTCGTTTGCTTTTTAGCTTGTTTTGAGGGCTAACGCGGTGTGCAAAACAGATTTTAGAGTTTCCCGCCTCGAAGATGCAGACGTTTCCGGCAAGCGCGTACTGGTGCGCGTGGATTTCAACGTGCCGATGGCCGACGGCAAGGTCAGCGATGATACGCGCCTGAAATCAGCTCTGCCGACCATCCAGCATCTGACCGGAAAAGGCGCAAAGGTGATCCTGCTGGCTCATTTTGGCCGCCCGAAGGGCAAGCCCGAGCTTGGCCAGAGCCTGAAGCCTGTCGTCGCACCCTTGTCCGAACTGCTCGGCGCGCCGGTAGGCTTTGCCGGTGACTGTGTGGACCGGGTGGCCGAAAAGGCCGTGTCCGAGCTGAAGGGCGGCGAGGTTCTGCTGCTGGAGAACACGCGCTTTCACGCGGGCGAGGAGGCCAATGACGCGGAGTTCGCTGCACAGTTGGCCGCGCTTGGCGATGTCTATGTGAACGACGCCTTCTCGGCGGCGCACCGCGCCCATGCCTCTACCGAAGGGGTGGCGCGCCTGCTTCCCGCCTATGCCGGGCTCGCCCTGCAGCGGGAGACCGACCATGTAGCCGCGGCGCTGGACAATCCTGAGCGCCCGCTGCTGGCGATTGTCGGCGGCGCGAAAGTGTCGACCAAGATCGACCTTCTGATGAACCTCGTCACCAAGGTGAACCGGCTCTTTGTCGGCGGCGCGATGGCCAATACCTTCCTGGCCGCCAAGGGCGTCGATGTCGGCAAGAGCCTTTATGAGCCGGATTTGCTGTCCACCGCGCGCGAGATCATCGCGGCAGCGCAAAAGTCCGGCTGCCAGCTCCTGCTTCCCGAAGACGTGGTGGTGGCGCGCGAACTGAAAGCCAAGGCCGCCCGGCGCGTGGCGGGCCTTGATGAGATCGCCCGCGACGAGATGATCCTCGATTGCGGTCCGGCGACGATTGATGCGCTGGCCGATTCCATCGAGAGCGCAAAGACGCTTGTCTGGAATGGCCCGCTGGGCGCGTTCGAGATGGCACCGTTTGATACCGGCACGGCGGAGGCGGCCCGCTTTGCCGCCCAGCGCGTGCGCGAGGGCGAGCTGGTGGCGGTTGCTGGCGGCGGTGATACGGTGGCCGCGCTCAATCATGCCGGGGTCATGGGTGATTTCACCTTCGTCTCGACGGCCGGCGGCGCATTCCTGGAATGGCTGGAAGGCAAATCCCTTCCCGGCATCGAGGTTTTGCGGCAAACCGCACAAACGGATATGGACACTGCGTCCTAGCAATAGTGCCGCACACGCACGCGATCAGCAGGCAATACGGGGGAGTTTGAAACATGGATATTGATGCGCTCTACGAAACCGCGATGCGCATGGTCGCGCCGGGCAAGGGCATTCTGGCGGCCGATGAGTCCACCGGCACGATTCGGAAACGCTTTGACACGATCAAGCTGGAATCGACCGCGGACAGCCGCCGTGACTGGCGTGAAATGCTGTTCCGCACCGAACCGGCGATGAGTGAGCACATTTCCGGCGTCATCCTCTATGACGAGACCTTGCGCCAGAAAGCCAAGGATGGCACGCCGCTGGCCGGGCTGATCGCCAAGACCGGCGCGGTGCCGGGCATCAAGGTGGATACCGGCGCCAAACCGCTGGCCGGTGCGCCGGGCGAGATGATAACCGAAGGACTGGACGGCCTGCGCGAGCGTCTGGCCGAGTATGACGCGCTGGGCGCGCGCTTTGCCAAATGGCGCGCCGTCATCAATATCGGCGCTGGCGGCGATGAGAGCGTGCCCTCCCAGTACTGCATCAACACCAATATGCACGCGCTCGCGCGCTATGCGATGCTGTGCCAGGAAGCGGGTATCGTGCCGATCGTGGAGCCGGAAGTCATCATGGATGGCGACCACGATATCGACCGCTGCTACGAGGTGACCGAGTTTGGTCTAAAGCGGCTCTATGCCGAACTGTTCGAGCAGGGCGTGGTGCTGGAAGGCACGATCCTGAAACCCAACATGATCATTTCCGGTACGAATTGTTCCGCGCAGGCGAGCCGCGAGGAAGTCGCAGAGATGACCGTGCAGTGCCTGACCAATTGCGTGCCGGCCTCGGTGCCGGGCATCGCCTTCCTGTCGGGCGGGCAGTCCGATGTGGACGCAACCGCGCACCTCAACATCATGAATGCGGGCTTTGACCTGCCCTGGCCGCTGACCTTCTCCTATGGCCGCGCGCTGCAGGCCGCGCCGCTGGCCGCCTGGGGCGGAAAGGACGAAGCCGCCGGGCAAAAAGCCTTCAATCACCGCGCCCGCATGAACGGCCTTGCCGCGCTCGGCGAGTGGGATGAGGGCATGGAGGGGTAGGGCCTCCTGCCATCGTACACAAAAAAAGGCCCGGCATTGCCGGGCCTTTCGCGTTTCAGGTTTGGGTAAAACCCGAACCTAGAACTCGGTGAAGTACACCACCGCCTGGGCCGTGCCGCCCGAATAGGTGCCGACCCAGATGTCATACTGGCCGGAGCCGGACAGGGTGACGCGCGGGTTCAGACCGTCGAAATCGTCATTGCAGTACCAGCGGCCATCCGGGCCGTTGACCACGATGGTGGTGTCGGAGGTCGATTCAGCACCGATGGAGATGCGGCCGCCATTGAAGTTCAGGCGAACGTCCGGCGCGTCGGAGATCGAGCCAACGCAGCCAGAGCCCAGGCGGCTGGCATTGATATTGCCGCCGGCGACGACGTTGACGGTGTAAGGATCAGGCAGGAAGCCGGCGTTCAGCGAAAACGTGCCGAAATTCGGGTTCAGCGAGTAATTCTGGGCGGACGCAGCAGCGCCCATGGCCAGCGCGGCAAGACCGGCGCAGGCAACAGTTCTGACAATCATGAAAGTCTCCATAAAGGCAATGGGGATTCATCCCCCCTCAATGCCAGCGGATGACAGGAAATTTCCCGCTAACATCCTGATTGGTAGCAGGCTTTTATAAGGGAACTAAGCGAAATTTTTGCGCATGCACAGTATGCCGCAGCCCGTGCCGCGTTGGCTCCGGCAGGCCCGGCTTTCGCTGGCGGCTCGAAGCGTGTATCGGGTTCTTCCATGTCACGATGCCAGCTTTATCTCATCACCCCGCCGCGCATTGATG
Source organism: Glycocaulis abyssi (assembly GCF_041429775.1). Classification (NCBI taxonomy): domain Bacteria; kingdom Pseudomonadati; phylum Pseudomonadota; class Alphaproteobacteria; order Maricaulales; family Maricaulaceae; genus Glycocaulis; species Glycocaulis abyssi. Next base: position 2,057,131 of record NZ_CP163421.1, on the reverse strand, counting down.
CCGGATTTACAGACCTGCTGGACGCGGTGCTGGCCAAAGGCGTGGCAAGCGTGTTGCAGATACGCCTCAAGGATCAGCCTGAAAACCAGCTGCCGGGCCTCATCCCGCCGCTGGTGAAGACCGCCAGGCGTCATGGCGTATCGGTGCTGATGAATGACCGGCCGGATCTCGCTGTCCATTACGCCATGGACGGGGTCCATATCGGTCAGGAGGACGCGCCGTATGCGCAGGCGCGCGCGGCCGTGGGCAAGGCCGGCATTGTCGGCGTGACCTGCCATGACAGCCGCCATCTGGCGATGACAGCAGCGGAAAAAGGCGCAGACTATGTCGCCTTCGGTGCAATGTTTCCCACTGCCACGAAATCGCCCAAGGCGTCGGCTTCTGTGGAGCTCATCGAGTGGTGGAGTGAAGTCTTTGAGGTGCCATGCGTAGCGATTGGCGGGATAACGCCGGAGAATGCCAGTCCGGTGATCGAGGCGGGCGCGGATTTCATCGCGGTATCGGGCGGGGTGTGGAACCATCCCTCCGGTCCGGTGGAGGCGGTGCGGGCCTTTGGGGCGCTGCTCTCGGCGCGCTAGGCGCGCTGTCGCTGGCCGTATCGCTGGCCGTGGCGCAGGAACCGGCCTTGCCGCCGGGCCTTGCCGAAGAGGCCGAACGCGACCGGTCAGGCGAAGCCATTGAAGAGCGCAGCCCGTCTGATCAGGCGATGGCGCGTGCATCAGCCGCCTATGTGACGGGGGACTATCTGAGCGCGCGCGTCCATGCCGAGCGCGCTGCGGCTGCAGGCGAACCGCGCGGCGCCACGCTGGCCGGTCATATTCTGCTGCATGGCCTGTCTGGTACAGCTGACGAGGCGGGTGCGGTGCGCTGGCTGCGCCGGGCCGCCGAGCACGACGATATCGACGCGCTGGTGATCCTGGCGTCGCTGGCGTCCGAGCGCCGGGGCGGGCTGGAGCCGTTCCATGCGCGCGAGTTTCTAAGTCAGGCCGCCGAGACCGGTGATGCGCGCGGCGCGTATGAGTTTGGCACCTTCCTGCGTGATACCGGCGATCCGGGTCTATCGCATCTGGCGCTGGACTGGCTGCGGCTGGCGGCAGAGGCAGGTATGCCGCGCGCCATGGCTGCCTATGCCGCCGCGCTGGATGACTGGGTGCATGGGCCGGGCGATCCCTCGCTCGCCCGTCCCTGGTATATCCGTGCGGGCGAGGCGGGCGATGCACCCTCAGCCGCGATTGCAGGCGTCATGCTGATTACCGGTGAGGGCGGGCCAGCCGACGAGGAAGCGGGCCGCACCCTGCTGCGCCATGCCGCCGAGATGGGCCTGCCCGCCGCCATGGGTGATTATGCCCTGCTGCTGATGCAGGAGGCCGAAGGGCGCGGCGGGGACTACCAGCAGGCGGCCGCATGGGCGCGGCGCGGCGCGGAAGCAGGCGATGCGCAGGCCCAGTTCCTTTATGCGGGCGCGCTGGCCACGGGCCGGGGCGTGTTGCGCAACATGGAACAGGCTTATGTCTGGGTACGCAGAGCCGGCTATCCGCGGGACAACTCGCTGGAGGACAACCCCCAGCGTGACCGGCTGGAAGCCCAGCTGGAGGAGCTGTTTACCCATGACACGCTAACCCGGCTGGAAGCCGAGGCGATCTCGGGAATGGCCGATAGATACCGGCTCAATCCGGCTGGGGACTAAACGGGCGCATACTGGCGGGCCTGATGATCCAGTCCCGCCGGAGCCCTGCCCATGTCTGACGCTTTCGCCCATGCCCTCGCCCATGTGCTGGTCCATGAGGGCGGCTATGTCGACCACCCGGATGATCCCGGCGGCGCGACCAATTTCGGCATTACGCTGGCCACCCTGCAGGGCTGGCGCGGACGCAGCGTGACAAAAGCCGATGTGCGCGCGCTCACGAAGGGGGAGGCGGGCGAAATCTACAAGGCGCGCTACTGGGATAGCTGCCGGTGCGACGAGCTGCCGGGGCCAGTGGCCTTTATCGTGTTTGATGCGGCGGTCAATCACGGGGTCAGCCGGGCTGTGCGTATCCTGCAGGAGACGGTTGGCGTTGCGTCAGATGGCCGGATCGGCCCGGTGACGCTCGGCGCCGTGGCGTCAGCCCGGCCCGCAGCCCTTGTCACCGAGATCGCCGCCCGGCGCATGGTGCTCTACGGCAATCTTGCCCATTTCCGCACATTCGGCCTTGGCTGGTCGAGGCGGCTGATGGGAACCCTTGTGGGGGCACTCCCCACCAGCCTTGCCGCATGACGCTGGCGCTGATACACCCGCGCCCGATTTGATGTGGCATCCCGGCCGCCTTGGCAGGCAGGGGTCAGTGGGAAGTTTTCCGATGAAGATCAACGGTAACGAAATCAAGCCGGGCATGGTGATCAAGCACCAGGACACGCTGTGGACGGCTGTGAAGGCCGACCATGTGAAACCGGGCAAGGGCGGCGCGTTCGCGCAGGTCGAGCTGAAGAACATTCTTGATGGCCGCAAGCTCAATGAGCGTTTCCGCTCGGCCGACAAGGTGGAGCGCGTGCGCCTCGATCAGCGCGATTATCAGTATCTCTACGCCGAGGGCGAGATGCTGGTCTTCATGAATACCGAGAGCTATGAGCAGATCTCGCTGCACATCGATTTCGTCGGCGAGGAGCGCGCCGCCTATCTGACCGACGGCATGATGGTGGTGGTCGAGCTCTATGAGGACAAGCCGATCGGCGTTGAGCTGCCCCAGCATGTCGAGCTGGAAGTCATCGACACCGAGCCGGTGGTCAAGGGCCAGACAGCGGCGAACTCCTACAAGCCGGCTATCCTGACCGGGAATATCCGCTCCGCCGTGCCGCCTTTCGTGGGCGTGGGCGAGCGTGTGGTGGTGGCGACCGAGGACGGCTCCTACGTGCGCCGCGCGGAAATGGGAAGCTTCTGATTTGGCGCAAGTTTCTGCCCTCATGCAGGTGATGACCGGCGCCGTGCGCAAGGCGGGCCGCAAGCTCGCGCGCGATTTCGGCGAGGTGGAGCATCTGCAGGTCTCCAAAAAAGGCCCGGCCGATTTTGTCTCCACGGCGGACGCCAAGGCTGAGGAAATTCTCTTTGAGGAGCTCTCAAAAGCCCGGCCCGGCTACAGCTTCCTGATGGAAGAGCGCGGGCTGGTGGAAGGGACAGACAAGTCCCACCGCTGGATCGTCGATCCGCTGGACGGCACCACGAACTTCCTGCACGGACAGCCGCACTTTGCGGTCTCGGTGGCGCTGGAGCGCGAGGGCGAGCTGATTGCCGGCATCGTCTACAACCCTGCAACCGACGATTTCTTCCACGCCGAAAAGGGCCGCGGCGCCTATATGAATGACCGGCGCCTGCGCGTGTCTGGCCGCGAGCATTTCGATGAATGCGTGATCGCCACCGGCATGCCGTTCGCGGGCAAGACCGGCCATGCCAAATTCCTCACCGAGCTGCACGCCATCATGCCCCATACGGCCGGAATCCGCCGCTATGGCGCGGCCTCGCTTGATCTGGCGTGGGTGGCGGCGGGCCGGTTTGACGGCTTCTTTGAGCGCAATCTCAAAGCCTGGGACATCGCAGCCGGCATCGTGCTGGTGCGTGAGGCGGGCGGCTATGCCGGTTCGCTGGATGGTACCGGCGATGTGCTGGAGACCGGCCATATCGTGGCCGGTAACGAGTTCGTCTTCGGCGAGCTGAAAAAGCGTCTGTCGCAAGTCGGCAAGTAGCCGCTCTTCGCCCAAAAACAGCCAAGAAGCTTGTCTCTGATGGTCAAACGGGTCATGCCTTGACCCCGTGCCGGAACAGAAGGGACAGCCCGCCTATGCCTTCACGCGACCTGCCTTTACCGCCTGAAGCCCCGCAGCCGCGCAAGGTGCGCTTTACCGGCCCCGGCCAGTATATCGTCTGGATGATGGTGTTCCTCGCCGTGGTGGCCGCGCTTGCGGCCTTCCTGCACGAGCCGCTGATTACGGCGTTTCAGGCAAATGCCGCGATCAATGGCGTGATCCTTGGCGTCCTCCTGATAGGCATTCTCTACACCTTCCAGCAGGCGCTCGCGATTGGCCCCAGCGCACGCTGGCTGGTGAAATTGCGTGACAGCGCCCACCCGGACCAGCTGGGCAATCCACCCGCCCTCATCGCGCCCATGGCCGCCCTCATCACCGATGCGGCGGACGGGCGCGCGCGCCTGTCGGCAGCCTCGGCCCGCGTGGTGCTGGATTCGGTGGCCGCACGCATGGCCGAAAGCGGTGCCTTTACCCGCTATTTCGGCCGGCTTCTGATCTTCCTCGGTCTGCTTGGCACGTTCTACGGCCTGCTGCTGGTGGTTTCTGATGTGGGCGAGGCGGTACGGGCAGTCTCTGCCACCTCTTCCGGTGCTGGCGAGGTGGAAGCGGCGCGCCTGATGGCGGCCATCGAGGAACCCATTCAAGGCATGGGAACGGCCTTTGCCTCCTCGCTTTTTGGTCTGGCAGGCTCCCTCATTATCGGCTTTCTGGAATTGCAGGCGAGCCGGGCGCAGAACCGTTTCTACAACGAGATCGAGGAATGGCTGTCCTCCATCTCGCGCCTGTCTGCCGCCGGCCCGGTGGGTGCGGGCGAGGGCGATAGTTCCAGCGCCTATGTCGGCGCGCTGCTGGAACAGACCGCCGATACGGTCGACCGGCTTGCCTCCACCATGGAGCGCCATTCGCGCCAGCTCGAAGTGACACTCTCGCGTTTTGCCGATGACGCGGCAGAAGCCAACCGGGAGGCTGCGCGCCTTCTGCGTGACGAGATCAAGGTGCTGGTGCGTGCGCTGGAAGCGCAGGCCCGGCTCAACCGCCGGGATGGAGAGCGGTAGGCCATGGCCATTGCGCGCCACCTCCAGCGTGACGCCGATAACGGCGATTACTGGCCGGGCTTTGTCGATGCGCTGGCAACCTTGCTGCTGGTCATCGTCTTCCTGCTCGCCGTCTTCGTGACGGGGCAGTACGCGCTCTCCACCGCCCTGACGGGCCGCGATGAGCAGCTGGCAGACCTTAATGCGCGTCTCGCCGAGCTTGCCGACCAGCTCAACCTCGCCGAAGCGGAAAATGCCCGCCTGACCGTGCGCGTCAGCACGCTGACGGCGGAAAACGAGAGCCTCACCGAGCAGCTGGAGGCGACAACGGCGCGCATCACGGCGCTGGGCGAGCAGCTGGATGAGGCCGAAGAGCTTTCCGACGAGGCGCAGCTGACCATCGCCATGCTGTCAGAGCAGATGGAGATATTGCGCATGGAGCTGGCGCGCCTGAACGCGGCGCTGGAAGCCTCCGAAGCGCGCGAAGCCGAGCTGGAAACACAAGTCATCAATCTGGGTACACGCCTCAATGCGGCGCTCGCCAGCGAAGTGGCGCGGCTGTCGCAATACCGCTCCGAATTCTTCGGGCGGCTGGTGGAGATACTCGGCAATCGCTCCGGCGTGCGCGTGGTGGGCGACCGCTTCGTGTTCGAGACCGATGTGCTGTTTGACTCCGCTTCGGCCGAATTGTCCGTAGAAGGCCAGGAAGGGCTGCGCCCGATTGCAGCAGCGATAATCCAGCTCACCCGCGAAATCCCGGATGATATTGAATGGGTGATCCGGGTGGATGGTCATACCGATGTGCGTCCGCTGGGGCCGACCGCGCAGTTTTCGTCCAACTGGGAGCTCTCTACCGCGCGTTCTCTCTCGGTCATCAACTGGCTGGTGGGCGAGGGCGTGCCGGCAAACCGTCTGATGGCGGCGGGGCTGGGCGAACATTATCCGATATCGCGCGGCCGCACCGAGGCTGACCATGCCCGCAACCGGCGCATCGAGCTGAAGCTGGAAGCGCGGTAGCAGGCATGCTTCGAGACGCGCTTTGCGCTCCTCAGCATGAGGGAAAAGTGCAATCGCCCTCATCCTGAGGGCGAACGCAAGTGAGCGTCTCGAAGGACGAGGGCGGGTGCGGCAGGTTTCGTCACACGCCCATGACGATATCCACAGGATTCTGGGGTGAGCGGCGCGCTCTAAGTCATTGTGGAAAAACGCACTGACTCTCAGCGCTCTGCATGGTCTTGCGCCGCAGCTCTCACACGTATATACACCGCGGCTCATTTCTAGCAGACTTGTTCCGCTAAACCTTGAGGCCAAGGCCGGTCTGGGGGTGGCGGACATTGAAGGCGGGAGCCGTCAGATGAAACAGGATATCCACCCCGACTATCACTTCATCGAAGTGGTGATGACGGACGGCAGCAAGTTCAAGACCCGCTCGACCTACGGCAAGGAAGGCGACCAGATCTCGCTGGATATCGATCCGCGCACACACCCGGCCTGGACCGGTGGTTCGCAAACCCTCGTTGACCGCGCGGGCCGCGTGTCGCGCTTTAAAGACAAGTTCAAAGGCTTCGGTGTCTAACCGCCCACCCCCCTCACCTGGGCGCGTGTCCCCTCGACACGGCCGGGGCCTTTAGAAGAACGCCCGTAGCTCCCCTCAGCTGCGGGCGTTTTTTCATGGGCGGGTTGGTGAGAACGCCGGCGAGAGCTTTGCTTCCTGTCATTCTCCGGTGGCGAAGCCATCCGGGGAACCCATGCCTGAGAGCTTGCTTTTCCCTCGTGCTTCGAGACGCAGCCAAGGCTGCTCCTCAGCATGAGGGATTATTGCGGTCTTGCCCTCATCCTGAGGGCGAACGTAGTGAGCGTCTCGAAGGACGAGGGCTGCTAACCCCGCCCCGCGAACGCGCTTTCCAGCGCGGACCATTGGCCCGCCAGCGGGTTTTCGCCCGGCGCACCACCGGGTGCTTCGCGGAAAAGATTGTCGTCCAGCCGTTTCAAACGCTCGTGCAGGCTCTGCGAGCGGGCGACGAGATCGCCAAGACGCGGCGGGCAGGGATCATCGTCTGCCGGCCACATGCCGTCGCGCGGATGGGATTTGCCGCCAAGCCGGTATTTTTCGCCGGCGGCCTCAAAGGGCGTCATCTCGCCTTCATTCACCGCACGCTGGGTCAGAAGCCAGGAGGCAGACTGCATCAGCTGGGTGGTCAGCGTCATGGACTCAGCCGCATAGGCGAGCGCACCGGCGCGGCCAAGCCGCTTGGCGTCCTCCCGGCCCGGCCCGTCCAGATAGCTGGCGGTTTCCTCGACCAGGTCCATGCCTTCGCGGAACAGGCGGCGGAAATGCTCGGAGGCCGCAAAATCGGCTACCCGGACGGCCGCTTCGCTGACCATGTCGTTCGTGCCGGACTTGCCGGTTTCCGTGTCCATTAACCCGTCATCCCTCACGCAATTTGCCGCATCGTATTGCACGCGCTGGCCTTGATACCCCGTAGCACCCGGCACCCATATCGGGACGCAGCATGCCTGTTAGACCCGTCTCCAAGCAAGGCCGGGGCCAGTTACCGAAAAAGTCAGGCTTTTTTGAAGAAGGCTTCCGCCGCTCCCAGCTTGTCCTGCTTGTGATCGATCATGGCCTTGGCGCGCGCAATCTCGCCATTCAGCGTCTCGATACGCTCTTGCAGATCTGCGACGGACAGGGCGGAAATATCCTCCCCCGGTGTGATGACCGCTCGCCGGGTGACCGGCAGTTCATCGTCAAACATGGGCATCACCTCCCTGTTCTGGCGGCTGCGTCTGGACGGTTTGCGAGCGCCTGTCTTGCTGCACAATAGCGTAAACGGGCGCGTGATGCGCCCCCAAATTACGCCATTACACGGATCAGTTTCCATGATCGCACCCTACAAGACCCGCATCGTCACCGCCCCGCAGCCCGGTGGGCCGGACGCCCTGCGGCTGGAAGAGATCACGCTTGCCCCGCCCGGCCACGGGGAAATCCTGATCCGGGTTGCAGCAGCCGGTGTGAACCGGCCCGATGTGATCGAGCGGATGGGTTTTTACCCGCCACCGCCCGGCGCACCGAAGGGGTTGGGGCTGGAAGTGTCCGGCACCGTGCTGGCGATTGGCGGAGGCGTGAGCGGGTTTGATATTGGCCAGAGGGTATGTGCACTGGTGGCGGGCGGCGGCTATGGCGATATCGCGCGCGCGCCTGCCGGCTCTGTCCTGCCGGTGCCGGATGGTGTTGATCTGGTTGCCGCTGCGGGCCTGCCGGAAACCGTCTTCACCGTCTGGACCAATGTGTTCGAGGCGGGCGCACTCAAGCCCGGTGAGCGCTTTCTGGTCCATGGCGGGTCGAGCGGTATCGGTACTACGGCAATCCAGATGTCCAAGGCGCACGGCGCTGTTGTCATGGCGACGGCGGGCAGCGCGGACAAGTGCGAAACCTGCCGCTTGCTCGGCGCAGATTTTGTCTTCAACTACCGCGAAGACGACTGGGTGGAGGGCGTGAAGGATGCTGGCGGCACGGACGTGATCCTCGACATGGTGGGCGGAGATTATGTGGCAAAGAACCTCGCCGTACTGAACCGGTTCGGGCGCCTGGTGCAGATCGCTTTCCTCAAAGGCTCGCGGGTGGAAATTGATCTGATGGGGCTGATGCTCAAACGCCAGACCATCACTGGCTCGACACTGCGTGCCCGCTCCGATGAGGAGAAGGCGGCCCTTGCCGCTGCCGTGCGTAGCCATGTCTGGCCATGGGTGGAGGCGGGCAGGGTGCGCCCGCTGATCGATACCCGTTTTGCGCTGGCCGATGTGGCAAAAGCCCATGAGCGCATGGATTCCATGGCCCATGCAGGCAAGATATTGCTGGTGCCATAGGCATGGCGCGCGTGCCGGGAATACCCCCTTTCAAGGCGCGCGCTCACACGCTATAAGCACGCCAAACCCCGTCATTGATATCAGGTGTCATCGACACCAGCCTTGGCGGGTCGGATCGACCGAAACCCGGCGGACCGCGCCGGGTTTTCTTTTGTCTCCGGCGCTCCCCCTAGACCAAGGAGCCTATTGCCATGTCCGACATTCTCATGCCCAAGGCGACAGCTGTCTGGCTCGTCGACAATACCAGCCTGTCTTTTGAGCAGATCGCCGATTTCTGCGGCCTGCACCGTCTTGAAGTGAAGGGCATTGCCGATGGCGACGTCGCGGCCGGCGTGCGCGGTGCCGACCCTATCGCGGGCGGGCAGCTGACCTCTGAAGAGATCTCGAAGGCCGAAGCTGATCCGGCCTACCGCATGCAGGCCACGCGCCCGAAATACGCTGATCTGCAGGAGACCGCGCGCAAGAAGGGGCCGCGCTACACGCCGCTCTCGCGCCGCCAGAACCGCCCGGATGCCATTGCCTGGCTGGTGCGCAATCACCCGGAGCTTACCGATGGCCAGATTTCCAAGCTGGTCGGCACCACCAAGACCACGATCGAGGCGGTGCGCGAGCGCACGCACTGGAACTCGGCCAATATCAAGCCGACCGATCCGGTCTCGCTGGGGCTGTGCAGCCAGATCGATCTCGATGAACAGGTGCGCAAGGCGTCCAAGCGCCGCAAGGAAATGGAAGACGCCGGCACGGTGAAGATCGAGGAAGACGTGCTCAAACCCGCCGAGGAAACCGCGCCTGCGGCCACCGGCCCGACCACGCTCGACGAGCTGTTCGGCAAGGCTCCTGCGCAGGACGAAGACTAGGTCATAAACTCATAAACGGGATTCCGTTTTTGGCCGAAGCCTGATTCAACCTTCGCGAGGAGGATATGGATCATGGGCCGTCGCCGCTACGAGTTGACCGATTTCGAGTGGTGGATCATCGAACCCTTGCTGCCGAACAAGCCGCGCGGTGTGCCGCGTGTGGACGATCGCAAGGTGCTCAACGGGATTTACTGGCGCTTGCGCACCGGGTCGCCCTGGGCGGAAATCCCGGAGCGCTACGGTCCGGCGACAACCTGCTACAACCGCTTCGTCCGGTGGCGCAAGCTGGGCGTCTGGGATCGGATATTCGACGCGATCACAGCGGCTTACGACGGCGACATCCAGATGATCGACAGCTCGTCGATCCGCGTTCACCAGCACGGGGCGAACGCAAAAAAGGGGGCGCGGACGCCGCCGCCGGAGACACTCCTGACCCCCGATGCATGGGGCGCTCGCGGGGCGGGCTGACGACGAAAATCCATGCCCTCGTGGACGCCAACGGCCTGCCCGTCGCACTCAAGCTCACGCCCGGCCAGGCCCATGACGGACGCAGCGCCACCGATATGCTCGGCGGGATCGGCGAAGGCCAGATCCTGCTGGCCGACCGGGCCTATGACAGCGACGCCCTGCGCGACAGCCTAAAATCGCGTGGTGCATGGGGTTGCATCAAACCGGTCTCACGTCGCAAGAACCCGCCCAGCTTCAGCCCCTTCCTCTATCGCTACCGCAATCTCGTCGAACGCTTCTTCAGCAAGATCAAACACTTCCGGGCCATCGCAACGCGCTACGAAAAACACGCCGATAACTACCTTGCCCTCGTCAAACTCGCCGCTATCCAGATATGGCTCAGAAATTATGAGTCTGTGTCCTAGTCTTCGTAATCCTCGCGCTTCATCACATAGTTGAGCGCGAGGCGGCCACCATCGGCATAGATGCAGGTGCCGGTGATATAGCTGGACTCCTTGCAGGCCAGAAACCACGCGATAGAGGCGATCTCGTCCGGGTCGGCGATCCGGGCGAGCGGGGTACGCGATAGCACCGCCTCCATCGCCGCCTTGTCCTCGTTCACCGCCTTGAGGATATCGGTATTGACCGAGCCGGGGCCGATGGCGTTCACGCGGATACCATAGGGGGCCAGCGACAGTGCCATGGACTTGGTCATCTGGTTGAGCGCGCCCTTGGATGTGGAATAGGCGAGCTGGTCGGCAATCGACACCACGGCGTTGATCGAGCTCATGTTCACGATGGCATAGCGGCGGCGCGCATCGTCGCCGCGCGTGTCATCCTCCTCGATCTGGCGGGTCATCTGGCGTGCGCAGGCGCGGGCCACCAGGAAGGCGCCGCGCAGATTGACGCCAATGACCTTGTCGAAATCGGCAAGCTCCAGCGAGAGTATGTCGCCCTTGGCGAGTATGGCGGCATTATTGATGAGGATGTCGAGCTGGCCGAAGGCCGACAGGGTTTCGGCCATCAGATTGGCGACCGAGAGCTTGTCGGCGACATCGCAGCTGACGAAAAGCGCGCGATTCTTGGCCGCTCCCAGATCGTTGGCCAGCGCCTCGCCCGCCTTCTTGTCAATGTCGGCGATGACGACGCGCACGCCCTCCTCTGCCAGGCGCCGGGCGCATGCCGCGCCAATTCCGCTGGCACCCCCGGTGACGATGGCAACGCGTTCTGAACCGGCCATGCGGCAAACTCCGTGTCTGATAAGGAAAGGCCCTAATCGCCGGACGCGGCGCTCACGCGCGCATAATCATCAGCGATGGTGGAATTGTCCGGCTCCAGCTCGAACGCGCGGGCGAAGAGCGGATAGGCTTCTTCATGCTCCCCGATCTGTTCAAGCGCGGCGGCGAGGGAATGAATGATGGCACCGGAATCGGGCTCGGCCTCGACAGCGGCATAGCAGATATCCATGCCTTCGCTGGCCCGCTGTGCCTTCACCAGCGCCCAGCACAAGGCGTTCAGCGCCGATCCGTCATCAGGCGCGATGGCCACCGCTTCGCGCCCGTCCTCGACCGCCCGGTCCATCAGATCAAGCTCGATAAAGGCGGCCGAGCGGCCAATCCAGCCGCCGGGCGAATCCGGGGCCAGGCGGATCGCATTGTCATAGGCGGCGATGGCTTCGGTCCCGCGGTCCAGCTCCATATAGACCCCGCCCAGAAGGATATGGACGAAATCATCCTGCGCCATGCCGCGCTCTGCGATCAGCAGGTCGGCCAGTGCTTCCTCGAGGCGATCAAGCTGGAACAGCGCGACCGCGCGGTTGCGCCGCACGATGGGGATATCGGTATTGCCGCCATTGTCGCGCAATAATGCGATCACCTGATTATAGGTGAAAAGCGCAGCCTCGCTTTCGCCGAGGGCCAGCTGGCTGGCGCCCAGGCGCACGCGCAATTCGGCCTCGGTTTGCCAGGGGTGCAGGCGCGCCGACAGGCAGGCGCGAAGCGCGGCAACGGCGTCTTCGGCATTCCCGGCTGCCATCGCCTCGCTGGCCTCAGGGCAGGCCGCTGCACCTTGCGGGTTGCCGCCGGAAGGCTGCGCGAAGACCGGGGCTGCCAGGCAGCTCAGCGCCAGCAGGACGAGCGCGCGGGAAAGAGTCAGCATGGATGGCCTTCTACAGCAGGTTCGGGTGCATGACCCGCGCATGATAGGCACGCGAGTGCGGCCCGGTCCATCCGGGCGGGCAGGAAATGCAAAAGGGCGGGCTGATATCAGCCCGCCCTTCATCATGTGTGGTGAATTGCCGCAAAAAACGTCAATGTCGGCGCCGGAGGGTTTCAATTTCCTCCTTGAGGCGCAATTTCTGTCGTTTGAGCTCTGCTAGGTGCAGCGTATCTGCCGAAGGGTGCTTGAGTTCTTTCTCGATGCGGCTTTCCAGTTGCGTGTGACGTTGGTCAAGCTCACGGATACGCGCTTCAGCTGGCATGTGTAGCCTCCTTCGCTGGATCAAGGACTGGAAGTGAAACATCAAACACCCCTTCCTATCAATGGTGAAAACTGTCCGTGTTGCGGAAGGGTTTCCCATGTCTGAAGCCAAGTCCTTGCCATCGCGCATGATTGTCGGACTGTCAGGCGCGTCCGGCGTGATCTACGGCATGCGTGCGCTGGAAGCCTTGCGCGATCTGGGCATCGAATCCCATGTCGTGGCCAGCAAGGCTGCCGAGATGACGCTGGGCTACGAGATGGGGCTGAAGGCCGCTGACATCCACGCGCGCGCCGATCATGTCTACGCGTTTCCCGATATCGGCGCGCCAATAGCCTCCGGCTCCTTCCAGACGCTTGGCATGCTGATCGCGCCCTGCTCTGTCAGGACGATGAGCGAGATCGCGACCGGCGTGACCTCCAGCCTGCTGACGCGCGCCGCCGATGTAGTGCTTAAAGAGCGCCGCCGCCTCGTGCTGATGGTGCGCGAGACGCCCTTCCATCTCGGCCATTTGCGCACCATGACGCAGCTGACGGAAATGGGCGCGATCATCATGCCGCCTTTGCCGGCCTTCTACGCGAAGCCTGAAACCCTTGATGACATGGTGGACCAGTCCGTGGGCCGGGCGCTGGACCTGTTCGGTCTTGACTGGACGCCGACCCGGCGCTGGGGCGAGGACATCAGGGAAGGCAAGCGGCCCGGCGCAGCCCGCAAGGGCAAGGCGTGATGCAAGACACGCGCGGGCAAAGCCTGTGGGATTTTTCCGTCGCGCTTTATGACCATGAGCCGGTGAAGCACTCCGCGCTGGCGCTGCAGGATGCCGGGCTGGACGTGAATATCGCCTTCTGGCTTGTCTGGAGCACCGGGCAGGGGCGTGATCCGCTGCTCGCCCTTGAGAAGGCCGTGCGCATTGCCGGTGACTGGCACGCGTTGGCGGTCGGGCCCTTGCGCGGCGTGCGTGACCGGCTGAAAGCCCCGCCTGCGCCGGTCCCGCTGGAGGCTGCGCAGTCCTTGCGCCAGTCCGTGCTTGGCGCAGAGCTGGCCGCAGAACATGTGGCGCAAACCATGCTGCAGGCGCTCGATACGCCCGCCCTTTCCGGCGCTGCGCACTGGCCGGATGCAGCGGCGGCCGCGCTGGACGGATATCGCGCGCGCTGTTCGCCCGGCGCGCCCGTCACGCGCTTCAAAGAAGCCGTTTTCTCCGCGCTCGAAAAAGGGTAATGTGCGTCTCCCGTGGCTTGCCGGCCATCGCGGACGCAACACGGGTCATGTCCACGCATTTGCAATCAGAGCCGGCCCGGCCGGGCGGGCTGGTTGCACTCCAAACAGGTGTATTGGCTGAGAATGTTCGGTGATCTGGATGAAGATGCGCTGGTGGCCAAGCTGGCCGAGCTGCGCCGTGAACATCGCGCGCTGGACGCAGAAGTGCGCGCCGCACAGGATTGCGGCGTGGTCGACCAGCTCAAGCTGGTGCGCCTGAAACGGCGCAAGCTGATGCTCAAGGACATGATCTTCGCCATCGAAGACCAGCTCAATCCCGACATTATCGCCTGACGCCTTCTGCGGCCTGAAGCTCGACGTGAGGGCTCTGCCGCTTTAGCTTTCCATGCAATGACAAGATTGCAGGGAGGCTAACCCGATGACATTTCGCATGAGACACCGCCTGATGGCCGCCGTTCTGGCTGGCGCTGCCATGGCTGTGCCGGCCGTGTCCGCGCCCGCTCTGGCGCAGGAGCAGGCCGAGGCCAGAAGCGTTTCGATCAATGATCTGTTCCAGCTGCGTCAGGCCGGCCAGGTGATGATTGCGCCAGAGGGCGGCACAGTGGCGTTCACGGTCTCGGTTCCGCGCGATATCCGTACCGGTGAAAGCGATGGCGCCCCGTCCCTGCACCTTTATGCCGCCGACGCACCCGGTGCCTTGCGCGCGCTGGTTGCCGGTGAAGATACGGTTAGCGGCGTAGCACTACATCCTGATGGCGAGAGCGTCACCTTTCTGGCCCGCCGCGAGGGCGATGAACGTCCTGCACTCTACCGGGTAGCGCTGTCGGGCGGTGAGCCGGAGCGGCTTTATCACCCGGACACGGGCGTGCAGGGCTATCTCCTGACCGCGGATGCAAGCTCGATCTATTTCATTGGCCGTGACCCGGACCAGCCTGACCACAGCGAACTGCGCGAGCGCGGCTTCCGGGCCAATATCTATGAGGAAAACCAGCCATTTTCCCATGTCTGGCGGGCCGGGCTGGGCGATGATGAAAGCGCCGCAGAGCGGCTGGACCTGACCGGCCATGCCTCTGCCATTCAGCTGAGCGCGGACGGATCAGTCCTGGCGGTGAGACTGGCGCCGACCCCGTCTGTGGACGATTCCATGATGGAGCAGCGCTGGAGCTTTGCAGACATCGCAACCGGCGAAGTCATCAGCACGGTTGAAACGCCCGGCAAGATCGATATCGGCCGTTTCTCCCCCGATGGTTCGCAGTTTGCCTTCCTGGCGGCGATCAACCGCTCTGACGCGACTGCCGGCACGATCCATGTCGCCGATGTGCAGACCGGTGAATACATCCAGATCGCGCCTGATGCCGAACAGCATATCCGCACGTTTGAATGGCGGGACGGACATATTTTCGCGCTCGCCCATGTACGCCAGGACAGCGCCTGGGTGAGCTACACGCCCGAGGGCGAGGAAGTCTCACGCGAAGCCCATGGCGGCTATGTCGCCCACTCGCTGAGCCTTGATTCTTCAGGCGAAACAATCGCCTTCGTGGCTGACAGCCCGGCCCATCCGCGAGACGTGTATGTCGCCCGTCCGGGCGAGGCCCCGGCTCGCTGGGCCGATCTCAATCCGTGGCTGGCGGAACGTACGCTTGGCGATCAGCGCGTGGTGCGCTGGACGGCGCGTGACGGTGTCGAGGTGGAAGGTGTGCTGATCACCCCGCAGGGCGAAGCGCCCGAAAACGGCTGGCCGATGATCGCTGTGGTGCATGGCGGGCCGGAAGCGCACGATCATAATGGCTGGCTGACCGGCTATTCGCGGCCCGGCCAGATCGGGGCAGGCGAGGGCTTTGCCATTTTCTACCCCAATTATCGCGGCTCCACCGGGCGCGGCTTTGCCTTTATCGAGCTTGATCACCTCAACCCGCCGGGCGAGGAGTTCGAGGATATTGTCGATGGTGTCGGTTATCTGGCCAATCAGGGCCTGATCGATCCGGCCCGCGTCGGCATAACGGGCGGATCCTATGGCGGGTTCGCGTCTGCCTGGGGCGCGACGGTTGCCAGCGAGCATTTCGCGGCCTCCGTACCCTTCGTCGCCCTGACCGATCTGGTGTCCTTCATGGGCAATACTGACATCCCGGTCGAGATGGTCGATGTCCATTTCATCCATTATCCGTGGGAGAACTGGGAGTGGTATTTCCGGCATTCCCCGATCATGCATGCGCACGGCTCGACCACGCCGACATTGGTCATGCATGGCGAGGTGGATACCCGCGTCGCGCCCTCGCAAGGCTATATCCTCTACCGCTATCTCAAGCTGGCCGGTGAAGCGCCTGTGCGTCTTGTCACCTATCCGGGCGAGGGCCATGGCCTGCGCAACGCAGCGGCCCAGTTTGACTATGCCCACCGGCTGATGGGCTGGATGCGCCATTATCTGCAAGGACCGGGCGGGGAAATCCCCTCCTCGGAACTCGACTACGACGCGCTTCTGGCTGCCGACTAGGCAAAAGAGGCGGCCCATATACCGCCACCGCTCGTCCATGGACGGGCGGTGGCGGGCATTTTTCAGACAATCAACAAGGGGACCGGATGATGACCGAGACGGATTTGCGCGTGGACGGCAAGGTGGCGCTGATTGCCGGGGCCAGCCGCGGGATTGGTGAGGCTGCGGCCAAGCGTCTGGCGCGCAATGGCGCCATCGTGATCGCGGCCAGCCGCAAGATTGAAGACTGTGAGCGCGTGGCCTCTGAAATCCGTGAAGCCGGCGGCAAGGCGCGCGCCATGACCCTGCATCTGGGCAGCGCGCAGGACCGCGATGCGGCGCTGGAAGCGATCCGCAAGGAAGAAGGCCGGCTGGACATCCTCGTCAATAACGGCGCGACCAGCCCGTATTTCGGCCCCGTTGAAGACACGCCCGAAGACGCGTTCGACAAGACGTTCGAGGTCAATGTGAAGGGGCCGTTCTTCCTCTCCACCGGCGCGATCCACATGATGAAGGAGACAGGCGGCGGCTCGATCGTCAATGTCGCCTCGGTCAATGGTCTGCGCCCCGGCTTCTTCCAGGGCGTGTATTCCATCACCAAGGCGTCCGTGATTTCGATGACGCAGGTGCTGGCGCAGGAGGCGGGCGGCCACAAGATCCGCGTCAACGCGCTCTGCCCGGGCCTCACCGAGACCAAGCTCGCCAGCGCCCTTACCTCCAATCCGGGCCTTGATGACATGATGAAGCGCAATTTCTCGCTCCAGCGTGTCGGTCAGCCCGAAGACATGGCCGCAGCCATCCATTTCCTCGCCAGCGACGCCTCCAGCTATATGACCGGCCAGTGCCTCGTCATCGATGGCGGCATCATGGGCCGGGGGCCGTTATAGGCTGCTGACAGTTTCTCCCCCCGTAAACGGGGGGAGTGGCCCGAAGGGCCGAGGGGGGGATAGTTCAAATAGTTTCCCCCCTCCGTCAGCTTCGCTGACACCTCCCCCGTAAACGGGGGAGGAAACACGGAACCACAGGGCGCGTGAGACCATGACCCGCATCATCGACATCTCTCCTGTCATCCACCCCGGCCTGCCGGTCTGGCCGGGTGATACGCCGGTTGATTTCCAGCGCACCTGGGACATGGGTGAGGGCTCGCCGGTCAATGTCTCCAAGCTGACCCTCTCAACCCATACCGGTGCGCATGCGGACGCCCCGCTGCATTACGATGCGAAGGGCCAGGACGCCGCCGCGATGGCACTTGATGTGTTCATCGGGCCTTGCGTGGTCATCCATTGCCTTGATGCTGGCGAGCGAGTGAGCGCAGAGGCACTGGCCGCACGGCTGGAGGCGGTCTGCGGTGATGATGTGCCTGCGCGCGTGCTGATCCGCACCTGCCACGTGGCGGCTCAAGATGCGTGGGACAGTGATTTCACCGCTATGGCACCGGAAGCCATCGATCTCCTCCATGCGCGCGGCGTGCGTCTGATCGGTATTGATACGCCTTCAGTCGATCCTGAAACCTCAAAGACCATGGACGCGCACAAGCGCGTGGCTGCGCACGATATGCGCATTCTTGAGGGGCTGGTGCTGGATGATGTGGCCGAAGGCCGCTACGAGCTGATAGCCCTGCCGCTGAAGCTCGCCGGGCTGGATGCTGCGCCGGTGCGGGCGGTCTTGAGGGAATTGAACTGATGCAATTTGATGATGCGCGCGCGCTGGACCGCGATGACCCGTTTGCCGATACGGCCAGGCTGTTCGATCTGCCGCAGGGCGTGATCTATCTGGATGGCAATTCGCTGGGCCCGCCGCCGCGTCCGGCGCTCGATGCGCTGGCAAAAGCGGCGCAAATGGAATGGGGCCATGACCTCATCGCCTCGTGGAACAGCGCTGACTGGATGGGACTGCCGCTTCGCACCGGCGCGCGCATTGCCCGCCTGATTGGCGTCGATCAGACAAGCGTGATCGCGGGCGATTCCGTCTCGGTCAATCTCTTCAAGCTCGCCGCCGGCCTTGTCATGGGCGGGGCGCGCGGCGTGGCGGTGGAGCGCGGGGATTTTCCGACCGATGGTTATGTGATGGAAGGGCTGGCGCGTCTCTCCGGCACGCCTTTCACCCTGATCGAGCCGGGCGCGGGCGTTGCGGGCCTGCCGGACGGGTATGATGTGCTGGTCAGGAGCGCGGTGCACTACAAGACAGCCGCCAAGGTCGATGTCGCGGCGGAGGAGCGCGAGGCTGCCCGCCTCGGCAAGACGATCATCTGGGATCTGTCTCACGCGGCGGGGCTTGTCGGCTTGCAGCTGGAGCGCGATGGCGCGAAATACGCCGTGGGTTGCGGCTATAAATATCTCAATGGTGGCCCTGGCGCGCCCGCCTTCGTCTATTGCCACCGCGATGTGGTGGAGAGCTTCGCCCAGCCGCTATCGGGCTGGATGGGCCATGCCACGCCCTTTGCCTTCAGGGATGGCTACAAGCCCGCCACAGGCGTTTCCCGCTTCGGTGCTGGCACACCCGCCATCCTCTCCATGAGCGCGCTCCACGGGGCGCTGAGCGCCTTTGAGGGCCTGGATATGGCCAAGGTGGAGGCCAAGGCCCGCGCGCTGGGCGATACCTTCCTGGCGGCCATCGCGCCGCTCGGCCTTGAGACGATCTCGCCGCCCTCGGCGCAGCGGGCAGGACATGTCAGCCTGGTCCATGAAGACGGCTATGCGGTTGTGCAGGCGATGATCGCTGAAGGCGTGATCGGCGATTTCCGCGAGCCGGACGTGATGCGCTTCGGCTTCGCGCCGCTTTACCTTACCCACGCGCAGGTCTTCCGCGCCGGGCAGATCATGGTGGATATTGTCCAGTCTGGGCGCTTTTCCGAGCCGCGTTTTGGCAAGCGCAACGCGGTGACCTGAGGCGAACCGGCATGGCTCAGCCCTTGCCAAGCTTGGGCCTTCAAGGGAAGCTGACGGGATAAGTTTGGGCGCTTAAGGGGGCGATGATGGCGTGGATTATCCGGCTGGTGGCGGTTCTGTTCGGCCTGTTCGGGCTTGCCATATTGCTTCTGTTCGGGCCGGGCTCGCTTGATGCGCGCTATTTCAATCCTGTGCCGCCAGACCCGGAGCTTGAGGCGCTGTTTGCCAGCCCTGTCGAGCCTGTCCTGACCGAGGAGGGCCTGTACGGGGCAGAAGATCTTGAGCCGGGTCCGGACGGGCGGCTCTATACCGGGCTGGCTGATGGCCGGATCATGGCACGCTCAGCAGAAGGCGGCTGGGAGGAAGTGGCCCATACGGGCGGGCGTCCGCTGGGTCTCGCTTTTTCGCCTGACGGGGTGTTGCACGTGGCCGATGCGCTGGCCGGCCTGATCCGCCTTGATGATGGCGAGTGGACGGTTATCGATGAACCCGGCGCGTTTCCCGCGCTCGTCTTCACCGATGATCTGACCATTCTCGAAGATGGCACCATCATCCTCACCGACGCGTCTGGCCGCTATGGCTATGGCGAATACATGGAGAGCTTCTGGGAGGGTGAGCGTACGGCGCGCATCCTGGCCTACACGCCCGATGGCACGCGCCGCGTGCTGGCCGATGATCTGGCCTTTGCCAATGGCGTCGCGCACGATCCGCAATCAGGTGATGTGTTCATCAATGAAACCTGGGCCGCCCAGGTGCATGTGCTTGATCCTGTTACGGGAAATCTGCGCATCCTGATCGATGGCCTGCCCGGCTATCCGGACAATATTCACTGGGATGAGGAGGAGCAGCTGCTCTGGATCGCCATGCCGTCCCTGCGCAGCGAGCTGATGGAGTTCTTCCATCCGCGACCCCTGCTCAAACGGCTGATGCGCCGCTTTGCCGACGTGTTTGGCGAGCCGGAACTGCCCGCCCGCCCGGTCATGGGGCTGGCCGTGAACCGTCTGGGCGAGCCGGTGCGTGTGCTCTACGGGCCGACGCGCGAGGGCGAGCTGGGCGCGACCACCGTGGTGCCCTGGCAGGGGCAGATATGGACGGGCGGCCTCGACCGGCCGACGGTCGACGCCTTCCCTGTGCCGCCCCGCCTGGATGAGACATCAGCTGAATGACACGTATCCTCATTACCGGTGGGTCCAGCGGTATCGGGCTGGCGCTGACACGGCGCGCGCTCGCACGCGGCTGGAACGTATCGTGGATCAGCCTCGATCCGGCTGAGATCAGCGCTGCGCAGGACGCGCTGAAAGCTGATTATCCGGATGCGGACATTGATGCGCTGTGCGTGGACCTGACCGAAGCCGATGCCATCGACAGGATCACCCAATGGGTGAAGAAGACGGCCGCGCCGGACATTCTGGTCAATAATGCCGGGATCGGCTTTTTCGGTGCATCAGCGCAGCTCGACCCGGCGCGCGAGCAGGCAATGATTGCACTCAATATCTCCGCCCTGCACGCCATGACGCGCGCCTTCATTCCTCTGATGGAGAAGAAGGGCGGGACCATCGCCAATATCGCCTCCAACTCCGCTTTCCAGCCCGTGCCCTTCATGGCAGTCTATGCGGCGACCAAGGCATTTGTGCGCCATTACTCGCTGGCGCTGGACCGCGAGCTGACAGAGGCCGGGTCCAATGTCCGGGTCATGACGGTCTGCCCGGCAGCGGTAAAGGACACACCCTTCAAGGGTGCTGCCGGCATGGACGGGCTTCGTACCTTCGACAGCTTCACCTCCACCACAGCCGACGAGGTGGCGCGCGACGTCATGCGCGGGCTGGACGGACGCAAGCGCTTTGTGGTGTCCGGCGCGAAAATGCGCGCGGTCTACATACTCACCAAGCTCGCCCCGGCAGGGCTGGTGCAGGCCATTGTGAGGCGTGAGGTGGAGCGGGTCTAAACAGGTTGAAACCCCGGCCGCAGCGTAGCGCAGAGCCGGGGCCTCTCTCCGCTCATCCTGCATCAGGTCCCGGGTCTCGCGCCGCTCGCCCGGAATTTCAGGGGGTAAAGTCTAGCCCTGCTGTTCAGGCAGGCGCACGACGAGGCCGTCCAGCGCGTCGCTGACCTTGATCTGGCAGGAGAGGCGCGAGCTTGCTTCCACGTCGGAGGCGAAATCCAGCATGGACTGCTCCATGGAGGAGCGCTCGCCGGTCTTGTCTTCCCACTTTTCATCCACATAGACATGGCAGGTCGCGCACGCGCACGCCCCGCCGCAATCGGCATCGATGCCGGGCACCATGTTGCGGATGGCGG
Organism: Glycocaulis abyssi; assembly: GCF_041429775.1. Taxonomy (NCBI): domain Bacteria; kingdom Pseudomonadati; phylum Pseudomonadota; class Alphaproteobacteria; order Maricaulales; family Maricaulaceae; genus Glycocaulis; species Glycocaulis abyssi. The sequence continues at coordinate 2,035,796 of NZ_CP163421.1, read as the reverse complement.
TTTCCATCACGGTCAGCCCGTTGACGGCCTCGACAGTGTGCTCGGTGCCGTCATGCTCGATGAAGGTGATTTTCGTCATGTCATGTCCTGGAAGTGTTCGATTGCGTGTCTGCAGCGTTATCTAGGCGAGAAGGTCGCGCATCGCCACATCTAGATTGCGCAAGGCGTCGGCATCGACCGGCTTGCCGCTACGGATCAGTTTTTGCGCTGCCATGTATTCGGGCGCTGAATTGATGGCCTCGCACGCAATGATGCGGCCCTCTTTCAGGTGGAAGACGGCAAAATTACCCATTTCCGGATCGCCGCGCCGCACGATGGAATCGGCCCCGTCGATCAGGCCCGCGATCTGCAGTTTCAGCTCGTACTGGTCTGACCAGAACCACGGCACAGGGTCATAGCGTACATCCTCGCCTGTAATGGCGGCGGCCACCGCCTTGCCCTGTTCAATGGCGTTCTGCACCGATTCCAGCCGGATCGAGCGGCCATAAAGGGCTGAATGGAAGCGGGCCACATCACCGCAGGCATAGATGAACCGGTCACTCGTCCGGCAGGCGGTATCGACCAGAATGCCATTCTCGCAGTCCAGCCCCGCCGCCTCGGCCAGCCCCGTATTGAGCGCCAGGCCAGCGGCCAGCAACACGCTGTCAGCGGCGATTTCCTCGCCATCGCCCAGCACGACGCCGCCAGCGCGCCCGTTCTTTTCAAGGATGGAAGCAACCGGCGTGCTGACGCGCAGATCAACGCCATAGCCGCGATGGATGGCGCCAAACCAGCCGCCCAGAATGGGGCTGGCCGTGCGAGCCATGGGCCGTTCGGCCGCTTCCAGCACCGTCACCTTCAGGCCGCGCTTGCGCGCCGATGCCGCCACTTCCAGCCCGATATAGCCTGCACCGATAACGGCCAGCGATTTGGCGTCATTCAGCGCGGCGGACAGATGGTCGGCCTCACCCAGATTGCGCAGCAATTGCACGCCCGGCAGGTTCGCGCCCGGAATTGGCGGAATGCGCGCCTCGCCGCCCGTGGCGATGACGCAATGCTCAAAGCCGATGCGCTGGCCATCGGCCAGCACGGCTTCGCGCGAATCGCGGTCAATCGCGGTGATACTGGCATTCGTCAGGCAGGTAATGTCTGACGCCGGATAGAAGGCTTCAGGTTTCAGCCACAGGCGCTCCACCGGCATCTCGCCTGACAGATAGGCCTTGGACAGGGGCGGGCGCTGATAGGGCAGGTGCGGCTCTGCCCCGATCAGGGTCACCGGGCCGTCATACTTGCGCCGGCGTAGTTCCGCCGCGCAGGACAGGCCCGCCTGACTCGCTCCGATGATGACCGTTCCCGCCTTCGTGCTCATGCCTGCTTTCTTGGCCGGTTTGCGGCGGGCCTGCAAGGGGAAGGGGCTGCCTGCGCTGGCCTGACGGCTCTTGTGGCGGGCGTGAATGCGCGCCTTACTGCGCGCCATGAGCGAGATTGCGATTCATCTGGACAGTATTGAGGCGACGCAGCGGCTTGGCGCGTCGCTGGCCCGGCTGGCCGTGCCCGGCGATGTCATCCTGCTGACTGGCGCTCTGGGCGCGGGAAAGACCACACTGGCGCGCGCTTTTGTCGGCGAAATTGCGGGCGTGGAGGAGGTGCCAAGCCCGACCTACACGCTGGTGCAGGCTTATGTGTCGCGCGCCGGGTTTGATGTGCTCCACGCTGATCTTTACCGCGTGGAGGATCCGTCAGAGCTGATCGAGCTGGGGCTGGAGGACGGGGCGCAAACGGGCGTCCTCATCATCGAATGGCCGGACCGGCTGGATGATGCTTTGAGCGATAACCGGCTGGAGATCACACTGGATTTTGACGGCGTTGACGGGCAAGAGCACAGGCGGATAGCGCGCCTCGCCGCGCATGGCAGCTGGGGGGAGCGCCTTGCCCGTATCAGTGTCTGAGGATGTCCGCGCTGCCGAGCGCGCCGCATTTCTGGATAGTGCAGGCTGGGGTGATGCGGCTGTCACCGTCTTTCCGGGCGACGCCTCTACGCGGCGCTATTTCCGTGCCAGCAAGGGCGGTGAACGCGCCATATTGATGGATGCGCCTGCCGCCGCCGAAACGCCTCTGGCTCCCGACAATGCCAGCCCGCAGGACCGCCATGCGCTCGGCTATAACGCGGTCGCAAGGCTCGCGGGAAACAATGTTGCCGCCTTTGCCGGTATCGCCCAGGCGCTGATTGAACGCGGGTTTTCTGCCCCGCGAATTCTGGCCGCTGATATGGAGCGGGGTCTTCTGCTGATCGAGGATCTTGGCGAGGGGCTTTATGCGCGCGCCATTCCGGCAGGCGCGCATGAGGGTAAGCTTTATGCCAGCGCGGTCGATACGCTGGCGGCGATCTACCGCTCCAGCTTTCCCTCGGTGTTCGAGGCGCAGGGCCGGTCCTGGCGCGTGCACGCCTACGACGAGACGGCACTGCTGGCCGAGACCGGGCTTTATCTCGACTGGTATCTGCCCCGCTTTGCGGCCCGGCCTTCGGACGATTTGCGCGCCGAATGGGAGGGCGTCTGGCAGGCGGCTTTTGCCGGTCTGGAGGCGCATGCGCCAGGGCTGGCGCTGCGCGATTATCATGCCGAAAACCTGATCTGGCTGCCCGATCGTGAGGTGGAAGGGCGCACCGGATTGCTGGACTTCCAGGACGCGCTCTTTGCGCACCCGGCCTATGATCTGGTTTCGCTCATCGAAGACGCGCGCCGGGACGTATCGCCCGATCTGGCCGAGCCCTTGAAGGACCGCTTCTTCAAGGCGGCAAAGCTCAATGACCGGGCGAGCTTTGACGCGGCCTATGCGGTGCTGGGCGCGCAGCGCAACGCGAAAATCCTGGGCATTTTCGTGCGCTTGGCAGAGCGCGATGGCAAGGCGCGCTATCTCGATCTCATCCCCCGCGTGAAAGCCCATTTCGACCATGATCTCGCCCATCCGGCCTTGCGTGATTTGGCCGCGCTGGTGCGCAAGGCGATGCCGGAGATTGCGCGATGAGGCCGTCGCGCGCCATGGTGATGGCCGCAGGGCTGGGCACGCGCATGCGCCCCTTGACCGATGACCGGCCCAAGGCGCTGGTGGAGGTCGGTGGCCGTGCCCTGCTGGACTGGACGCTGGATGCACTGGCGCGGGCGGGCGTCGCCGATGCGGTGGTCAATATCCACCATTTTGCCGACCGCATGCGCACCCATCTGGCCAGCCGGGATGGCGCGCCGCGTATCCATATTTCTGACGAGACAGACCTGCTGCTCGAAACCGGCGGCGGGCTGGTCAAGGCTTCGCCTCTGCTGGGCGGTGATCCGGTGTTTGTCGCCAATATCGATGCCTTCTGGGTCGATAAGGACGGCGCGGAGCTGACCCGGCTGGCAGACGGGTTTGACGCAGGCGCGATGGATTTCCGCCTGCTGCTCGCGCGCCGGGAGAATCTTCTGGGGCTGGAAGGCGCGGGCGATTTCGCCATGAACCCGCAAGGCCGCCTGCAACGTTTTGCGGATGCGCCCGCCGGAGCCGAACCGCTATTTTATGCAGGTGTGCAGGTGATGCATCCGCGCGTGCTGGCGGGCCGCGAGATCGAGCCGTTTTCCACCAACCGGATATGGGATGCGGCGCTGACGCAGGGCCGCGTGACCGGGCAGGTCATGGACGCGTTCTGGATGCATGTCGGCGATCCGCAAACGCACCGCGAGGTCGAGAATCGGTTACGCTCGCGGGCATGAGCGCCCCGATAATCTTTGATACGCCTGCTCCGCGCGTTTTCACGCTGTCTCCGGCGGCTGATTTCCTGCTGTCACTGGCGCGCACGCTCTCTGAGGCTTTCCCCGAACCCGAAGCGCTGGCGGGTGTCACCGTGTTGCTGCCGACGCGCCGGGCGGGCCGGGCGCTCGGTGAGGCGTTCAGCGCCATACAGGCGCAAAAAGGTATTCCGGCGGCGATATTGCCGCTGATCCGCCCACTGGGCGATGTGGACGCAGACGAACCACCCTTCGAGCCGGGCGAGTTCGCCACGCTCGCCCTGCCTGCCATCAGCGCGGCGCGGCGGCGCTTTGAACTGGCCAGCCTCATCATCGCCCGCGAGACGGCATCAGGCCGGGAGATGGCCGCCGATGGCGCACTGGTGCTGGCCGATACGCTGGCCGGCCTGCTGGACGAATTTGCCTCTGAAGGCGTTGACGATCTGTCGGGTCTGGACGCGGCTATGCGCGCCGCGCTGCCGCAAGGGCGGCAGGAAGCGGCGATGTTCCTGGACATCGTGCTGGAGGCATGGCCCCGGCATCTGGCTGCGTTGGGGCTGGTGGATCCGGCCCGCCGCCGCTCCGGGCTTCTGAACGCGCTCGCCGCGCGCTGGCGTGAGGTGCCGCCCGATGGCCCGGTAATCGCGGCAGGCTCCACAGGCTCCATTCCGGCGGCGGCTGAATTGCTGGCCACGGTCTGCAGGCTTGAGCAGGGCGCGGTCGTGCTGCCGGGCTTTGCCGGCTTCATGGACGACTCCAGCTGGAACGCGATTGATGACGGCCATCCGCAACGCGCGATGAAATCTCTTATCGAGCGCATCGGTATCAGCCGGCAGGAAGTGCGTGAGTGGCCAATCCGTGAACGGATATACTGGCCCGGCCGGTCCGCCGAGGCGCGGGCGCGGCTTGTAACGGAGGCTTTGCGTCCGGCGGACCAGACCGCCGACTGGCTGTTGCGGCTTGCAGCTTTGGGAAAGGAATGGAAGGGCGATATCGTGAAGGAGGGGCTGCGCGGCCTCTCGGTCATTGAGGCGCGTGATCCGGCCAGCGAGGCGCGGGCGATTGCGCTGGCCTTGCGCCATACACTGACAATACCGGGGCGTACCGCCATGGTCGTCACGCCGGACCGCGCACTGGCGCGGCGTGTCACCACCGAAATGGCGCGCTTTGATGTCCGGCTTGATGACAGTGCGGGCGAAGCCTTGAGCGATACGGCGCCGGGCAGCTTTCTCGTCCGCGTGCTGGAAGCTGCGAGCGATCCCGGCTCCGCGCTGGCCCTGACGGCCTTGTGGGCCTCGCCCCTGTTCACGCTTGGACGGCCGCGGCCCGCCCTGATGGCGGCGCTGACGGCGTTGGAGGCAAAGCGCTTGCGCGGGCGCAGGCCCGGCCAGTCGCTGGGTGATGTGCGTGCACGGATAAAGGATGGCGACCCGGATATATGGCGTGTGCTGATCGATGAGATCGAGCAGGGCCTGACCCCGCTCCTCGCCCTTGAGGGTGAACAGCCTGTGCGCGTGTGGGCAGCTGCTCTGGCGCAGGCCGGCGAAGCGCTGGCGCGCGGTGCGGCGCAGGCGGGGGCAGACCGGCTCTGGGCCGGGGAAGCGGGTGAGCAGGCCGCCGGGCTGATGCGGGAATTTCTGGAGGAGGCGGACGCCCTGCCGGCTCTGTCCTTGCGGGCCTTCTCGCGGATATGGCTGGAAACCGCGCGCGCCCGGCGCGTGCGCCCGCGCTCCGGCACGCATCCAAGACTGGCTCTGCTCGGCCCGCTCGAAGCGCGCCTGCTTCACGCTGATCTGGTAATCCTGGCTGGGCTAAACGAAGGCGTGTGGCCGCAGGCCATGGCCGCCGATCCCTTCCTGTCGCGCGGGATGCGCAAGGCAGCCGGCTTGCCCTCGCCCGAACGCAGGCTGGGCCTTTCCGCCCACGATTTTGCCGAGCTTGCCTCCACCGCAGAGGTGATCCTTACACGCTCCACCATGGCTGATGGTGCGCCCACGGTCGCATCGCGCTGGATGTGGCGATTGCAGACGCTCGCGCGCGGCAAGCTGGGAGCGGACCATGTGGGCGATGCCCTGAAACCGGACCCCGATTATGCGGCGCTTGCCAGCGCGCTGGACGCCCCTGAAAGGGTTCTGTTGCCCGCTCCGGAGCCCTTGCCCACCCCGCCTCTCGCCGACCGGCCCCGCGAAATGCCGGTTACTGGCGCGGAGACATGGGTACGTGATCCGTATGCGGTATATGCAAAACGGATATTGAAGCTGAGAGTGCTTGATCCGCTGGATCAGGAGCCCGGCGGCGCCGAGCGCGGGACGGCGTGGCATGCGGCACTGGAACAATGGACGCGCCAGCTGGGTGACCGGCCCATACTCCCCGAAACCGCGCATGCTGAGCTGGTGGCGCTGGGCGAGGCCGCCCTGCTGGAGGCCGGATTTGCCCAAAGCGATCTGGGAAGCGAGCTGCCCCGCTTTTCCCACGCGGCCAGCTGGGTCGTGGCCTGGGAGGCTGAACGCCGCGTCAATGGCATCGTCCCGGCGGGCCAAGGCGTTGAAGCCGAAGGCCGGATCGATATTCGCGCGCCCGGCGGCCCGTTCCGCCTGACGGCCAGAGCCGACCGGATCGATAGCGGTCCTGACGGATATCACATCCTGGATTTCAAGACCGGGAGAATTCCCAGCGTCAAGGAGGTGCTGGCCGGGTTCTCGCCCCAGCTCACACTGCAGGGCGCGATACTGGCGGGCGGCGGATTTGACGGTATTCCGGCCGGGCCGATCGCCGGCTATGCCTATATCGGCGTCAAAGGCACCAAAAAGCCAGGCGAGGTTCGCGGCATCACCGACCAGCCGCCCAAGGGTGAGCCGGCGCGCAACCCTGAAGAGCTGGCCGACGCGGCGCTGGAGCGGCTGGGGCGCTATATCGCCAAATTCGATGATCCGTCTACGCCCTATCATAGCCAACCGCGGCGCAAATTCGTCAATGAGTATGGCGATTACGACCATCTTGCCCGCCGCAAGGAATGGTCGACGGCGCCGGACAAGGAGAGCGGCAACGGGGAGGATGAGGCATGAGCGCGCCCGGCTTTGACCCCGCCATCGCGGCCCTTGCCTCCGCCGCCCAGCGCGCGGCGGCTGACCCGCGCGCCAGCGTGTTCGTGGAGGCCAATGCGGGCTCGGGCAAGACGCGCGTGCTGGTGGACAGGGTGGCGCGCCTGTTGCTCGAAGGCGTGTCACCGGACCGCATATTGTGCGTGACCTTCACCAAGGCTGCCGCAGGGGAGATGCAGACCCGGCTTTTCCGCAAACTGGGCGACTGGTCGGTGATGGGCGATGAGCAGCTTCAGGCTCAGCTCAAAGACCTGACCGGGGAGGACGCCGATACCGATCCGCGCCGCCTTGCCGAGGCGAGGAAGCTGTTCGCGCGCGCGCTGGAAACGCCGGGCGGGCTGAAAATCCAGACCCTGCACGCCTTCTGTGACAGCCTGTTGCGCCAGTTCCCGCTGGAGGCGGGCCTGCCCCCCGGCTTCTCCACGCAGGAGGATGCACAGAGCGCGCGGGTGCGTCTTGAGGCCGAGCGCGCAGTGTATCTGGACGCGCGCCGGGACCCGGCTGGCCGCCTCGCGCGCGCCATCGAGGAGATTACCGTCCGTGCCGGGCCGACCGGCTTTGAGGCGGTGTTCAAGAAGGCCGCGCACGATCGCCATAGGCTGTCAGACCTGTTCGAGCAGGCGCAAGGCGACGGTCCGCTGATCGCCGCCGCAGCGCGCCTGCTGGGTGTGGAAGCCGGTGAAACACCAGAATCGGTGGTCCGCGAGGCGATGCAGGCCGTTGACGTTAAATCACTCACGCGATGCGCTGAGGCATTGCGAGCCAATCCGCAGTCAAAAGACCAGACACGCGCAGACCGTCTGTATGCTGTTCTCGACGCCCTTTCGGAGAGCAGATTCGAGGCAGCCTACGACGCCTACCGCGACTTCTTTTTCGATTCGAAGCGCAAGATTTACAAGACGTTTTTCAACGACGCGTCGGCTAAAACCTGTTCCGATCTGGAAGCACTCTTCGGGACAGACGAACCTCGCGGGATCGAACTCGTCCGGATGGAGCACGTGTTCGCTAGAGTTACGGCTGCGCGCCTGCACGTGCTTACATCGGCAAGCCTCACCCTCGCGCGGGCCTTCATCACCGAGTATGAGCGCCTGCTGGCCCGCGAGCGGGCGGTGGACTTTGCCGATCTGGTGGTGCGCGCCTCGCGCCTCCTTGGCAGCGCCGATATGGCGGCCTGGGTGCGCTACAAGCTCGATGGCGGGCTGGATCATATCCTTGTTGACGAAGCGCAGGACACCGCGCCGGAACAATGGGATGTCATCGATGCTCTGTCGGCGGAGTTTTTCGCCGGAGAGGGGCGCGAGCGGACGGCTGAGCTGGCCCGCACCGTGTTCTGCGTGGGCGATGAGAAACAGTCCATCTATTCCTTCCAGAACGCTGATCCGGCCCGGTTTATCGAGCAGGGGACCAAGCTTGCTGGGCTCGCCGAAGGCGCGCGGCTGGATTTTGTCCGGCCGGAGCTGAAAACCTCCTTCCGCTCGGCCCCTGAAGTGCTCGGCGCGGTCGATCTCGCCTTTGCTGATATTCGCGAGACGCTGGAGTCGGCACCTGCGCCGGAGGTGAAGTTTCTCGATGACCGGCCGGTGCAACCGGCCCCCAGCAACCACCCCTTCATGGCCTATCGCGGGCATGAGGCGGCACGGCGCGGCACGCCGGGCTGCGTGGAGATCTGGCCGGTCACGCCCAGACTGCCCAAGGGCGAGGAAGACAGCCTTGACGAGGAGGTGGACGGTCCGGTCGACAAGGCCCGCTACAACTCCCCGCGCAACCAGCTCGCCGAAGCGGTGGCGACGGAGATCAAGGGCATTATTGATCGCGGTGATACGGTGTGGGATGAGAAGAAGGGCGGCTGGGAGCGCCGCGCAGCAACGCCGGGCGATATCGTCATACTGGTGCGCCAGCGCAGCGGGCTTTTTTCCGAGATCATCCGTCAACTGAAAATAAAAGATGTGCCGGTGGCGGGCGCGGACCGCATGGTGCTGCCCGAGCAGCTGGTCGTTCAGGACATGCTCTCGCTTGCGCGCTTTGCCCTGCAGCCGGGCGATGATCTGGCGCTGGCTGAAGTGCTCAAGGGTCCGGCCTTCCATCCTCTGGACGCCAAGACACCCCCGATTGATGAGGACGTGCTGTTCCGCCTCGCCCATGGCCGCAAGGGCACGCTGTGGGAGGCGCTTCTGCGCAGCAATGATCCCGCCCTCGCCGATGCCAGGGCAGCATTGACGGCGATGCGCGCCCGCGTCGATACGCTGACCCCTTATGCCTTCTTCGCACGGTTTTTGAGCGAGACGTCTGACACGGGCGAGAGCCGCGCAGCGCGCGTCTATGCCCGCCTGCGAGAGGAGGCGCGCGATCCGCTGGAGGAGTTCCTCTCCCGCGCCATCGCCCATGAGCGCGAAGGCGCGCCCTCGCTCGCCCGTTTCATCGATGCCATCACCCGCTCTGACAGCCAGCTCAAACGCGATCCCGAAGGCGGGCGTGATGAGGTGCGCGTGATGACGGTGCATGCGGCCAAGGGTCTGGAAGCGCCCATCGTCTTCCTGCCGGACACGACCAGCCCGCCTTCCAACCGCTATCCGCAGCTGGAGGATCACGAGGAAAGCGGCCTCCTCTGGTCAGAGAATGATGCGTTCGCGCCGGATATCATCACCGCGCTGCGCGAAGGCTGGAAGAAGGATCAGGAGAACGAGTCCGCCCGCCTGCTCTATGTGGCGATGACGCGTGCGCGCGACCGATTGATCGTGTGCGGCCATGCCTACGGCAATTCCGCTAAGCCGGACAAGAGTTCCTGGTATGCCCGCCTGGCCAATGCCTGGCAGGGCGATGACTGGCGCAGCGTCGGCACGGCGATTGACGAGATTGCCGCCCATTATGAATGGGAAAGCCCCTCTCAGGCCCGGCGCTATGGCGTCGATCCGCAGCCCGAGGAGAAGAAGGCGGACCGGCAGGACAAGCGCGGGGAGAAGCCCGCCTGGCTGCGCGCGCCTGCGCCCACAGAGTCCATCACTGCCCGCGCCATCGCGCCCTCGCGCCTGCTGGCCGGACTGGAGGCGGGCGCTGAGCCTGCGGGCCTGTCGCCGCTGGCCGATGGGGGGCGTGACCGGTTCCGGCGTGGCACGCTCGTGCATAAGCTCTTGCAGATACTGCCCGACATCGCTGCCGGCCGGCGCGGCGAGGCGGCAGAGCATTTTCTCGCCCGCCAGCCTTCGCTTAGCGATGATGAGCGAAACGCCATTGCCCATGAGACGCTCACCCTCATCGATCATCCCCAATTTGCCGCCCTGTTCGGTCCGGGCTCACGCGCCGAGGTGTCCTTAAACGGCACGGCGCCGGGCCTGCCGCCCGGTGTGCGGGTCAATGGTCAGGTCGACCGGCTGCTGGTCACGCCGGAGGCCGTGCTGGTGGTGGACTTCAAGACCAACCGTCCGCCGCCTGCTGACGTCGCCGACGTGGCCCCGGCCTATCTGGCGCAGATGGGTGCCTATAGAGCGCTCCTGCGTGCACTTTATCCGGGCAGGCGGGTCGATTGCGCGCTGGTGTGGACGGACGCAGCCCGCCTTATGGCATTGCCCGATGCAGCGATGGATGCGGCCCTTGAACTGGCCGCGCAGCCCGGCGCGCTTGACCGTAGGGGAGCGGCTTCCTAGGTGTACTGGCAATCAAGGCTGGCTGGCGTGCCGATGTGCGGGCGCTGGCCTTAAACCTTCCAAGGGAGAAAGCCCATGGCGACCAAAGCGGTGTCTGACGATTCCTTCGAAACCGATGTTCTCAAGGCCGGTGGCCCCGTGCTTGTGGACTTCTGGGCAGAATGGTGCGGGCCGTGCAAACAGATTTCGCCTGCGCTCGATCAGATCGCTTCCGAGCACTCCGGCAAGATCACGATTGCCAAGGTGAATATCGATGAAAATCCGATGACGCCGGGCAAGTATGGCGTGCGCGGCATCCCCACCCTGATGATCTTCAATAATGGCGAGCTGGTCTCCACCAAGGTGGGCGCCATGGCCAAGGGCAAGATCGAGGAATGGATCAGCGAGACGATCTAGCGTCTGTTCGCTGTTGGAATTGAAAAACCCCGGACGGAAACGTCCGGGGTTTTTGTTTGGTTACGCCCTCGTCCTTCGAGACGCCACTGCGTGGCTCCTCAGGATGAGGGCTTGGGTCGTGCTTTTCCCTCATCCTGAGGGCGAGCGAAGCGAAGCGTCTCGAAGGACGAGGGAAAACTAAATTCCCGCCATCTCCGCATTGATCGCGAGCGCGGCTTCTCGCGGGTCGGGGGCGGCATTGACCGGCCGTCCGACCACGATGCGGGTGGCACCCATCGAGATCGCCTCCGCCGGTGTCGCGATACGCGCCTGATCGTCGGCAGAACTGCCCGCCGGGCGGATGCCGGGGGTGACGATGTCAAAGCCGTCGCCGAAGCGGGCGCGCAGCTCTGCGGCCTCGTGGGCGGACGCGATGACGCCGTCACAGCCCGCTTCCAGCGCCTGCTCGGTACGCATCAGCACGAGATCGCGCGCGCCCTTGGCAAAACCCATTTCTTTGAGCATGGCATCGTCATAGGAGGTCATCACGGTGACGGCGAGAAGCTTCAGCCCCGTCCCCTCGCGGCCCTTGTGCGCGGCACGCATGACCGGCGGCTCGGCATGGATGGTCAGGTAATCGGCCCCTGAAGGCGCGATGGAGCGTGTGGCCTTCTCCACCGTGGCGGAGATGTCGTGCAGCTTGAAATCGAGGAACACGCCGTGCCCTGCGGCTTTGAGCTCGCGGCACAGCTCCATCCCGCCCAGCGGGAAAAGTTGCAGGCCGATCTTGTAGAAGCAGCCCGCATCGCCAATCGCGGCCACGAGCTTTTTCGCCCCGTCAATGGTCGGCAGATCGAGCGCGGTAATGAGGCGGGCATCGGCGCTCACTGGCTCGCTCCCGCCCGCGCTGCCATGCGCTTTTCCTGCGCGCGCATGATGGCCCGGCCCACCGGGTCAGGCAGGACTTTGGAAAGGGCGGTGAGGAATTTGTACCAGGCACCCGGCACACGCAGCACTATGCCGCGCTCTACCGCGTCATACCCTGCGGTTGCGACTTCCTCTGCCGTCAGCATCCAGAATTTCGGCATTTGCGAGACGGTCGAGCGCGCGCCGTTCACATCGTGGAATTCAGACCATGTATAGCCCGGCGCGACGGCGCTCACATGCACGTTCTTGCCCGACAGCTCCAGATGCAGCGCCTCGGAGAATTTGATGAGCAGGCTCTTGGCGCCCGGATATAGCGTACCGGAAAAACGGGTATGGGCGTTCGCGCTCGGCAGCAGGGCCGAGACCGAGGACACGTTGATGATGCGGCCAAACCCGCGCTCCGCCATGCCCGGCGCTACCAGGTGGGCAAGGGCGAGATAGTTGGTGACCATGAGCTGCAGGAAGCGCGCCTGATCGGTCCATTTCGTCTCGATGAAATGGCCCGGCTGGCCTGCGCCCGCATTATTGACGAGGCCGTCAACCTGGCGGCCCGCATCCTCCACCGCCTTGACGATCTCCTTGGGCGCGTTTGCCTTGGAGAGGTCTGCCGCGATGATGACGCTGTCCACGCCAAAGCGCGCCTTCATCTCCTCGGCCAGTTCACGCAGCCTGTCCTCGCGGCGGGCAACCAGAGCCAGATCCCAGCCCTTGCTGGCAAACTGTCTCGCGAAGGCCGCCCCGATGCCTGACGAGGCTCCTGTTACGATAACCAGATGGCGGGCCATGGGGGTCACTCCTTATCCTGTCGCGTTGGCGCGGAAAGTGACGATGCTTGGCTCGCTTGTCCAGTGCTGCTCGGCGCGCGGCGGGACGATACGCATCGGGCGCTTTCCTGCCAGCCTCCTTCCCACTATGGTGCGCCGCCGCAAAGCCTGCCTGAAGAAAGGAACCCCGCCCATGTCCAAGTCCGTCAAGAAGATCGTCCTCGCCTATTCGGGCGGGCTGGACACGTCGGTGATCCTGAAATGGCTGCAGGACCATTATGACGCGGAGGTTGTCACCTTCACCGCTGATCTGGGGCAGGGCGAGGAGCTGGAACCGGCTCGCCGCAAGGCCGAAAAGGCCGGCGTGAAGGAGATCTATATCGACGATCTGCGCGAGGAGTTCGTACGCGATTACTGCTACCCCATGGTGCGGGCCAATGCCGTCTATGAGGGTCAGTACCTGCTCGGCACCTCCATCGCGCGGCCCCTCATCGCCAAGCGGCTTGTCGAGATCGCCCATGAAACCGGCGCGGATGCCGTGGCCCACGGCGCGACCGGCAAGGGCAATGACCAGGTGCGCTTTGAGCTGGGCGTGGCCGCCCTCGACCCGGACCTCAAATGCATCGCGCCGTGGCGCGAATGGGATCTCAACTCACGTACCAAGCTGATCGCCTATGCCGAGGCCAACGGCATCGAGGTGGCCATGGACAAGCGCGGCGAAGCGCCCTTCTCGGTCGATGCCAATCTCTGGCACACCTCCTCTGAGGGCAAAATCCTTGAAGACCCGGCCGAGGAAGCCTCCGACATTGTCTATCAGCGCACCAATGACCCTGAAGCTGCGCCGGACAAGCCGGAATACATCACCATCGGGTTTGAGCGCGGCGATGCGGTGTCGATCAATGGCAAGGCGCTCTCGCCTGCCACGCTGCTGACGAAGCTCAACGAGTATGGCCGCATTCACGGCATTGGCCGTCTGGACCTCGTCGAGAACCGCTTTGTCGGCATGAAGTCGCGCGGCATTTACGAGACGCCGGGCGGGACCATATTGATGATGGCCCACCGGGGTATCGAGCAGATCACGCTTGATCGCGGCGCGATGCACCTGAAAGACGAGCTGATGCCGCGCTATGCCAAGCTGCTCTATGAGGGCTTCTGGTTCAGCCCTGAGCGCGAGATGCTGCAAGCCGCCATCGACCACTCCCAGCGCCATGTGACCGGCGAGGTGCGTCTGAAACTCTACAAGGGCAGCGTGAATGTGGTCGGCCGGTCCTCGCCCGCTACGCTCTACTCGCTGGCCCATGTCACCTTCGAGGAAGACATGGTCTACGACCAGAAGGACGCAGAAGGCTTTATCCGCCTCAACGCCCTGCGCCTGAAGCTGATGGCGCGGCGCAAGCGCGTGCTGGGCGAGAACGACTAGCAGCCATTGCGGCTTGCCATCAGGGGCGGTGAGGGCAAACCTCCCGTCCCATGATCACACTTGCTCTTGCCCTTGCGGCCTCGCTCGCTCTTTCCGATACACCCGCGCCCGGCTCGCTTCTGGGCCAGTCACAGGCCCTGCGCGCTGAAACGCGCATGCTGGCGGCTGAAGGCGACTGGGCAGGCGCGGCGGAAGCCAATGCCGCCGCGCTGGCGCTTCAGCCGGGCCATTTCGGGCTGCTGACCAATGCGGTGGCGCTGGCGGCCAATGGCGGCGATCTGGATGGTGCGCTGGATGCGCTCGATGCGCTCATCCAGGCGGGGTTCAGCCTTGATCTGGCGGCAGCGCGCGGGCTGGAAGCAGCGCTCCAAGAACATGCACCATCCCGGCTTGCGGCCTTGCGCGAACGGATGGCGCAGAACCTTGTGCCGGTAGGCCGGGCCGAGCGCTATCTGTCGGTGCCGCTGCCCGATGCGCTGGTTGAAACTTTCGCGGTCGATATCGATGCCGAGCGGCTGTATCTCGGTGCCGTGGCTGATGCCTCCATCTATGCGGTGCGTCTTGACGATCCGCGCAATCCTGAACGCCTGGCCGGCCCGGAAGACGGCATGGGTTCGGTGTACGGCATGGCGCTCGACGGACGTAACCGCATTCTCTACGCCGCCACCGCGCGTACCGCGCTGACGCCTGAAGGGCTACCCGGCGAACGTGAGACCGCCCTGATTGCGTTTGATCTGTTCACTGGCGAGATTTCCGAGCGTCATACAATCGCCGGTGCCGGACGTTTCTCCGATGTCGTGGTGCAGGACGGTATCGTCTATGCCAGCGACAGTGTGGAGGGGCGTATCTACACGCTGACCGCGCCGCGCAATGTTCTTGAAATTTACGCCGAAGACAGCCGGTTTGCCTCCCTGCAGGGTCTGGCCGTAGCGCAGGGCGCGCTCTGGGTGGTGGACTATGCCACGGGGCTGTGGCGCATCGATCCGGTCAGCCGCGAGGCTTCGCGGGTAGAGGTGCTCGAAGGCAGCCTGATCGGCTTTGACGGCCTGACAATCGACAGCTATGGCGAGCTTTATGGCGTGCGCAACGGCGTGCAGCCGCATGGCGTCTTTCACATCGCGCTGGACGCCTGGGGGCAGCAGGCGACGGTCCGCCCGGTCCTGACCGGCCACCCGGACTTTGATGAGCCCACCACCGCGCGCGTGTCTGACGGGCGATTGTTTGTGCTGGCCAATGCGCAGTGGGAGCTGTTTCCTGAAGACGGCTCGCCGCCGCAGCGCGAACGGCGCGATCCGGTCATCCTCTTCATGCCGGTGCCCTGACGCCCGGTATTTGATTAACCGGCATTTACCAGCCGGGAAGATTTGCCCGTCACACTGGCGCGCGACATGGCCAGAACATCCACCTCATCCCGCGCCGCCAGCCGCGATGCGCCCCTGCCAGCCCGTGCCGGATTGCTGTCTCGTATATGGTCGGTAGTGATTGGCGGCGCGATGACCGCGTCGGCCGCCTTGGCGCTGATTGCCATTTTCAGCCACAACCCGCTCGACCCCAGCCTGAATGCCGCGACCGGCCAGAGTGTCAGCAATCTGGCTGGCCCCTCCGGCGCTGTCGCCGCTGACCTGCTCCTGCAGACAATGGGCTGGGCGGGCGCGGGCCTCGCGCTGATCGTGCTGGGCTGGGGCATTATCCTTACCCTGCAGGGGCCGCGCCGGCGGCCCTGGCCGGTGGTGCTGTTCCGGATTGTGTGCGGCGGGTTTGCGCTGCTCGGCTTTGCCATGGCGGTTGCGGCCCTGCCGGTGCCGGTCAGCTGGCCGTTCGCATCGGGCCTTGGCGGTCTGCTTGGCGATAGCCTGCTTGCCAGCATGTCAGGGCTGGCGATGCAGGCGGAAATCGGCGGTGCCAACGCGATAGCCGCCGTGCTGGGCCTGCTGGCGGCAATCCTGGGCACATTTTTCTGCTTCGGACTGAACACGCATGACCTTGCCGCAGCCAGCGCCGCTGCGGTGACGGTCTGGAACACGGTGCGCGGCTGGGCCGAACGTCTGGCCGATGAACTGCCCGCGAGCTGGCGCAGCGCCGAAGACCGCCCGCTGGAAATAGATGGCGAGGCGCGCGCGGAGAATGCCCCGGCCATTCTGCGTGGCGGACGCGCGCCCGCAGCCGGCATGGCCACAACGCGGCGCAATGTGGAGACCGCAGCCCGGACCGCCCCTGACGTGAAGATCGCCCCCAAGGGCAAGCCGAAAGCCTCCGACCGGGAAGCGCGCGAGGCGCAGGCCGCCTTGCCTTTCAGCTCTGGCTCCGAGTTTGAGATGCCGCGCCTTGACCTTCTGGCCAGGGCGACGCCGCGCAAGGATGTGGTGGACGCCGATGGTCTGCGCCAGAACGCCGAATTGCTGGCCGCCGTGCTGGGCGATTTCGGGGTCAAGGGCGAGATTGTCGAGGTCCGCCCCGGCCCGGTGGTGACGCTCTACGAGCTGGAACCGGCACCGGGCGTGAAGACCAGCCGCGTCATCAACCTCGCCGATGATATAGCCCGCTCCATGGCCGCTGTCGCCTGCCGGGTGGCGGTGGTACCGGGCCGCAATGCCATCGGCATCGAACTGCCCAATACCAGCCGGGAAACCGTCTTCCTGCGCACGCTGCTCTCTTCTTCCGGGTTTGAGAAGAACCGCGCCGAACTGCCGCTGGCGCTGGGCGAGACCATTGGCGGCGAGCCGTTTACCGCTGACCTCTCGCGCATGCCGCACCTGCTGATTGCGGGTACGACCGGTTCAGGTAAATCGGTAGGTATCAACGCCATGATCCTGTCGCTGCTCTACCGGCTGCCGCCCGAAGAGTGCCGCATGATAATGATCGACCCGAAAATGCTGGAACTGTCCGTCTATGACGGCATTCCGCACCTTCTCTCGCCGGTCGTGACCGATCCGAAAAAGGCCGTCGCGGCGCTCAAATGGACCGTGCGCGAGATGGAAAGCCGCTATTTGCGCATGTCCAAGGTCGGCGTGCGCAACATGGCCGGCTTCAACGAGAAGGCCGCAGAGGCGCGCGAGGCAGGCGAGATGCTCAGCCGCACCGTCCAGACCGGCTTTGACCGGGAAAGCGGTGAGCCGGTCTACGAGACCGAAACGATCGAGCCCGATCACATGCCCTATATCGTCGTGGTGATCGACGAGATGGCCGATCTGATGATGGTGGCGGGCAAGGAGATCGAGGGTGCGGTGCAGCGTCTGGCGCAGATGGCGCGCGCAGCCGGCATCCATGTCATCATGGCCACCCAGCGTCCGTCGGTCGATGTCATCACCGGCACGATCAAGGCCAATTTCCCGACCCGTATTTCCTATCAGGTTACTTCCAAGATCGACAGCCGCACCATTCTGGGTGAGCAGGGGGCCGAA
Organism: Glycocaulis abyssi; assembly: GCF_041429775.1. Classification (NCBI taxonomy): domain Bacteria; kingdom Pseudomonadati; phylum Pseudomonadota; class Alphaproteobacteria; order Maricaulales; family Maricaulaceae; genus Glycocaulis; species Glycocaulis abyssi. The sequence goes on along the minus strand of NZ_CP163421.1, from coordinate 2,018,427 downwards.
CAGCTCCTCGGGCAGGGCGATCTGCTGCTGATGGCCGGGGGCGGGCGTATACGCCGCCTGCATGGTCCCTTCGTCTCCGACCGTGAGGTGGAGGAGGTCGCAAGCTTCCTGAAAAAGCAGCGCGCGCCGGAATATCTCGACGCCGTCACAGAGGACATCGAAGAAGAGGGCGGTATTCCCGGCCTTGATGGCGGGGAGGGCGGCTCCGGCGATGATCTCTTCGATCAGGCCGTGGCCGTGGTGGCGCGCGACCGCAAGGCATCAACCAGCTATATCCAGCGCCGCCTGCAGATCGGCTATAACCGCGCCGCCTCGCTCATCGAGCGCATGGAAGATGAGGGCATGATCGGCCCGGCAGATCACTCCGGAAAGCGCGAGATCTACCTGCCGGAGCGGGAACGGGTCTAGCGTACACCCTTGCCCTGGCCGCCCGCTCCCGCTAGCTCCACTGCCATGAGCGAAAAGCCAAAACCCCGCAAGAAGCCCGTCCCGCGTGCGATCCCGCGCGCCGATGCGGCGGCGATCTTTGAAACCCTGTCGCGCATCATGCCCGAACCGAAGACCGAGCTGGAATACACCAACCCGTTCACGCTGGTCGTCGCCGTCGCCCTGTCTGCGCAGGCAACCGATGTCGGGGTGAACAAGGCGACCCGCCGCCTGTTTGCGGTAGCCGATACGCCGCAAAAGATGCTGGCGCTCGGCGAGGACGCGGTGCGCGAGCACATCAAGACAATCGGGCTGTTCCGCAACAAGGCAAAGAATGTCATCGCGCTCTCGCGCATGATTATCGAGGAGTTTGGCGGCGAGGTGCCGCAGACCCGCGACGAGCTGATCCGCCTGCCGGGTGTCGGCCGCAAGACGGCCAATGTCGTGCTCAACGAGGCGTTCGGCCAGCACACCATAGCCGTCGATACGCATATATTCCGCGTCTCCAATCGTACGAAACTGGCGCCGGGCAAGACGCCTGACGCGGTGGAGGCGGGGCTGGAGCGCATCACGCCGCCCGAATATCTCAAAGGCGCGCATCACTGGCTGATCCTGCACGGGCGCTATGTATGCAAGGCGCGAAAGCCGGAATGCTGGCGCTGCGCGATTGCAGAGTACTGCCGCTTCAAACCCAAGACGCCCCCGCCAGGGAGCTGACGCGAGGGAACCGGCTGACAGCACGAACGTTTCTCCTTGGCGCTCCCCCGTGGCGGGGCAGGCAGAGGAGTAGTCAGATGCGTTCCAACCAGAAGCTTGTGTATGCCGGTGTGGCCGTTTTGCTGATTGTCATCGGCGCTGTCGGCTATGCGATGTGGCGCGACAGCCAGACCAATACGATGGAAATCAATATCGGCGACGAGACCCTGCGTATCGAGACCGACGGGCGGTAGTCAGCCTACCCTATCGCCCGGTGATAATGGCTGATCGCCACGCTCACTTGCGTGATCAGCGGGTGGAGCTGTTCCAGCGGGCGCACGATGCGCGCCTGAATCTCAGGATATCCCCGCAAGGCCGGTGAATCGGTGGTGCTCGGCTCCTCAATGGCGTCGAGCGCGCTGAGCGCCTCGCTGGCCTCGGGGAATATCTCGTCGAGCGCGGCCACGGCTTCGGGAATGCGCAAGGCCAGCACCAGATCGATCAGGTCAGCGCGCGTCAGATCGTGGCGCGGCGAGAAGCCCGGCAGGCGCGATATGATGAGGAAAGCCTGCATGATAAGCGCCTGCCGCACGGCGTGCAGCGCCTCGATTGCCTGCCGGTCGGGATCATCGCGCCAGCCCTGATCGGCAATCAGCTGGTCAAACTTCATCAGATCGGCAGAGAGATGGTTGGCGAGCCGTACAAGCGCCGTGTGGCGCGACTGATCTGACAGCCGCCCGGCGAGATCCAGAAACGCACGCTGCATGGCGGGCGAGCGTGCCCAGGCAGCGCGCCCGGTCCATTCGCTGGCATCAAACAGGCGCGCATAGCCGCGCAGCGCGCTCAGGCTCGTCAGGGTGCGCGCTCGCATGACCATGGCGATGAGGTTCGCCATCCTTGGAGAGCGCTCCATCAGCGCCGCCATGCGTTCGGGTTCAGACTGGGTGGACGCGCCGATACCGCCCGACACGTTCACCGGAATGGCCAGTTGCTGCAGGGCGGCATTGTGCGGAATCGCGCGCAGCATGGAGAGGTCCAGCGCCTGGCCCGGCGCGCCGGGCCGCTTGGCCTTGCGCGAGCCGGACTTGACCAGCATGTTTGGCGCAAAGGCGGTAATCGCGTTGCGGTAATCGGCGTTCTCGAACAGCGCTTCCTGCCAGCTTTTCAGGGCGCGGTAGATGTCCCAGGTGTAGTCGATCTCGGCGTAGAACGGATCGGCCTTGTTGCCGTCGGGTATGTCCAGCGCATGCAGCGCCGTCTGCAGGACAACAGAATCGGCCAGCTCCTGCCGGGCGAAATGCACGAAGCCGTCACCGCCCTGATAGCTGGTCTCATGGACCAGAGGCACGCCCGCAGCCTTGAAGCGCGACCGCGCCCAGGGGGTCAGCAAATGATCCAGCCGCTGTGCCAGGCTGCCCGGATGCGCGCCGCGCCCCATGGATTCGCCGTGCGTGTTGAAGACGACGATCTCGATATCCTTCACGCCATGGCGCGCCAGCGCGCGGGCGACGAGGATATGCAGGCGCTCAATGGCCAGCTCCGCGCCCGCCTGCCCCATGAAGCGGCCCGCGTCAGAGAAACCCAGCTGGATGGACAGCCGTCCGCGCGCCTCGACATAATCGCGGTAGGCCGGCTCGCTGATGAGCCGGTCGATAAGGCGTCCACCCCGCTCCAGCGCTTCAGGGGTCTCGAACAGGGGTGAGATATCCACCTTGTCAGCGACGCCATAAAGCCGCGCAAGATAGACCGCGCCCATGACGGTGGCCGGTGTCTCGCACTCGGCCAGCAGGAAGCGGATCGGTGTATCGGCGTCGATATGCTTGAGGAATTGCGCGCACATCATGAACTGGCGGCGCGCCGTCATCTGTTCAACGAAAACGGATGCAAAGCTGACACTGTGCAGTTCGGCGCTCTGGGCGCGCTCGGCGGCGCGGGCAAGGGCAAGGCGGCCGAAATCCTCCTCATCCTCCTCAAGTCCCAGATCGGCCCTGACCGCGCTTTTCAGCTGGGCTGCATTGATGCGCAGATGGATATGGGCCGCGCCAAGGCCCGCTGATGCCATCTCGGCGCGCAGCGCAGCAAGGGCTGGCCTGTTCTCGTCGGTAGCGGCTTCAATGGCGTCATCAAGCTCGCTGATAATGCCTTTCAGCGATACCAGCCTGTCGGCATGCGGCGCGGTCAGGGCGTTGGCGGCGCGTACCACGGTGGCGGGGCGCTCCAGATCACCCTCGAACAGTTTCGCATGATCGCGCGCGCGGGCTCCGGCACGCTCCAGACGCGCTGCCAGCGCGCTACTGCCAGCCTCGCCGGCAAGGCGGGCATAGCGCTCCAGCTGGATGGCCTTTTCCTCCAGACGGAAGGCGATGGAGCGGCCCCAGTGAATATCGGTGCGGCCATCAAGATCATAGCCGACCCAGCTGGCCAGCGAGATGAGATCGGGCTTTAGCGTGTGCCAGCGATCCGGGAAGTGGCGGCGGGCGGTGTCGAGGATGAGCCGGTCAAGCTCGGTGATAGCTTCGCGGGCCCGCGCGAGCGCCTCTTTCACCGCGTCATGCTCGCTTAACAGGGAGATATCCTCATCCGGCCCGTGCGCCAGCCTGTCCGGATTGGCCGGCGTACCGTCCACGGCGGCATTGGCGAGTGCGGCGCGCATGGCCTTTGACAGCGCAAAAGTGGGATGGGCGGTAAATACGATGCCTGCCTTGCGGCGGGTCACGGCCTCGGCGTAGGCGTCAAAGCCCTTGGCCGCCAGCGTGTCAAGACGGGCTTTGACCGCCTCCAGCGCTGCACCCGACAGCCCGTCAGCGTGCAGCGCCCGAAGGGCCTTTGCGCGTCCGGCCAGTCCCATATCAGCCAGCTCGCGGACAAGCGCGCCCAGCCCCTCCACCGATACCGCGCCGCGATGCAGGCCGGAGAAAATCTCGTTGGCCAGATCCCCGACCGGGTTTTTCAGCGGCGCATCCCAGTCATCGCCCCACCCGCCTTTCAGCGCGTCAAGACAGTAGGCGGCCAGCGCGTCCGGCGTGCCCGGCAGGCGTGTATCCGGGTGATCGGATCGGGTGGTCATGGCGGTGCCTTCTGCAAGGGGTTCGGGCAGGCAGGCTAGCGGATATGCTGCACTGCGTCAGGTGTCCGCTGCTGCGCCCGCCGGCTTGGCGTAGAGCCGGTTGATATATTCCTTCAATATGCGGTCGCGCGCCTCGAACGGCATGGCATCCATCAGCGTGTTGATGGGCCGCATCTCGCCGGGCATGCCGCCCGTGCCTCCGGCAAACATGCTCTCCATGGCGTCCAGAAGGTCGGCCGGTTCCATCGCCGTGATGGCGGCGATCTCGTCTGCAGACGGCGTGGCGACGTGATATTGCGGATCGGCGCGCAAGCGCGTGGTCTCGGCGCGCAGATCGTCCAGCATGGCATCGATATGAGGCGCGTTGGCCGGGCCGATGGAGACGTGCAGATTGGCCGGAGAAGGTCCATGCCCGAACTGGGCCTGCAGGAACCAGCCCCTGGCCTTCATCGCGTCGGCCAGCGCAAATATGTCAAACCCTTCAGCCGCAAAGGCCAGCAGATTGCCCGGCGGATTACCCAGCAGTTTCAGCCCCTCGATCTCACGGATGCCCGCGCACATTTTCGCTGAGGCTTCCTGCGTGATTTTGGCCAGACGCAGATAGCCGTCCTCACCTATGAAATTGAGCGCGGCCCAGGCCCCGGCAATGGGTCCGGCGGAGCGGCCAGACTGGATGGTCGGGTTGACGATCGTGTAGCCGGTCCAGCCCGACCAGGCGAAAATCTGGTATTTGCGAAGCTCGCCATTGGCATAGAGCACGCTCGATGCGCCCTTGGCGGCGTAGCCCCATTTGTGAAAATCGAGCGACATCTGCGTCACGCCCGGCGTGGAAAGATCAAAGGCCTCCACATCCGCGCCCAGCTTGCGGATAAAGGGCAGATACATGCCGCCGACACAGCAATCGACATGGAAAAGCACGCCCGCTTTCAGCGCCACCTGGCCGATGGCGGCAATCGGGTCGATAACACCATGCGCGTAGGAGGGGGCTGATCCGACCAGCATTATCGTCTGGCCGGTTATCGCCTTGTCCATGGCGCCGGGCAGGGCGGTGAAGCTCTCCGGATCGACCGGGGTGATGACTGGCTTCACGTCGAAATAGGCACACGCCTTGAAGAAGGCGGGGTGCGCGGTTTCCGGCAGGACCAGCTCCGGCGCGGTGATGTGGGGTCTGGTGGCGCGGGCATGGTCGCGCGCGGTTTTCACCGACAGCAAGATGCTTTCAGTGCCGCCGGTGGTGAAGCTGCCCTTGGCGCCGGGTGGCGCGTTCTGCAGGTCCAGCGCCATGGCGATGACATCGCGCTCCAGCTCCAGCGCGGACGGAAAGGAGGTCGGGTCGATACCGTTCTCGGTCAGAAAGGCCGAATAGGCTTTCTTCACGACATCCATGGCCTCGGCGCCGGCATCGTAGATATAGGCAAAGACGCGCCCCTCCTGCCAGCGCACATCATTGGCCTTGCGCGCTTCAAGTTCAGCCAGAAGCGCGTCGGCCGCGCGGCCCTTTTTCGGAAATGTCATGGATACCGGCTCCCTGATGGACGGGCGTTTTTTTAACTGCACCCTTGCCGGTGACGCTATCGGAGCCTTGGCATGGATCAAGTCCTGGAGCGGGAAAAAGAAACGCCCGGATGCGGGGAAGCATCCGGGCGCTGGCATTTAGTCAGGCAAGGTTCTCTTAGGCGGCCAGATCGAACCGGTCCGCGTTCATCACCTTGGTCCAGGCGGCCACGAAGTCCTTGATGAACTTCTCCTTGTTGTCGTCCTGGGCATAGACCTCCGCATAGGCGCGCAGGATCGCGTTAGAGCCGAAGACGAGATCGGCGCGCGTTGCGGTCCAGCGGGTCTTGCCGGTCTTGCGGTCGATAATGTCGTAGGCGTTCTTGCCTTTCGGCTCCCACTTGTAGGCCATGTCGGTCAGGTTCACGAAGAAGTCGGTCGACAGGGCGCCTTCCTTGTCGGTGAAGACGCCGTGCTTGGTACCGCCATGATTGGCACCGATAACCCGCAGGCCACCCAGCAGCACCGTCATTTCCGGTCCGGTCAGGCCCATGAGCTGGGCGCGGTCGAGCAGAACCTCTTCGGGCTTGGCATCGTAATCGCTGCGGATCCAGTTGCGGAAACCGTCCGCGAAGGGTTCGAGCGATTCAAAGCTGTCGCCATCGGTCTGCTCGGCGCTAGCATCGCCGCGGCCCGGCGCAAACGGCACCTTCACATCGTATCCACCGGCCTTGGCCGCTTTCTCGATACCCACATTGCCCGCCAGTACGATCACGTCGGCAAGGCTGGCTCCAGCCTCTTTGGCAATCGGTTCGAGCACGGAGAGCACCTTGGCCAGGCGCTTGGGCTCATTGCCTTCCCAGTCTTTCTGGGGGGCGAGGCGGATGCGTGCGCCATTGGCGCCGCCACGCTTGTCAGAGCCGCGATAGGTGCGCGCGCTGTCCCAGGCGGTATTGACCATGTCAGTGACGCTGAGGCCGCTGGCGGCGATCTTCGCCTTGACCTTCTCCACATCATAGCCGGTCGGGCCTTGCGGCACCGGGTCCTGCCAGATCAGCTCCTCGTCCGGCACGAACGGGCCGTAATAATTCGCTTTCGGGCCCATATCGCGGTGGGTCAGCTTGAACCAGGCGCGGGCAAACGTGTCGGCGAAATAGTCCGGGTCTTTGTGGAAGCGCTCGCAGATAGCGCGGTAGGCCGGGTCGACCTTCATCGCCATGTCCGCATCGGTCATGATCGGATTGTGCTTGATGGAAGGGTCGGAGGCGTCGGGAACCTTGTCTTCCTCGGCAATGTTGATCGGCTCCCACTGCCAGGCACCCGCGCGGGACTTCTTCACTTCCCATTCGTATTTGAACAACAGGTCGAGATAGCCCATGTCCCACTTGGTGGGGTTGGACGTCCACGCGCCTTCAAGGCCGGAAGTATGGGCGGTGTTGGCGTTGCCGTCGAAACCGGGATTGTCCCAGCCAAAACCGGCAAATTGCAGATCGGCCGAGGCCGGGTCCACACCCACCTTGTCGGCCATCGTGCCGCCATGGGCCTTGCCAACGGTGTGGCCACCCACGGTCAACGCCGCGGTTTCCTCGTCATCCATCGCCATGCGGGCAAAGGTGGCGCGCACGAACTTGGCCGTCTCGGCCGGGTTCGGATTACCGTTCACCCCTTCCGGGTTCACATAGATGAGACCCATATGGGAGGCCGCCAGCGGATTTTGCATCGTGTTGGCATCGTCCAGCGACGCTACGCGCTCGTCGGACGGTGCGAGGATCTCGCTGTCGCTGCCCCAGTTGATGTCGATTTCCGGGCCCCAGATGTCTTCGCGGCCAAAGGCAAAGCCGAAGACTTTCAGGCCCATATTCGCGTAGGCGACCGTGCCCGCCAGAGCCAGAAGGTCAGCCCAGGACAGGGCATTGCCGTACTTCTTCTTCACCGGCCAGAGCAGACGGCGCGCCTTTTCAAGGCTGGCATTGTCCGGCCAGGAATTGAGCGGCTCAAAACGGATATTGCCCGAGCCAGCACCGCCGCGGCCATCGCCCAGGCGGTAGGAACCGGCCGCGTGCCAGGACAGGCGGATGAACAGGCCGCCATAATGGCCCCAGTCAGCCGGCCACCATTCCTGGCTGTCGGTCAGCAGCGCATCGACATCATTCCACACGCCCTTGAAATCGAGCGATTTGACCGCCTTGCGGTGATCGTAATCGACGTCCATCGGGTTCGCGCGCGCACCGTGCTGGTGCAGGATATCGAGATTGAGCGCGTTCGGCCACCAGCGGGTAGGGTGCGTGTTGAAGCTGGTATTGCCGCCATGCATGACCGGGCACTTGCCCGTCATCTTCGCATCATTTCCGTCCATGTGAATCTCCCATACTGGTGGCGTGTCTTGAGGGGCAGACGCGCAACGCCAAAGAGGGCGTGCCCAGCGCCCGGTAGGCTATGTGTATCAAGCGGGCCGTGCGAAATTAAATCGATTATCCTGATTGACGGTATAGTCGAAGTTTATGCTGCGTGCGCAAAACAGAGAAAATCTTTATGGATTGCGACTGGCTCGCAAGTCTGGTTGACGGGTGATGAGGGAATTTTTCGCATGAAGAACAATGGGCTGGGTCTGGCGGTGTTGCTGGCCGGGATGGCGGGCCTTTCTGCCTGCGGCGGTAGCGAAACATCTATCGAAGCCTGTCTGCCGTTGACCCTGCCCGACCCTGAATCTCCCGCATCGGGCATGGTGTGGGTGCCCCCCGGCACCGTCCAGCTGGGATCAGAGGACTTCTTCCCCGAGGAGCGCCCGGTGCGCAGCGCGCAAGTGGATGGCTTCTGGATCGGCATTCACGAGGTTACCAATGGAGAGTTCGCCGCCTTCGTGGAGGCGACCGGATATGTGACGCTGGCTGAGCGCGATGGCCCGGATGTGGGCGGGGGCGGGGTGTTCGGCCCCGGCGTGCAGGTGCGCGACTGGTCGGATATCCGCACCTGGTGGCGCTTTGATCCGCGCGCGAGCTGGCGCCAGCCACAGGGGCGCTCCAGCACGATTGAGGGCCGGGATAGCTGGCCGGTGGTCCAGATCGCCTATGAGGATGCGCTGGCCTATGCGCGCTGGCGCGGCCATGACCTGCCCGGCGAGGCCGAATGGGAGCATGCCGCGCGCGGCGGCATTGATGGCGCGCCCTATGTCTGGGGCGATGAGATGCGCCCGGACGGGGCCTTTATGGCCAATCACTGGCAGGGCGTGTTTCCGGTGGAAGATAGCGGCGCGGACGGTCATGCCGGTCTTGCCCCCGTCGGCTGCTATGCGCCCAACGGGTACGGGCTCTACGACATGGCGGGCAATGTCTGGGAATGGACGCAAGACGAATGGGGGCAGCCGGGCTTCCGCGTCATCAAGGGCGGGTCATTCCTGTGCTCGGACAGCTATTGCCACCGCTACCGCCCGGCGGCGCGCCAACCGGGAGACGAGCGCTTCTCCACCGAGCATCTGGGCTTTCGCACACTCTGGCGCGGGCCTGCGCCAGACTGATCAGCGCTGGCGGGTGAGCACCAGAATGAGGCCGCCGCCCAACAGTGCCAGAACAAGCATGCCAAGCCCGATCAGCATCAGGCCATGCTGGTCCAGGAAGGCTTTCCAGCCCAGCGCGGCGATGCGCTCGGCGGCATTGAAGCCTTCTGGCACCGGGATTACGCCGACGCGCGCCTCGTAGGCGGCATAAGCCTCCATCATCGATGCCAGAATTTCCGGCTCTGAGTCCGCAAGATCGTGAGCCTCACCCGGATCAGTGGCGAGGTTGAAAAGCCGCCATTGCCCGTCGCCGAAAGGCGGCATGCTGCGTACCAGCTTCCAGTCCCCGCGCCAGAGAGCGGACATGCCCGACATTTCAAGGCCCACTGCATCGTCCAGGCCATAGATCGTGTCCGCTTGCCCGGTCAGCACCGGAACCAGAGACCGCCCGGTTATCGGCTCGCGTTCGTCAAGCGGGCGGGCGCCCGCGATATCCAGCAGGGTCGGGGCGATATCCGTGACGAAGCTGAAGCCGGAGACCAGGCCGCGTGCCTCCACGCCCGGCCCGGCGACGATCAGCGGAACGCGCAAGCCCCCTTCGCCTGCGTGAAACTTGAACAGGGAGAGTGGCGAGGCTGAGGCGGTCGCCCATTCCGGGCCGATAAAGGCGTAGGTGCGCCGCTCGCCCAGATCGTCCACGTCAAGCGAATAGCCCTGCATGGCGAGCCACATGCCAAAAGCCCAGTTATCGGTGGGATGATTGTATTCCGGGCCATTGTCAGACAGCACGATGACCAGCGTATTCTCCAGCCTGCCTTGCGCGTCCAGCCAGTCCAGAAGCCGTCCGACATGATGGTCAGCCGCTTCCAGCATGCCGGCGGCAACCTCGCGGCTGGCAATGGCAAACTCGCGCTCGCGCCGGGATAATTGCTCCCAGTCACGCAGCCCTTGCGGTTGCTCTGCCAGCTCGGTGCTTTCAGGGACCAGCCCCAGCGCGATGGCGGCGCTGCGGCGCTCGTCGCGCAGCACGTCCCAGCCCGCATCATAGCGGCCCGCATAGCGCTCGGTGAATTCGCGCGGGGCCTGAAGGGGGATGTGGTTGGCCTGTAGGGACAGCACGGCCAGGAAGGGACGGTTCACGTCCCGGTCGCCGATATAGGCGATCAGCCGGTCGGTCAGAAACTCGGACGAATAGAAATTGTCGGGAAATTCCTGGACGGGTTCGAAATCCTCCCACCATTCGGCGTGGGTATAGTGAGGCAGATAGGTGCGGTGCTCCCAGTTGTCGGCGCCAGACGAGTCCAGAATGAAGCTGCGGTCAAAGCCGCGCGCCGCCGGGAGCGAGGTCGACGACCGGCCAAGATGCCATTTGCCGGTGATGAAGGACTGGTAGCCGGCCGCCTGCAAATGTTCGGCGATGGTGGCCACGGCGGTATTGAGCTCGCCCTCATGGCCGGGCTGGTCCTGATATTCCGGGATGACAAGGTGTTCGAGCGTGGGAATGCCGGTGCGGTGACTATCCGCGCCGGTCATCAGCATGGCGCGCGTCGGCGCGCAGGTGGGCGCGACGTGAAAATTGGTGAACTGCGCGCCGCGCGCCGCCAGCGCGTCCATGTGCGGCGTTGCTATCTCGCTGCCATAGGCGCCCAGATCGGTGAACCCGATATCATCGAGAATAACGATCAGGATATTGGGCCGCTCATCGCCGGACGCCGGTGCGCTGAGCACAAATGCAAGGCAAAGCGCCCAAAGGGCGCGCCTAATTGGGCCAGTAGACATATTCATCATCCTCGCTCTCGGGCCGGCCCAGCGGCTGGTCGATACTGACCGGCATTTCGACGGCGGACGGCCAGAGTGGTTCGCTTTGCGTGGCGCCATGCGCGTCCAGCAGCGCGATCAGACCGGCTACGCGCTCCGGCTCGGCGGCGGAGAGGTCGTTGCGCTCTTCCGGGTCACTGGAAAGGTCAAACAGCCAGACCCGGTCGGGGCGCTCTGTGCGTTGCAGCTTCCAGCCGCGATGGATGACGGCCTCATAATGGCCGCTGCGCCAGAACAGTGTCTCGTGCGGCTCGCCGTCCATCTCGCCGGTCAGGAAGGGTGTCAGGTCCACCCCGTCGATTGCCCGGTCTGAAGGGGTGGCAGCGCCGCCAAAGCTAGCGAGCGTCGGCGCAAAATCGATATGCTGGGCAAGACCTGCCATTTCGCTACCCGGTTCGATGACGCCCGGCCAGCTGACAAAGGTCGGCACGCGGACACCGCCACCAAAGAAGGTTGCCTTCCAGCCCCGATAGGGCGCGTTGATATTCTCAAGGCCGATATAGTGCGCGCCGCCATTATCCGAGGTGAAGACGATGATGGTGTTGTCCGCAATCGCGTTGGCTTCCAGCGCGTCCAGCACCTCGCCAATGCCACGGTCCAGCGCGCGGATCATCGCCGCGTAAACGCGGAGTGCGTGGTCCTCGATATGGGCGAGGGCCTCATAATCCTCACGCGTGGCCTGCAAGGGCGAATGGGGCGCCCAGTGCGCCAGATAGAGGAAGAAGGGCCGGTTGCGGTTGGCCTCGATCGCTTCCACCGCCTCGCGGGTGAAATAGTCGGTTATGTAGCCGTCCGGGGCAAAGCGCGACGAATTATTGTGCGTCACGGCCGCCCGGCCAATCGCCCAGTAAACCTGATCTATGGGATCAAAATCCTGCCGCGCCTCCACCATATCGGGCGAACCGGCGGGCGCGTAGAGCAGCCCGGCCAGCTCAAGGCTCTCGTCGAACCCCTGGCTGAGCGCGTCGGATCCGTTCGTATTGCCCAGATGCCATTTGCCGATATGCACGGTGTGATAGCCCGCACCCGACAGCATTTCGGCAATCGTCACCTCGTCAGCGGGCAGGCCCATATCGGCAAATTCGGGTATCTCGCCTTCCACCTCACGGGTCAGGAAGGGACGCCGGTCCGTCTGCCCGCGCTCGATATGCCCGATAATCTGCGTCATGCCGGGCGGGGTAGGGGTGAACTCAAAGCCGATACGGGTGGGGTAGCGGCCCGTCATCAGCGCCGCGCGTGAAGGCGCGCATGTACCGCTGGCCGCATAGGCATTGGTCAGTTGCACGCCTGCGCGCGCGATCCTGTCGATATTGGGTGTGGGCACCGTACCGCCCGCCACCCCGCCATGCAGGGTTATGTCATTCCAGCCCAGATCATCGGCAACGATGAGAATGATATTGGGCGGACGCTCGCCCTCAGGGGCGGTATCCGGTCCGCGCTGCCAGTCCACAGCCCTGTTCGGCCCTATCGGGTTGCGGATATCCTGCACCAGGCCCGGGAGATAGATGAAATAGCGGTCGAACGCCCAGTATCCGGCGGCCGCCAGCACGGCAAGCGCCGCGCCTGCGGCTAGCATGATCCGGCCAGGAGTGCTGTTGAGCATGGATACCGCCTCCCCGTTTTACAGGCTTGCCTCGTCGTGCAAGCTCATTAATATACACTTGTAAAAATATTAGAGGCTCCTGTCCAACGGAATCTGAAAGCGCGATGCCTGACCTGCCCGAAAATCCGGTTGCCAAGCCCGCCCGTCCGGGTCGTCCGGCCAAGATTGCGCCGGATGAGCAGCGCCGCCGGATTCTCGATGCGGCGGCAGCGCGCTTTGCCCGCCACGGGTTCGAAGGCGCGTCCTTGCGCGACATTGCTGCCGATGCCGGTCTCGCCCACGCCGTGATCCGCCACATGTTCGGCAGCAAGGCCGATCTGTGGGATGCGGCGGCGGCAGACCTGTTTGGCCAGATGAATGATGCGATGGTGCAGGCGCTGGCCAATGTGGACATGAACAACCCGCGCGCCCGTATGGAGGCGCAGGTGCGCGCCACCGTGCTGACGGCTTCGCGCATCCCTTGGCTGGCGGCGTTTGTGATGCAGGCAGGGCTGGCGGGCGGGGAGCGCTATGAGAGGCTGGTCGAGCAGCATTTGCGCCCGGCCTGGGCCTTCACGCTGGAGCCTTTCTTCCAGCTAAAGGAGGCAGGCCGCGCCCACGCGTTCGACCCGCATTTCCTGTTCATGCTGTCGACCAATGCGGCCATTGGGCCGTTTGCGCAGAGCGCCAATGCGCGCGCGCTGGCCGGCATGGAATTGTCGGATCCCGACACGGCAGAGCGCTATGCCGATGTCCTGATTGCGGTGCTCAAGCACGGCGCGCTGCGCCAGCCCTAACAACGATATGGCGGGGAGTGAAATGCCATGATGCCGGGTGAGTATATCGTCTACGGAGCCGACCCATCCTACTTCACCCGCAAGGTGGAGGCCGCGCTGCGCTATATGCGCATTCCCCATGCAGCAAAGCCCAAATCACCCGATGTCGCGCCAAGGCTGGAAGCGCGCTCCGGCACGCATCTGATCCCGGTGGTGGAAACGCCTGAAGGGTGGGTGATCCACGATTCCACCTACATTATCGAGCTGCTACACGCGCGCTTTCCGGCCCACCCGGTAATCCCGGCAAGCCCGGTGCAACATATCGCCTGCCGCCTCATGGATGACTGGATCGATGAATGGTTCACGCGCGCCGCGCTGCACCTGCGCTGGATTGATGATGAGGATGCGGCCATCTGCGCGCGCAAGATCGCCATGGATATGGGCGGCGGCACGCATGACCGCCCGCTGACGGCGCAGGAGGAAGAATCGGTTGCCGCGACAGCCGCCTTCATCCAGCCCTGGGGCCGCAAGGCGATGACGGTGATGGGGGCGGGCCCCGAATATCAGGAGGGTCTGCGCGCCGAGTTTGCGAGCTTCCTGCGCCAGTGTGCGGCTATCCTTGGCAAGGATGGCGGCCTGTTCGGCCAGCGTCTCTCCATGGCTGATCTGGGCCTGCTGGGCGCCATGAAGGCCCACTTCGCCGCCGATGATTACGCGCGCAATTTTGTGACGAGTGCCGCTCCGGCCATGCTGGACTGGACCGATAAAGTCTGGGAGCGGCGCGATGAGGGGGAGGGCTGGCTCGCCGGTGATGCGCTGCCTGACGGCATGTCCGGTCTCTTCCGGCTGATGGCAGGCGGGTTCGTGCCCTACATGATCGCCAACCGGGCGGCGCTGAAAGCGGGTGAGAAATCGTCCTGGTTCACGATCTCCAGCGGGCAGGAGGTGCGGATGATTACCCGCAAGCCGGTGGAGGATACCCGCCTTGCCACCAAAGCCGCCATTGATGCCCTTCCCGAAACGGATCGCGGACATGTGGGTGAACTGCTGGGCGATCACGGCCTTCTGGCCGCTTACGAGGATTAGGCCATGCTGGAGCTTTACACCGCACCGACGCCCAATGGCTGGAAGATCTCCATCGCACTGGAGGAGCTGGACCTGCCCTATCAGCTGCATGTGCTGCAGCTTCTCAAAGGCGAGCAGAAAGCGCCGGACTATCTCAAGATCAATCCCAATGGCCGTATCCCGGCGCTGGTCGATTCTGATGAGGGCGGGCGGGCGATATTCGAGTCCGGCGCCATCCTGATGCATCTGGCCGAAAAGACAGGAAAACTATTGCCGGACAACGCCGAAGGCCGCTCGCGCGTCATCCAGTGGCTGTTCTGGCAGGTGGGCGGGCTAGGCCCGATGCAGGGCCAGGCCAATGTCTTCTTCCGCTATCTGCCGGAGAAAATCCCGCTGGCCATCGAGCGCTATCAGGGCGAGACGCGCCGCCATTACGAGGTGATGAATACACGCCTCGCCGAGGCCCCATATCTGGCGGGCGATGAATATTCCATCGCCGATATTGCCTGCTTTCCCTGGGTGTTTGGCCATTTCTGGGCCGGTGTGCCGCTGGACGGGCTTGACCATCTGCTGGACTGGAAGGCTCGGCTGGAACAGCGCCCGCCGGTTCTGAAGGGCCTGTCCATCCCGCCCTTGCCAGACCTCTCAAAGCTCCAGAAGGCCGGGCAGGAGCTGGTAAAGCCATGAAGACACTCGTCCCGCAAATCGTGACCAGCCCCACACTGCGCTCAGCCCGGCGCGGCCTGGCGGCGATGCGGCGGCGGCTCAATCTCTCGCGGCCTGTGGTGCGCTATTTTCATCAGGTGGATGATCCCTACTCGGCGCTGGCCGCGCGCGCCCTGCCGCATCTCGAAGCCGTCTGGGGGGCAAGAGTGATCCCCTATATCGTGCCGCCGCCGGACGAGGCTGCCGCGCCCGATGCGGAGCGTCTGGCCGGATGGTCGCTGCGTGATGCGCGTACACTGGCCGAAGGGCTGGGGATGGAGGCGAGCTTTACCTCAGCGCCGTCAGCCGAATTGCTGGCGCGCGCGCAGGCCGCGCTGGCGGGAATCCGCGACGCGACCGTATTCTCTGCCATCTCCAGCGCCATTGAGCGTGGCTTCAGGACCGGCAAGGCGTCTGCCATTCCGTTGTCCGATAGTGATGTGCGTGTGGCGCTGGCACGCGGGGCAAGGGCGCGGCGCGGACATTATCTCGGCGGCATGTTCCAGTTCGAGGGCGAGTGGTATTGGGGGCTCGACCGCCTGCCCTATCTCGAAGACCGGCTGGCGCGCATCCGGCCCGGCGGGGTGCGCTTTACCGAGCGGCGCGAGGTGCGGCTGGAGGCGAAGAAAGCGCCTGCCGGGACGCGGATTGAAGCCTTTGTCTCCCTGCGCAGCCCCTACACCTATATCGCCATTCCGCGCTTGAGGGCGCTGGCCGAGGCAACCGGCGCGGAGCTGCGCCTGCGCCCTGTACTGCCTATGGTGATGCGCGGCCTGCCCGTACCGCTGGCCAAGCGTCTCTACATCATGCGCGATACAAAGCGTGAGGCGGAGCGTCTCGGCCTGCCCTTCGGCAAGGTGTCAGACCCGGTCGGCGCGCCGGTCGAGCGCGGGCTTGCGGTGCTGTTTGCCGCCATGGATCAGGGCAAGGGGGCCGACTTCCTCTATTCCTTCCTGCGCGGCGTGTTTGCAGAAGGCATTGATGCCGGTAGCGATCAGGGGCTTGAAATGCTTTCCCGGCGCGCCGGCATCCCGGCTGCGGCCATGCGCGCGGCTTTGGCGGACGAAAGCTGGCGGGAGAAGGCTGAAGCCAATCGCGCCACCATGCTGGAGGCGGGCCTGTGGGGCGTGCCCAGCTTCCGCGTGAACAATCTTCCCGCCCATTGGGGTCAGGACCGGCTCTGGGCTGTGGAAGAGGATTTGCGCGCCGCTAGCGCCCGTAATACTCGCGGAACCAGCTGACGAACTTGGCAATGCCGTCGCGAAATTCGGTCTGCGGACGATAGCCGGTAAGGCTCTGCAACAGGCTGGCATCGGCCCAGGTGGCAGGCACATCGCCGGGCTGCATATCCATGTAGTTGCGGATCGCCTTCACCCCCAGCTCCGCCTCGATAATGTCGACAAAGTCCAGCAGCTTCACCCTGGTGGAGTTGCCGATATTGACGATGCGGAAGGGCGCGGCGGGACTCAAGGAGTCGCCCGGCGCGATGTCTGCGCTGCTCGCCGGGCGCGCCGGCACGGCGTCCATCAAGAGCCGGATGCCGCGCACCAGATCGTCCACATAGGTGAAGTCCCGGTACATCTCGCCATGATTATAGATGTCGATCGGCCGGCCCGCGAGGATGGCATCGGCGAACTTGAACGGCGCCAGATCAGGGCGCATCCACGGGCCATAGACCGTGAAGAAGCGGAACATGGTGGTCGGCAGATCCCACAGATGGGCGTAGGAATGGGCCATCACCTCATTGGCCTTTTTCGTCGCCGCATACATGGTCAGCGGCGTGTCGGCCTTGTCGGTTTCCTTAAAAGGCATCTCCTCGTTCGCGCCATAGGCCGAGGAGGTGGACGCCATCAGGAGATGGGAGATTTTCAGCTCGCGCGCGATCTCCATCACGTTGAACGTGCCGACAATATTGGCCTCGACATAGGCGCGCGGGTTCTCAAGGCTGTAGCGAACCCCGGCCTGCGCGGCGAGGTGGACGATCACGTCCGGTGCAAAATCGCGCGCGGCCTGAAACAGCGTATCGGCGTCCTCCAGCAGGGCTTCGGTTTTGCCAAAGCCCGGCATGCCTTCCAGAATGCGGTGACGGGCCTGTTTCAGGGTGACGTCGTAATAATCGGTCAGAGCGTCATAGCCGTGGACCTGATGGCCTTCTTCCAGCAGCAGGCGCGCCAGATGAAAGCCGATAAAGCCCGCTGTACCGGTGATGAGAACGCGCTTCATGGTGAGGGCAGGTCTCCCGCAAAATCCTGCCCGACCTTATGCGCGGTAGCGCGCGGGAGGTAAAGCGCTCAGCCCTGGTTCGATGAGTCTTCCGCATCGGTGCGCCGTAGCGGTTCGGAGAAGCGCTCTGGTATTTTGCCTTCCATCTTCTTCATCCAGCGGTCAAAGCCCGGATTGTTTTCCCGGCGCCGGTGCAGCCAGTCGCGCGCGGTCTGTGATGTGGCCACGATCAGGGCCAGCCCTATCGGGATCAGGACGATGCAAAGCGGTATGGGTGACCAGGCAACCGCCAAGCCTGCAATGACCAGTAATATGCCAAATACTTTAATAAATACAAACATTTGACCTCCGTCTTGTTGTGGGGACGCCGTATTGCCCCGACGCAGGAAGCGTTAGGTCTTTTCCGGCTTGTCCTTGCGGGGCGTCGCGGCGAGTTCCTCCAGCTCCTTCTCGCTCATGGTTTCGGCCATTTCCTTTGAAGCCCCTTTCAGCGCGCTTTTCTTCGTCTCGCCGCGCTTGGCGGCCAAGGCTGCGCCTGCAGCTTTCTGCTGGGCCTTGGAATTTGCGGGCATAATCGTCATCCTTCCTGTCATCGTGCGGCAATGCCAAGCCGATACCCGGACAACAGGGTCTGGACGGTAATCGTTCCGTGAGAACACGGGCGCGTAGCGGAACCATCAGGCGCGGCGCGGGTTGTTCTTGCGTACGCAAACCGGGCAGGAGGGCGGGATGCTCCTATCCCAACGATCATTCAGGACGCCAGTATGACCCTCATGGCGAACGGTCAGTCAGCGGCCTATTGCGGCCCGCCAGCCCGGCCTGACAGCCTCTGGCCGGCCTGGAATGGTGATCCGTGGCTGATCGCAGCCCTGCTTGTCCTTGCTGTCGCAGGCGGCGTGCTGGCGGTGCGGCGCGGTGCCAAGGCGGGCCTGCGCAATCCGGCACTGCTCGGTGCGTGGCTGCTGGCCTTCGCGCTCTTTGTCACCCCGCTGTGCGCAATGGCCGTTGCGCTCTTCTCCGTGCGCGCGGTCAGTCATCTCGTTCTCGTGGCGGTACTGGCACCCTTGCTGGCCTATGGGCTGGGAGGAAAGCGCCTGACCGGCGGACTGACCGCTGCCAGCATTGTGCACGCCGTGATCTTCTGGTTCTGGCATGCGCCTTCGCCCTATACGGCCGCCCTCAGCCATGATGGCGTGTACTGGCTGATGCAGCTGACCTTGCTGACCAGCGGCGTCTGGTTCTGGCGGGCGCTGATGGCGCGCTGGCGCGATGTGGCGGCGGTGGCGGGAACGCTGGCCGGGTTCGCCGCGCAGATGGGGCTGCTGGGCGCGCTGATCGCCTTTGCCCCTGATCCGCTTTACGCGCCGCACGCGGCCAGCACCGCCGTATGGGGCCTCTCCGCGCTTGAAGACCAGCAGCTGGCGGGCCTCATCATGTGGGTGCCGGGCGTGCTGCCCTATCTCATCGCGCTGGGGCTGGCGGTGGCATCGGCCCTGAACGAGGGCGAGCGGGGCCGGGCAAAATGATGCTCATCACGCTCAAATCGCTCCACATCGTGGCGATAGCGGTGTGGGCTGGCGGGCTGATAGCGCTGCCAGCGCTTCTGCGCCGCGATGACGAGATGTCCAGCCGGGCCGCTATCGTGCGCCTGCACCACTTTTCCCGCTTTGCCTATGATGCGCTGGTGTCGCCAGCGGCGGTTCTGGCCATTGCGACGGGTACGGCGCTGATATTCTTTGTGGTGGCCGATGACTGGCTGTTTCTCAAACTGGTTGCCGTCGCCGGCATGGTCGGTGTCCACATGCTCATCGGCCGCGTGCTCGACCAGCTGGAATCGCCTGATGCACACCCCACAACGTGGAAGCGCGCGGCGCTTCTGGCGGGCGCGGTTGTGACCATTCTGGCCGTGCTGGCACTGGTGCTGGGCCGCCCCTCCATCCCCGAAAGCTGGATGCCCGGCTGGCTGCTTGAAGGTCAGGGGGCAGAGTTGCCGCTCGTGTCCGATGGGGGCAGCGCCGGGTCCTCTTCCTCTGGCAGGGAGACACCGACCTGATGTTCAAACACCAGCTTTCCACCATGCCAGCCAGCAATACCGACCAGTCCGAGGGCCATCCAGCTGAGGATCAGGCCCCAGGGCAGGATCGCGTCGGCGCCCTGCTGCAGGCGCAGCGACCAGCTCGCGGCCATCACGCCCAGCAGCACCATGGCGGCGACCGCATGGCTCCAGGCCGCGGCGCGGCGGCGCACGCCCGGCACCAGCAGAAGTTCGGCGGCTCCGGCGAGCGCGGCGAGGCAGCCCATGGCAAAGCCGCCACCACTGGCCCACAGCGCCGCGCGCGCCCAGAACAGGTCACCCGTCCACCAGAAGGCGACATCGCAGAAGGCCAGTGCGAACGTCCCGGCGATGGGGAAGGCGACCAGCATGGCGTGGATCGGATGGCCGGCCAGCGCGATACGGCTGTCGAGGTCGTGATAGGCCGGATCGGCGGCAGAGGGATTGTGAAACACCTCGTCCTTGCGTGTGTCCGTGCTCGCCATGGCGTGTTTCCCCTGTTGCTGGCCCCTGCGCTCATCGGGTGCGAAGGCGCTCTGTCTACGCTCGATCCCGCCGGACCCGCCGCCCAGTCCATCGCAGGCGTATGGTGGGTGATGATGGCAGGATCACTGCTCATCCTCGCCGTGATGATGGGCCTCATCCTGTGGCCCTTCTTCAAACGGCACCAGCCGCGCAAGGTTCCCGAAAAGCTGTGGCTCTGGGGCGGGGGGCTCGGCTTTCCGCTGGTGGTGCTGGCTGCCTTGCTCGCCTGGGGATTGCCTGCCGGGCAGTCCATGCTGGCAGGGCGTGAGACGCAAGTCTACACGGTGGAGGCCGAAGCCTTCCAGTGGGGCTGGAATTTCCGCTATCCGGACCGGGCGGGTATGACGGCAGAAGTGCTGCACATACCGGCCGGTGAGCCGGTCGATGTCGCCATTACCTCGCTCGATGTCATTCACGCTTTCTGGGTGCCGCGCCTTGCCGGCAAGGTCGACGCGATACCCGGCACGACCAACACGCTGCGGATTCTGGCGCCAGAGCCGGGCATCTATGACGGTATGTGCGCGGAGTTCTGCGGGCTGGAGCACGCCACCATGCGCTTTCAGATCGTCGCGCATCCGGCTGGCGAATTTGAGGCAGCGTTGGCGGCAGAACTCGCCGGGCAGGACCAACCATGAGCGGTGATACACCTGTCAGCCTGCACCGCGCGCTGGACGCGGTATGGCGCGCCCCGAAGGGGATCGCGGCGCTGTCGGCGGTCAATCACACCGTCGTAGGCCGGCGCTTCATCATCACGGCCTTCATCTATTTCGCGATTGGCGGGCTCCTGGCCATGCTGATCCGCGCCCAGCTCGCCCGGCCCGAAAATCCCTTCCTCGGCGCGGATGCCTACAACCAGATTTTCACCATGCACGGCACGGTGATGATGTTCCTGTTTGCCATTCCCCTGATCGAGGGGATCGCGCTTTATCTCCTGCCGAAAATCCTAGGCGCGCGCGATCTTGCCTATCCGCGCCTCTCCGCCTTCGGATACTGGTGCTATCTCTTTGGCGCGACAATCATCCTCGTATCCATGCTGATGGGTGTCGCGCCCGATAGCGGCTGGTTCATGTACACCCCGCTCTCCTCGGCCACCTATACGCCCGGCATCAATGCCGATGTCTGGCTGTTGGGCGTCACCTTCGTGGAAATTTCCGCCATCTGTGCGGCGGTCGAGATCGTGGTCACGATCCTGAAAGTGCGCACCGCAGGCATGGCGCTCTCGCGCATGCCGCTCATGGCCTGGTATCTGCTGGTCACCGCCGCGATGATGCTGATCGCCTTCCCGCCGCTCATCCTTGGCAGCGTGCTTCTGGAGATCGAGCGCGCCTTCAACTGGCCGTTCTTCGATGCGGAGCGGGGCGGCGCGCCCTTGCTATGGCAGCACCTGTTCTGGCTGTTCGGCCACCCTGAGGTCTATATCATCTTCCTGCCGGCCGCCGGGGCAGTCTCCACCCTCATTCCCGTTTTCGCGCGCACGAAAATCGTCGGCTATGCGTGGATCGTGGCGGCCATCATCGCGCTGGCTTTCCTGAGCTTCGGGCTATGGGTCCACCACATGTTCACGGTGGGGATACCCCATCTGGCGCTCGCCTTCTTCTCGGCGGCCTCCATGCTGGTGGCGGTGCCGACGGCGGTGCAGGTCTTTGCCTGGATCGCCACCCTGATGCGCGGACGCCCGCAAATGACCCTGCCCATGCTCTATCTGATGGGGTTCTTTTCGGTCTTCATCCTGGGCGGGCTGACCGGCGTGATGCTGGCTCTGGTGCCGTTCAACTGGCAGGCCCATGACACCCACTTCGTGGTCGCCCATCTCCATTACGTGCTGATCGGCGGGTTCGTGTTTCCGATGCTGGCGGCCGCCTATTACTGGCTGCCACTGATGACCGGACGGCTGCCTGTCTTCCAGGTCTCCAAAGCCGCCTTCTGGCTGATCTTCCTCGGCTTCCACGGCACCTTTCTCATCATGCACTTTACCGGGCTGATGGGCATGCCGCGCCGCGTCTTCACCTATGAGGGCGGGCTAGGCTGGGATCTGCCCAATCTCATCTCCTCCATTGGCGGGTTCGTGATGACGGCGGGCTTTGCGCTCTTTGTGGTCGACATCGTGCTGCAGACCCGCTTCGGGCGGCGCTTCCGCCGTAACCCGTGGGGCGGTACGGGGCTGGACTGGGCCATGCCCACCCCTGCGCCGAGCTATAATTTCGCCTCCCTGCCGCTGGTGACGGGCCGTGACCCGCTGGAAGACAATGCGCGCCTTGGCGCGGATATCGCCGCCGGTAAAGGATACCTCCCCGGCGCACCCAGAGGCGAGATGGAGACGCTGTGCGTCGACATGGCAACCGGCGAGCCAGAGCACGTGCTGATCTTCCCGAAGAATGACTACACGCCCTTCTTCATGGCTTCGGGTCTGGCCGTGTTCTTCGTGTCTTTCCTGTTCAGCGCCTACTGGTTCTCGCTGGTCGGTGTGGTGCTTGCCACGATATTCGGCTGGCGCTGGCTCTGGTCGCTGGGGGCGAAGTCTGATCCCGAACCCATCAATGCCGGACATGGCCTCAGCCTGCCCGTGCATTATGCCGTCAGCTCGGTGCCGACCCTGTTGGGCCTGAAATACTTCCTTGCCGCCAATGCGGCCTTCTTCGGCTCGCTGGTCTTTGGCTATCTCTTCCTGTGGACGACCGCGCCGGACTGGCCGCCGCCGGAGTTTCTAAGCGCCAGCCCGGTACTGGTGGCCGCCATTGCCATCGGTCTCACCGCCGCTTCGGGGTTCGCCTTCACTGCCAGACGCGCCAATCAGGCGGGCAGGGCGGGTGCGCGCATCATCCATCTGGCCGGGTCTTTAGTTGCGAGCCTTGTCGCGCTCGCCGCCCTTATTGCGCTGGCGGTAGTCGACGCGCCCGCGCCGACGAGCCACGCCTATGCGGCGGTGACCATGGCGGTCATCGGCTATGTCATGCTGCATGCCTTGCTGGGCGTATTGTTCACGGCCTATGCGCTGGCGCGGTGCAGGGCCGGCTTTGTCTCGGCCCTGCGCTCAGCCGATATGCGCGGCACAGCCATCTGGCAGCTTTACACCGCCATTACCGGTCTCGGCGCGCTCGCCCTCATCATTCTGGCGCCGGGAGGCATGGGATGAGCGGAGCGCTTCGCAAGGTGCGCGGGCCGGACCTTATCTGGCTTGTAGCTGGCTTCACCGTCTGGGCCGCAGGCTTTTCGGTGCTCTATGGGCTGCATGCGGTCGGCTGCCGGGCGGGATGGGAGGAGACGGCAATTGCAGGATTGTCGGCCAACCGCATCCTCTTGCTTGTCGCCTATCTTGGCCATGCTGTGCTGGGCGCGGCGCTCTGGTTTCCGCTGGACAGGATCGCCCGGCGCTGGGAGGGGGCGGCGGCTGATACCACGCGCCGCGTGGCGGTGATGGTGACGGTTGCAGCCGTCATCTCCACTCTTTGGACCGGCGCGCCGGTGCTCTTCCTTGAAGCGTGCGTCTAGCTATTCACCAGCCAGGCAAAACCCGCCGCCAGCCCGACGGCAAAGCCAATCAGCGCGATGGCGATGGTGAGGGCGAGTATCGGTCTCATGGCACGCCTCCTAAACCAGATCGAAGATTTCAGAATCGATGGCCGTCAGCGGCACGCCCATCGCGAGCAGGTTTGACTTGGCCGCATCGGTCAGCGGGCCGGGACCGCACAGGAAGTGCGGCCAGTGGCGCGTCTCTTCGGGCAGATGGTCTGCCAGCACCTTGCGGTCGATAAAGCCTGTTTCGCCCTCCCAGCCGTCCGGCGGGTTCTCCAGCACATGGACGACTTTGAGGTTCAGCGTCTCCTCCAGCTTCGCCAGCTCATGGCGGAAATGGGCGCTCTCCCAGTCCTTGTTGCCATAGATCAGGATGACCGGGCGCGGATCATTGCGTTCCTGCAGGGCGTGGATATTGCTCATCATCGGCGTGATGCCGACCCCGCCGGCAATCATCACAAAGCCCTTCGCTTCCGGGTCATTATCGATGGAGAACGCGCCATAAGGCCCGTCGAGATACGCTTTCGCGCCTGGGCTGGTATGCACCGCCCACTCGCTGAAATCGCCGAGCGGCTTGATGGAGAGCGTCACTTTCGGGCCATGCTCTGGCGGGGTGGAGATGGTGAAGGGATGCTCCTTCAGGGCGAAGGGAGATGCGCCGAGCGTCAGCCAGACAAACTGGCCGGGCTTCCAGTTTTTCAGGCCCCTGCCCAAGGGCTCCAGCACGAGGGAATGCACCCCGCCCTCGCGCGGAATATTCTCCACGATGCGCCACGGATTGTGCCAGAGGCGGAAAGGGCGGATCGCCCGTGTCCACACCATCAGGCCGATCCAGCTCACCGCCACACCCAGCCATAAGATGCGCTTGTCGGCCTCGGCGGTGAAATGGCCAACGCCGATAATATGGGCCACGGCTGCGCCGAACGCGATGATCGCGAGAGCTATGTGGCCATAGCGCCAGAGTTCGTAAGGGATGCGCAGCGTTTTGCGGAATTCAGACGTGATGACCAGCAGCACGAACGCGCCAAGCGCAATGCGTCCCATGGTCAGCTCCCACTCTGCGGTGAGCGGGTTCAGATCGCCCAGCGCGTCTTCGAACCAGATATAGAGAATGGCGAAATGGCCAAGCATCAGCGCTACCGCGCCAATCGCGAAATAGCGGTGGAACAGGTAGACGATGTCGATGCCATAGGGCCGGGTGATCGGCTGGAAGCGGGCGGTGAGCACGAATTGCAGGCCCGCAGCGGCCAGCGCGCCAAAGCCCAGCCCCATCGAAAAATCCCACATGAAGCTGGTGCCGCTGGCGCGCTGGCCTGTCAGCAGTACAATAAAGGGCAGGGCCAGTGCCAGTGCCGCCAGAGCGATCCAGGCAATGGCCCGCAAGGACGAACGGGGCAGATTGACGGTCATCACGAGGGAACGCGTGAGACCTCGACGCGTTGCAAGGAAGAGGCGTTACCTTGCGCGCACCGGTCCGGTGACGGGCGCGAATGCGCGTGTGAGCTTCCCTTGGACGCCCGATAAATGGAGTGTGCGCATGGCCCAATGGCGCCGGAACCTCATCAGCAAATTCCTCATGCGCTGGTATGCAGGCGTCATGCCGGAAATGTCGGACACTGAAGCAGAGGCCATCGAGGCTGGCACGGTGTGGTGGGACGCCCAGATCATGTCGGGCCGGCCGGACTGGGCCTATTTGCGCGCGCTGGAGACCGGCAAGCTCACCCAGGCCGAGCAGGCGTTTATTGACGGTCCCCTCCAGGAATTATGCGCCCTGCTGGATGACTGGCAGATCGAGAGCGAGCTGCACGACCTGCCCCGCCCGGTCTGGGACATGATGATCCGCGAGGGCCTTCTGGCGATGATTATTCCTACCGAATATGGCGGCAAGGGTTTCTCGGCGCTGGCCCATTCAGAGGTGGTGCGCACCATTGCCACGCGCTCCATCACGGCGGCTGTCACCGTGATGGTGCCGAACTCGCTGGGGCCGGGCGAATTGCTGATGCTCTACGGGACGGATGAGCAGAAAGCCCA
Organism: Glycocaulis abyssi; assembly: GCF_041429775.1. Lineage (NCBI taxonomy): Bacteria > Pseudomonadati > Pseudomonadota > Alphaproteobacteria > Maricaulales > Maricaulaceae > Glycocaulis > Glycocaulis abyssi. The sequence continues at coordinate 1,992,960 of NZ_CP163421.1, read as the reverse complement.
TTATCTGCCACGCCTTGCCAGCGGAGAGGATATTCCCTGCTTTGCCCTGACCGGCATCGAGGCCGGGTCGGACGCTGGCGCCATGACTGATGTTGGCGTGGTGGTTGAACGCGAGATCGACGGCGAACGCGTGCTGGGCATCGAGATCACATGCGACAAGCGCTACATCACGCTGGCTCCGGTCGCGACGATTGCGGGCCTTGCCTTCCGCCTGCGTGACCCGGAGGGTTTGCTGGGCGGTGAGGAAGAGCTTGGCATCACTGTCGCGCTGGTGCCCACCGATACGCCGGGGCTGGATACCGGGCGGCGCCACATCCCGTCCGGACTGGCCTTCCAGAACGGGCCGGTGCGCGGCGAGAACGTGTTCGTGCCGATGGATCATGTGCTGGGCGGACGCGATCATATCGGCAAGGGCTGGAGAATGCTGACCGGCGCGCTGGCGGCCGGGCGGGGTATTTCCCTGCCCTCGATGAGCTGCGCTGCTGCCGCCCTGTCCGCGCTTTCCTGTGGTGCCTATGCCCGGGTGCGCGAGCAGTTCGGCCTCTCAATCGGCAATTTTGAAGGCGTGCGTGAACCCCTCGCGCGCATCGCCGCCTCTGCCTACCTGATCGATGCTGCGCGCAAGCTGACGGCTGCCGGAATTGATGCCGGCGAGAAGCCGGCCGTCGTGTCGGCGATCATGAAATGCCATGCGACCGAGCGCCTGCGTCAGGCGGTCAATGATGCGATGGATATTCATGGCGGCAAGCTGGTCATGGAGGGGCCGCGCAATTATCTCGCGACGGCCTATAACTCCCTTCCGGTCGCGATCACGGTGGAAGGCGCGAACATCCTCACGCGCAGCCTGATCATTTTCGGGCAGGGCGCGATACGCTGCCATCCCTACCTGCTCGACGAGATGGAGGCGGTACGTAATCCCGACAGGGAAGAGGGGCTCAAAGCCTTCGATCATGCGGTGTTTGCCCATATCTGGCACGACATCAGGAATTTCACCCGCTCCTTCGTGCACGGGCTGACATTTGGCCGGTTTGCGCATGCACCCGAAGGCGCAGGCGCGCTTGCACCCTATTACCGCCAGCTCACCCATGCCTCGGTGCGCCTTGCCGTGATCTCGGAGATGGCTCTGGGCGTTCTTGGCGGCGCACTGAAACGCAAGGAGGCGCTGTCTGGCCGTCTGGGCGACATACTCTCGGAAATCTACCTTCTGTCAGCCGTGCTCAAGCGGTTCGAGGCGGAAGGACGCCAGGCGGCTGACAAGCCCCTGCTCGACTACTGCTTTGAAGATGGTCTCTATCGTGTCCAGCAGCGCCTGCGCGAGGTGATCCGTCACTTCCCCGGCCTGCACTGGCGCATCCTGCTAAGCCTGTTCCTGTGCCCGCTGGGTCAGCACAGGCAGCCTGTTTCAGATGCGGTGATGAACGCAGCGGCGCAGTGCATGCTGGAGCCGGGCGGCGCCCGCGACCGTCTGACGCGCGGCGTCTATATCGGCGAAGGCGATGATCCGCTTGCCGTTCTGGAACGCGCATTTGCCGCCATCATCCGGCGCGATGAGCTGCTGAAAAAACTGAAAGGGGCAAAGACAGAGCTGGACGAGGCTGTCTCGAAGGGCGTTCTGAGCAGCAGCGAGCTTAACGAGATCAGGGGTACTGAAGCACTCATCCGCGAGGCGCTGCTGACCGATGATTTCGATGCGCAGGCCGTGGCCGCAGCGAGTGGCGCAGACCGGCGGGCTTAAGATGGACAAGGGCGGAGCCAGATCTGACCCCGCCCTTGCCTGTCACTTTCCCGCCAGCGTGGGTTAGCGCGCCTCGCCGTCCTCTTCGTCACTGTCTTCAAGCGGACCCACATAGTGCCAGTTCATGAAGGGCTGGCTGGCGAATGAGAGCCGCCAGGCGCCCGGCTCGCCATAGAACTCCACCCGGTCGAACGGCCCGCCTTCGCGCAGGCCCGTTACCTGCTCAAACAGACCCGGTCCGATCTGCTCGAAATACTGCGTCTGGCCGATCGCCGTGATGGTGATGGCGTTGGAGCCAACAGCCTCCACCTCCGCATGCATCAGCGGGTGCGGCTCGGCCGAATGGTCGCGCCGGTTGACGAGATAACGCCCTGCAAACTGCTCCGCCTCGGCCGCCTCGCTCCAGCGCGGAGCCGGCGCTTGCGGGAAGAGCCGCCCGGTGATCGCGGCGCTCAGCTCGCCTTGCGCCGGGCGCCCGGCGGGCGCAGCCACGATGGAGAGGAAAATGCCGGTGCCGGTTTCAGGCGACAGGATCATGTTGGAGCGGAAATCGCGCATCGCCCCGGCATGGCCGATCAGGCGTGGCCCCTCCTCGCGATAGACCAGATAGCCGTGCGCCATGCCGGGCAGGCGCGGCGCGTTGGCAATCGAGTTGGTTTCCAGTAATGCCACCAGCTCTTCAGAGAAGACCTGCTGGCCGTCCAGCGCGCCATCATTGAGCATCGCTATCATGAAGCGTGCCATGTCCGGCCCGCTGACCGTGGCCGACCCGGCAGGCATCACCATGGAATAATAGTCAAATGACCGGGCGGTATAGCGACCGTTCTCAAGATCGTGGCCGAGTGCGATGCGATCTGCCAGCCCATCAGGCAAAGGCTCGCGGAAGGTCGAGGAGGTCATGCCGAGCGGCGAGAAAATGTGGTTCTCGACATAGTCGGCAAAATGCTCGCCCGACACCTGCTCCACGATATAGCCCGCCAGCGACGTGCCCCAGTTGGAATAGGCCACTTCCACGCCCGGCGCGGTGACACGCTGCGGGACATTATTGCGGGTCCATTCGGCGTGATCGACCAGCTCTTCGGCGTTCGTCGTCGTAAACCCGCCTATATCGCTCATGCCCGGCGTGTGCTGGAACAGGTCGCGCACGGTAATCGGCTGGCCGTCAAAGGGCTCGATCTCGAAATCGATATGGTCGTTGACATCGTCGTCCAGCGAGACATGGCCCTGCTCGATCATCTGCGACAGCGCGATCCAGGTGAACATTTTCGAGATCGAGCCCGGCCTGAAGAGCGTGCTCTCGCCATCGACCGGAATACGGTTCTCGACATCGACAAATCCGTAGCCCCGGCTCATCACCACTTCGCCCTGATGGACCACCGTGACCAGAGCGCCCGACACCTCGCGCGAAGCGATCTGCTGGGCCATCACGCCGTCAATGAAGGCGGGCAGGGTGTCCAGCGCTTCCTCGTTGAAGCTGGCAGCAGACGGGGCAGGCTGGGCCATCGCCGGAGCCAGCGCCGCCGGTGTCATGGCCAGCGCGGCGGCTGATGTGACCATCAGCAGGGTACGGATTGCGGTCATGGATTTACTCCCCTCGTATTCTTTTGATGCGATTAATCTGCCAGCGCCCTGAAGACCGCTTCGGCCAGCACCGGCGCGCCGCGCGCTGCCGGGCCGATCGTGTTGACCAGCAGCACGATGGTGACGTCCTGGTCCGGGTAATGGTTCAGTGAGGCATTGAAGCCGGGGATGGAGCCGCCATGGCCGATAAAGCGGTGCCCGTGGCGCTCACCGGTCATAATGCCAAAGCCGTAATCCATATTGGCAAGGGCCGGATGGGGATCCACCAGGAAGTCTCGGGCCAGGCTGCCATCATTCAGGCGCGCCGGTTCCAGCATCAAGGTCAGACTGTCTGAGGAGACCACATCGCCGTTCAGCAGTGCGCGCGTCCACACGAACATGTCTTGCGGGGTGGACCGGATGGCGCCGGCTCCGGCCGCGACCGAAAGCGAGAGATAGCCGGCATTGGTAAAACCGGCCTGCGTATCCGGCGCGGCATCATAGCCTTGCGCCCGGTGCGGCACGATCTCGGCGGCATCGTCCATGCGGGTATCGTCCATGCCCAGCGGATCAAAGATGCGCGTTTTCAGGAAATCGGCCAGCGGCTCGCCCGCAGCCCGTTCGGCGATATAGTCCAGCAGCATGTAGCCCGAATTGGAGTAGCTCCAGCCCGTGCCCGGATCGAAATCGTAGAGCGGATCAGCGCTTGCGATATAGGCGACCATGCGCGCCTCGTCATGGTCCAGCGGCGCAGTGGTGTCCATGAAGCCGTCGAATGATGTGTAATTGCTGATGCCGGATGTGTGCTGGAGAAGCTGGCGCACCGTCACTTCATCACTGCGTGGAAAATCGGCGAAATACTGGTCCAGCGTGTCATCAAGGCTCAGCCGGCCGTCTTCTGCCAGCAGGAGAATGGCGGCCGCCGTGAACTGCTTGGTGACAGAGCCGATGCGGAACACCGTTTCACCGGTCACCTCCACCTGATGCTCCAGATTGGCAAAGCCATAGCCGCGTATCAGAAGCGTCTCGCCGCCGCGGGCAATGCCGATTGACAGGCCGGGCGCCTGAGCTTCCTCCAGCAAATTGCGGGCAAAGGCATCTATGGCGCTTTCCAGCCGGACGATGGCGGTATCGGGGTCAGCCTGACGCGCTTCGGCTGGAAACGCGCCTGTCGCTGGCAGGACCAGGGTGAAGGCCAGAAAGGCACAGGCAAGCAAGCGGTTCATTTGATCCCTCCAGACAGACAGCGCATGGCGCTTGGCCGGCAGGGAACCACCGCGAAGATGAAAAAGCAATCCTGATCAGAAAACTTAATCCTAAATAGGATGTAATGTAAGCCTGTTCTTGCGGTGTTGTGCAGCCAGAGCGCGGTACTCACCGGCACGCAGCAACAGAAGGCGCGGCTGACACTGGAGGCGGCCGAACTGCCTTAAAATATTAATTTATATGGGAAATAAACGTCGTGGCGGTGAGGGTGGGATTTATGGAACATGATTAATAGCGCATAAGTTATTGTATTTGTTGTCCATTGAAGAATGATGGGGACAGGGAATGGGCACGTTTTGGCGATGTTGGATCAGAACCGCACCGTTTCGTGGCTCAAGTCGATACCTCGTTCATGGGGCACGTCTTCGACGTTTCGCGGCGATAACGGAAACCGAAACACTGCATCACCGCCAGCCGGATTACCTCTGGTGACCCCTTGAAGTAGCGGGAGGGGTTGCTGATCCCGGACCGCTACGAAGCCGGGCGGGACGGCTCAAGCGGTTTCCTCTGACAGTTCCCCACTGCAGACGTACAGCGCAGCAAGGCACACCCTAAGAGTGTAGTGTTTGCGACGCTGTTGTACGGCGGCGCGCTTTATCGACCAAGATTACATCGTTTTTCCGTTCAATTGGTGCGTCCGCCGCGTCGACGCGCCGCCGGATACCATCACGTGTTTTCTTGATATGGGATGAAAGCCAGTCAACGAGTTGGACATCATACACCTTCACCTCATCATCTAGCTCTTCGAAGGGGACGAGATGGTCGTGGATGAAAGCCTTGTCATCGCGGGTGGCGCCATAGCGCCAACCATTCATCCAGCGGTCAAACATCCATCGTTCATGTTCAAGCTTTGCCAGATTCACCAGTTCAGTGGCATTTCTGAAAAGTGACTCATCCTTCGAAATGCTTGGTAAGTTGTAACAAGCCAACCTCTGCTGCCGGAGATAGGTCTCCAGATCGAAGCCAAGGCTAGCAAGCTTGGCCGGTATGTGATCGACAGCCCGACGGCTGGAAAGTCGGGACAGCTCGTCCAGCGTGCTCCATGCGGTTGAAGCTGGGCTGGATGTTGTTAGCGCAGCATATGCTTCGTGGTAATCGCGGGCGAGCCGGTCAGGCAGATCTTCCAGCATCCCGGTGGCGTGCATGATTTCTTTCCAGGAACCGAAGGAGATCAGTTCGCAACTGGAATGGAAATCCACACCGCCTTCGCGTTCAGGCAGACCTGCACCTTCTGATGCACGCAGGAAAACAGGCGCGTCGAACAGGCCTTCGCGCAGAGCCGCTTCCCTGATGGCGATCGCACCTTTAAGCGCTGGCGACTTCTCCGAGGTGGTGACATAGACGGCCGTTACCGGGAACTCCCCGGCACGCGCCCTGACGGCTGTGATCGCGTTGTTGTCAAGGCTCGTAATATCAGCCTGGATGGCAATGAGATTGAAATGCTCGTCGAGGCCGGGGTGGCGCGCCCTGAACGCATTGATCCGCTTCTCAGCAGCAATATCGATGACGGTAATTGCCGGGGCAGCCAGCTGGATCACGAGGCTGGAATTCAAAATATCGAGGAGAATAGCTTCGCCAAGGCCATCAAGCCCAACGATAACGGCGTGCACGCGCGGATGGCGATTTTTCATCGCGATCGCAAATGGCGGGTGGCGATGTAAAAGGCTACGGGCTGCGCACGCATTCAAACTAATGGCGCTCAGCAGATCCCCTGATGCCCGCTTGCCGCTGCGGCTCTTCAACGGTGACAGATCAGGCTGCAGGCCGTGGCGCACCCTTTGGGCCAGCCAAGGGTCGGCCAAGACGGCAAACACTGGCGTATCGGGCATATGCCGTGCAATCTCGAGCGCGCTCTCGGTAGTCATCGCGTCGTGCGTCTCTGCAACCACTACGCGGTTGGCACCCTTGACACTTTCCAGCATGGCACTTGCCGAGAGTTGTTCGGTTCTTGGCAGAACGAGAACCTTGTCCGGCAAGCTCTGCGCCGCCGACGCATGATAGGTTACCTGGCGAGCAAAACGGCGTGACGGTGAAAGTTGCAGCCACATCTCCGCAACATGGCGTGCGGTCTCTGTTTCACCGAGTATGACTAGATGCTTGCGCCGCCACCGGGCCCGCAAATGCCTCAATGGCCTAGCCAACAAGGTGAGGATGCCGAAAATGATCGCGATATAAAAAACCGCGATACCGCCGAAACGAGCAAACTCCAGCCTCCAATCTCCGGGAGGCGGACCATTATTTGTCGCTGCAAACAGCCGGGCATACTCATCGCCAACCGCAAATGCCCTCAGCGCGCTGTAAGCGGCGTCCAGCGCGACCTGCCAGGGTGCAGGGACACTGTTTTGACCGTAGACGGCCTCGTTACCGCTAAGGTGATCGAACCATGCCCACCAGCCGATCAAAAAAATGGTCAATACCACAATGGCTGCGATCAGGAGAAACCTGCCAGCTTTACTCGAGCGAAACATGTCTAACCTCAAAACCTGTGGCAGTGTGATGTTAAGGTTGAGGGAATGGCATCAAGTTTACAACCGTCAAATTGCCTATTCCGTGTGACCACTGGTCACGCGGTAGCGCTGCCACGGACTTCGCAACAGTGCCAACTTGCAGATTATATTGACCGCCGCCTACCATGACCGGACTCAAAGTTCGAATACCAATGCGGTGCGCAGGGGGAAGTGAGGGTGAGGGCAGACCAGTCCGGAAAGACAGATATCGAGACGATCGCCCGGGTGTGCCACGAAGCCGTGCGTGCTTACTGCGAGGCGCTTGGCGAAACGGCATTGCCGCCTTGGGATGAGGCGGAGGACTGGCAGGTAGAGGCAACACTTGCAGCTGTTTGCTTTCGGGTGGAGAACCCTGATGCGTCTCCCGGGGACCAACATCAACAGTGGATGGAGGAGAAACGCCGGTCGGGCTGGCAGTTTGGTCATACGCGAAACGACCATCTGAGGACGCATCCCATGATGGTGCCTTTTGAGGCGCTGCCGGCCACCGAAAAACGCAAGGACCTGCTCTTCCAGAGAGTGGTCGATGCACTTTCGGGAGAAATCTAGAGGACCGCTGCAATATGCCGATGGCCGTTTGCTCGTGGGCTGCATTTCGCGCTGGAGCGCTACCTTGCACCAGGTTCTTCGCGCCGGTTTTCTGTAACCGATAAGCGGCGGCCCTCTTCAGGGAGTTTGTATTGCCCCGGCAAAGTTCCCTGGCTAGGCCGGAAAAACGCCGACACCACATAAGCAAATGAGCGGTGATGCAGCACATTGTTTTCTATTTACCTGACATCAATGCGAAGTGTTGTGTTCACGGGATGCCTTTACGCACCATCTTTCTCAGCAGACACTACAGCTTCGGGCTGAAATAACAGCCTGGTCCGTGATGCTGGGGATCCGGCGCAGGACTGCCAACGCCCTCTATCGAATGCAATGCCGGGCGAGCTCGGTCGAATGGACCGGGATACAAACCGCAAGGTCGTGACGTCGAATGTAACCAGCCAGCGCAGATAAGTGTGAAGCGGTAATTCGTTCGCATCTTGCCGGGCTGCATCGTCATGTTAAAAGCGAAGGCGACGGGGGAATTATGACACAAACACCAGATATCTTCATCTCGATTCGAAAGAGCACCGAGCCCCTCGCTGAAGCCATTGGCAAGGAACTGGACAAACTCTGCTATGTCACGGCGTGGATGGGAAAGGAGACCGGCGGGCCTGCCGGCGAGCGATATGTCAATGGCGGCGTGGACTACGAAAAGGAGTACGAGCAACTTATCGATGCAGCGCCGCTAACCTTGGTGCTCATTTGCTCCGACACGGGACTGGACCCGGCGGATGGCAACTCGCGATGTATCCAAAAGGATGAAATCGCTTATTCGGTGAAACGGGACCTGCATAGGAGCCGCAGCCAAAGCCCCACACACACGCTTCTGGTTTTTGCGCCCGGGGACTTCGCTAACAGCCAGGAGGCAGCGAACGCCCATCTGAACCGACATCTCACCTCAATTAAGAATCCCGAAAAACTTCAGCAATTCCGCTTCAGCGCCGACCCCAGCGAGGACAAAAGCGAGCTGGAACGGCTCGCCGGGCATATCCACGATCAGTATGGCCAGCGACTTGCCCTCGGATTGACCAAGCAAGAGCGTGCTAAGCGAGAAAGGGCCGCCGACAGAAACCGGGCGGCTGGCCCGCCGGTGACCGATGGGGAAGCTGAGTCAGGGCCCAGTCCAAGGCACTTCGAAGCCTGGCTGACGGGCCGTCTGGCTGGTGGGGACAACGAGGCGCCTGACCATGGACGTCAAGAAACTGAAGCCTTCGCCTATGACCCCGCGACCTTCATGTCGCTGGCCGCTGAAGCGACAGCGTCCAATAACCCAACCAGCGTCTTCGACGCGATTTTCGAACGCTCGCCGACGCCGCTATTGATCAAGGCACCAACCGGCGCAGGAAAGACTACGACGCTGGCCACTGCGGCAGCGCTTGCCGCGTCGCAACACAGACCCGAATTCGAGACTGCCTTCCGCAACGCCAGCCAGACACATGCTAAGCTTCTGGATCAATGCGGTCCATTGGTGCGCAAACGACGCTTTCTTCCGGTAACAGTCTCCGCAGCCGTTCTGGCAGATAAGCTCAGAGCGCGGAACTCGTACAACGAAGATCACAACGCCAGTACGGTGCTCCGCGAGATAGAATATCTTTCGAAGTATAACAAGTGGGCGTTCGAGCAGCAGATGGGGGGGCGCCCTATCCTGCTTCTGCTGGACGGCCTGGATGAGGCCGGCGAACAACACAAACAGATTTTGAAGGATCTGACAGCGAATCACACGGACGACGGCGATGATGACGCGGAAGACAGCAATAATGCCCCATTGCGTGTAGTAATGACCACGCGTTCCTCTCTACCCATAGAAAACAAAGAAAACTCGCTAGTGGTCCTTAACCTGCAGGGGCCCCGCGAAGACGACATTGAGCGGTTCATAGGGGCCTACCTCTCCGAGCATTATAGCGACGGTCAGGCGGGCCGCGAGTTGGTACGCAAACGTCTCCTGAAGGACGCCGAAAGCATGAAGGCGCGTGCCGATACTTCTGAAATACTGCGTAGCCCGCTCCTGTTGAACGCCTATTGCTGGGTTCGGGCGCGCGAGGAGCAGGACGGCTTGGCATATAGCCGCGCAGAGTTCTGCCGCCGGCTTGTCGACCGCATGCTGCAGGATGCGGGCATTAAGGTGGCTGGAAGCGACTTCCCGGCGGACAGCCTGGTCAAGCTGCTGCGCGCGCTTGCCTACGGCATGATCCTAGCTGGCGGGACGCTTACGAAAAATAGTGCTGCTGATATCCTACTAGACGCTGCGAGTAACGACGCCCGTGCGCGCGAAGCTTTCTCCGAGGGAGGTCCAACAATAACTGCGAGCGATCTACTCCGCCAATTGCGGGTGCAGGTTGGTTTCGTGAGGTCAGCGCGCGTTGCAGGTGAAGTCGAGATCGCTCCCCGGCTGCTTGCCGACTACCTCGCAGCCGAGCACGTGTATGGAGACCGCGGCGGTAGCACTGCTAGCAAGATTGAGAAGTTGCTACCTAAACCGAACCCAGAGCGGATAGCCGATCTTGAACCATTGCTGGGCTTCTGGATGAGCCTGCCGCTAAATACCATCGATGCCCTGCGCGGACAGGAGGCGCTGGAAATTCCCCGCGCCCTGCTTGAACGCGCGAACCAGGAGCGTGGCGCTGACAATTTGAGCGAAGCCATGGCCTGGTTTGCCGCAGCGTGCCGGGTTCGCGATTATTGCGTCGGCACGCGTTTCCCCGTTGACGAGGAAACGAAGTCGCATGCCCGCGAGCTGGAGCAGGCGGCCATCGATTTCTACATATCTGTGGCGCCCATGCTGGACGAAAGCCGCAAGGTCAAGGCGATTGATGCGCTGGCTACCATGTGGCTGACAGACAAGCCCGAGCGGACGCGAGAGCGAATTCATCAATTGCTAGACGAGCTGACGGATCGGCGGCCAGAATGGATTGACATTGGCGTCGAGAGCGATTGTGGCGGGCGTCTTGAGGTTGCCGCGCGTCCCGTGCTGGTCTGTGATTACGAAGAATATCTTGTCGCGCCAGCGGACAAAGCATTGGTGGGGTGGCTGGATGAACTCGCACGCAACGTTCATTCAATGCAAGGCAAGCATGTGCGCCGCACTTTCAGGCGCCGACGGCCTCCCATCGAAAAATGGGCGATGATGAGCAAGCGACTGGCGGCGCCTGTGTCCTATCTGACATGGGTGGAGGCGGTGCACTACGCACTGTGGCGTGACAAGAAAGAAGGCGAGAATATTTGCGTTCGCTTGCCCACTGAATCGGAGTGGCGCCGGATTAGCCAAGTTTGCGCTGACAACAAGCGCTTTCCGTGGCGATCTGACCAGCCTCCAGGCGGCGGTGCGTCTCCTGCCCCCCACCGGGGACTGACGCTGGAGGGTCCGGTGCCGCCGGGCGTGTTTCCTGCTCCGGAAGGGATGCCCTTCGACTTCGGGACAAATGTGGCCATGTGGCTGATCCATGGCGACGGCGAGGCACCCGACTGGCCACCACCCGACACTGAACCTGAGAGCGTCAAACATATTGGCGGTCGCTGGAACAAGGCACTTCAGGAGTCGCGCGCATCCACCAGCAAGACACCTTCAACACCTGCGGCGCTCCACCCGAAACCGGACGACCGGTTCATAGGCGTGGGTCTCAGGCTTGTCCGCATTGTCCGTAAAAACAAGGAGAGCGTGGATGGCGCTTGATGAAGCGACAACCAGTGTACGCACCCTTCAAGCATTTCTCAACTATGCTGAAGAGGGGTGTATCGAGATCACCTGGTCATGTGGCAACACGGTCTGGAAAAAATATAATGTAGATGAAAAAAAATTGCATGCCTGCGGCGTATCCGTACGGAGTACTCTTGATCGTTTGCAGGGTGAACTGGACTGGTCACGCGGTACAGATAAACTTCCAGACGGGTGCGACGCCGTACTTGCTGCGCTCGCGGAAGCCGGCGCCGAACTCTACGATGCGCTGCTGACCGGAATGGAAGGCGATAAGGCGTCAGAGGGCACAGCGGCAGTTTTCCGCAGCTGGCTCGAAGACGAACCGCTATCTGATCCTGAAGGCTGGCACGTCCATTTTGTCCATTCCGATTACACCCAGCCCATCTTGCCATGGGGCCTGCTACACGCCCCTCTCGGTAAGGACGACGCGCCTTTCGACGCGCGCCCGATGGCCCCGAAGGCCTGGAACGGCTTCTGGTGCTCCATGTTCCGGCTGTCGTGTTCGAATGAATCCTACAAGAAAAAAATGGCCGCCGCACCCAAGATGGAACCCGTTGCCGAAGTGCGAGTTGTCGCGGTTTTGGAGACGAACGACCACTATATCAACAAATTGATTCAGACGGGAAAGTATAAAGAAGACGACAAAGAAACTGTGATCGGAAGCAACTCTGCACAAGTCAGAGAGCTTATCCAGCTGTACAGAAGCAGCGATCAATTTTTTTATTTTTCACTCTCTGCGGATCCTTCGGGTCGAGGCTCTTACCGGATGCAGTCCACCGAGCTCTCAAGCGGTGACTTCATGGAAGAAGTTGGCCGGGCGCTGGAGCGCCCCGAGGCGCTTGTTTTCACCTTTCTCGATGGAGATGCGGTCATCCGGCATGGGCGTGGGGCAGAATGGGTCAAGGCATTGCTCGATCACGGCCGAGCGGGGCTGATTGCGGTGGAGACCGACATCACCAACCCCCAACTAAAATACTGTGGCTGGCGGATCGCGCGAGATATCTGGTTGAGTGATGAGCCAATGATCAGCGCGATTGAGGCGGCGCGGGACCGCCATTGGCCGCTCAGCCTGTTGTACGGAGTGTATTGCGACCCGAGCACGGCTCGCCTTGATCCACCACCCGAGCACATCGTCGAGCTCATTGATCTGTATATTGAGGCGGCACAGAAAGGGGAGAAGAAATGAGCGTGACGGCGGGCAGCAATCTGATCCCTGACGAGACGCCCTATCCGGGGCTTCGCTATTACGAACCTGGCTTCTCCGCGCTTTTTGCGGGACGCGACAATGAAACAGGGGCGTTCATCGACACCTTGCTGACCTCCAACGTGCTGTTGCTGCACGGAAGGTCAGGCTGCGGCAAGTCGAGCTTTCTCCGTGCAGGAGTCAAGCCAGCTCTCGAGCATGGCACTTATGGTGTTGGTTTCCCCACTGTTTTCAATGTAATCCGCTCAGGGCAATACCCGCTACGCGAATTCGTCGACTACATGTTCGAAGTGGTTGATTCTATCGCTGCGGGTGAAACCAAATTTGGGCAGCTGCGCGGCATTGAACCTGACCATGAAGCCTTCCGGCAGAGCTTCGATAAGTTCCGCGAGCTTGAAGAGAGACTTTACGAGACACCGCACCCGGCCTTCGAGATGCTCAACCTGATCGGGAGATCGCTAGAGGTTGCGCCTATATTTGTTATCGATCAGGCTGAGGAGGTATTCACATTGCGCGAAAAGCGCCTCGCACAAGAGGACGACACGCGCGACAGGAAAAAAATCGCCGCTGATGAACGTCAATTCAGTGCATATTTTGAGTTCTTGGGCCACCTTTGCAGGAAGCGAAGCAATTGCAGGATCGTGATATCGCTGCGCACTGAGTATAAGGGGCGTTTCGATGATGAACTGTCTCGCGGTTCCGGTCCGGCCGAAAGGTTGCGCGGCTTCTTCCTGAGTGATCTCGACCGCGGCGGCATTCTGTCCGCGATTGAACGGCCGACTCAGCCGGAGGCTGCCGAGGGCGGTGCTTTTCATCCCTTCTACTTTGAAGATGGCGTGGCAGAAGCGCTAGCGGACGAAATGGCCAATTCAGAGGTACCAGCCGGCGGTGTCCTGCCCACCTTGCAGGTTACCTGCAGACGGCTTTGGCGTATGGCAAAGGCTGCCCGGCCGAAACATTTGCTTTATCGTGAGAAGAGCGCCTTGCGCTTCCCGATAACGCTTCAGCACGTGCGTCAGATTGGAAACATTTCCACGCAGATCGAAGAATACGTCTCGGAAAGCATAGAGGCAGCCTGCCAGAACCCCGGCAACCAAGACGCCGACAACCAAAAACCCGTTAAATGGCCCGAGCATATAAGTTACGCCGAAGCTGCGGACCTGCTCCATCGCATGCTGGCTAGCGAGCTCGTCAAGGTAGAAGCCGACGGGCGGGCCGTCACCCGCCGGGTTGAGCGGGACAAGCTGGTAGAGAACGCCAAGCATCTGGTCACGGGCCACGACGAGAACGACAATAACCCGGTCGGCGCGGTGATTGATGCGTTGTGTGATGAGCCCTATTGTGTATTGCGGCGCGAGGGTAACGCCATAATGCTGGGTCACGATTCAGTGGCGCTCGCACTGCACAAATGGAATCTGGTCTTCAACCGATCACCCATGACCATGATGCGCATGAGTATGCGCTCGGCCAAAGGCGTACGGGAGCTGGAAGCCGAGGATTTATACCCGGAAGGTGAACAGCCCGCCGAGACGCGCATTGTCATGGTCGAAGACTTCTTCTGGGATCGGCAGATACCCGCCTTCGCCGAAGCACATGGATTCTCAAAGCGATTGAACTTTACGTTTGCCGACGATCCCGCCCTGAGCTCGGTCCGGGGCTCACACGAAGACAAAAAGGCTCCCAAAAGCTGGCCAGAATTGCGGGACCGGATCGTGCAGCGGCGCCGCAAGAATGACAATGGAGATTTGCGCGCCGATGAACTGCTGCTGGTGCCGGCTGAATGGTCGAGTTTCCCCGGCTCAAAGGATAAGGAGTTTCAACGCATTGACGAAGCGCGGCACTGGAGCGACGTCCTGATTACGAACCTCTTCGTAGGCAATAGCCTCATCGGGCCTGCCGACCCCCGCATCGAAGAGATTCATAAAAAGATCTGGAAAGCGCAGAGCACACACCAGTCGGGCGAAAGCCTGCCGAGCTTGTTCCACGAGCTCATCGAGCAGTCATTAGCCGTCATCGTGGAAAAAGCGGAAAGTATCCGGGCTTACGGCGAGGCCGGACGCAATTTCCTCCAATCGGCTGCGCGCATCGCGAATTACAACGGCGACCTGGAAGGCAAGCTGAACAAAGCCTTCGAAAGCCTGCAAAGCAGTACCTTTCAGGTCAATGATCCGCTGATCGGCGTTCTATTGAAAAATCTGGATGAAGGCGCTGGCCCACGTTTCGTTGTCGGATCGGCTTCTACACGCGCCGTCGCACGTCAATCCGGTTTCGTCGTCTATTTCGGATGCGAGCACCTGATGACTCTGGTACGCGAAGAAATGAGCAGCCGCGTCGCTGGTGACCGCCGCATTTACGGACTTGAGGTCGATGACATTGCGGCCGAGATGCAATCTGTAATTGGGCACACAGCGTGGCAACTCTCAGTGCCAGCCGCACTGTGGAAGCAGGGCACCAATAGAGGACTTGTTCTGCGTCTGGCTGCAATTGGCTATTTTACCGTGGAGCAGATGCGTACGTCGATGGATGATTTTGTCCTCCATGTCCATCGGGAGGTGAATGAGATGCGGAGCGAAGCCAAAGACCGGCAAGACCTATCGGTCAAGGGGCTGCGCATAAGCCGGAAAGAAGTGCGCCGCGCCATTCAGGAGAGCTACGATTTTCTCAAGTTCGACGAATACGCGCTCGATTTCTACGACTTCGATTCCCCTCGCGCCTACTGGTCAGACCATGCGCTCGCCGGTTCGCGATCAGTGGCAGGCGAAATATACAACGAGCTGGTATCGTTGCGCCGCGCAACACTCGATCATTTCAGCCGTATCGCTGAATGTGCATCCTGGTTGCGTTACCGGAACGCTTACAACCCCGCTGATCCGCATATCGCACGCGGTT
Source organism: Glycocaulis abyssi (assembly GCF_041429775.1). Lineage (NCBI taxonomy): Bacteria > Pseudomonadati > Pseudomonadota > Alphaproteobacteria > Maricaulales > Maricaulaceae > Glycocaulis > Glycocaulis abyssi. The sequence goes on along the minus strand of NZ_CP163421.1, from coordinate 1,977,517 downwards.
TCGAACTCAAGCAGTACGGCTGGAACCACTTCAAAATCATGAACTTTTATGACTCAGAACGTTACATGGCACGAGCAGCGGCCGAATTTGATGCTGCCATGCACGCGCTGACCAAATAAGTCAGCATTCAGAATTGATCGAGGTTCCAGAGCTGTGGCCTGTTCGGCCAGGATTGCGATGATCTGTTCCTAGGTGAACCTGCTCTTGCGCAGAGTGAGTCGCCTTGTGACAGACTCTCCATCCAAATGCGGAACCAAGCTGGTCTCAGGTCACTGTGCCGATTGCGGGCCATCGCCAGCCGCTCTGTGCTGTCAGACGCACGAGAACGGGTCCCCGAAGTCGTGAGGCTTAGCCTCATATAGCCAGCAGCTGACGCCACTCGGCGAGCGCCGCGTTGCGGAGGTCTTTGAAGCGGGCGCGGCGTTCCACGGATCGTTCATGGTTGAAGTGGTTGTGGACGGACGCGTGGGCGGCGGTGAATTTCTGCAGACTTCGCATCTGCCGGAAACGGATCGTGGCCCGCTCCCGTCTTCGTAAGGGAAGGTGGCTGTTCTCGGTGTCCTTCGGGACCGAGGCCGATCTCATAGAACAGGCGTTACTCGGCTATCTTCGGACGCTTAGCCAGCCACTCTACCAGACCGTACTCGAACAGGTCGGGATGGATCGAAACCTGCCGGGCCGACCCCTCCGTCTTGAGATCGAGATCAGGCCTGATGTCGATGTGCGGGACGTGACACTGCACCCGTACATCCGATTTGCTGAACTGAAGCAGCTCGCCTGCACGCATCCCAGTGTGGAGACCGAGCAAGAGCATCCGGTAGAGCCCGTCCTGCCGCTTCATGGTGCCCGGCAAGTGCCGCTGGTTCTTTGATTTGAAGCCCGCGTAGAGGGGTGAGCTGAATATCCCGTTCAGCTCCTCCACGGTGAACGGGCGGACAGCCTTCTTTGCCCCGCTTTTTGGCGTTGCCAGCTTGATTGTCGCGCCAGGTTCAGCCTCGAGGTAGCCCTCGGCCACCAACCACCTCAGAAGCGCGCGGACATAGCCGAAATACTTCGAGGCGGTCTTCGGGTTCAACCGGTCAGCTTCACGCTCGGCCTGCATGGTGGATGGATTGGCTGGGTCAAGCTCCCCCCTTGCCCGCAAGCCTTGTAGGAAGTCTCTGACAGCTCGAACGTGATCGGTGGCGATCGACTTGATCGGCAGGTCCGGGCCCAGGATCGCTTTGACGATCTCAAAAGTGCGCTTCTTTTCCTCTGCTGTTTTCGGTGCCCAGGTCGCACCCCCGGTCGAATGCGCCTTGACGTGAACCTTGATCGCCTCGGCAAGCGTGAGGCCCTTCTGAAGTGCAATTGATTGCAATCCGTCCGCTGGTGCTCGTTGCTGCGTAGCCAGAGGCTGGAACAGCGTGTCATCTGGAGAATAGGCGCTGAGCAAGTCCTGCTGCCGGAACAGGGTGAAGCGCGCATGCTCCATCTGAGCGCGGGCGATCCCTTCACAGAGCGCCCGGAAAGCGTCGTTACCCGGTGATGGTGGGTTGACCCGCCGTCGGCAGCCCTTTGCTTCGCCATTTTCACGACCGCAGCGCCGGAGGCGCGAGACTGGACTTGGACCTCCAGTGCGGAAATGAACTCATCCGCCATGACCGCCTGATGACCCGCATCATGGTCAATGGCCTCATCGGCGACCGCGGGCGGCGACCGGTAACCTTGCACGAGGCTTTGGTAGAACGCCTGCGCAATCTCGCGGGCGTCCTCGAGAGTTATATCCTTCATATGGCGTAGCTTATCGCAGAGCTCGCGAAAGGCGAGCGTGGCGATGAGTACCCGGTCCTTGGCAATAGAAGGGTCCCTGGTCTGTACCGACCATCTCAACTCCTTGCGGTCCAGCAGGGGTTGGACATCGACCGGGATCGGCAAGCGCAGCTGATAGCAACGACCCCGCGCCACCAGATGCTGCATGCGGCGGCCGCTCATTTTGAGACCCGCTGGCAGAGTGATTGGAACAGTGAATTGGAACGTTTTGCCGGTCTGGCGAAACGCTGAAAACTTACCCTTTTGAAGGGGTTGGAGTTTTCGCAATAGTGGCGGTGAGGGTGTCCGCCATCGTATTGTCTCGCATGGTTTCAAGGCGTCTCACAAAGCCTCTGCTATATAACGATTTTTCGCCCCTCATTGTCTGATAGCGTCTTGCGCGGTCTCGCGAAATCTGCCTTTATGACGTGGGTAGAAAATTGGGTAGCGACATGGCAGGCGGGATCAACAAGCTCACGGACACGGCAGTGAAGGCCAAGCGCGAGCCGGGCTATTACGGCGACGGCGGCGGGCTATGGCTTCAGGTGAGCCGTCTAGGTGGCAAATCGTGGGTGTTCAGGTTCACCCGGAACGGGCGCACCCGTGAAATGGGCCTTGGCGCATTCATATCCGTCAGTCTGAAGCGAGCGCGGGAAAAGGCGGCGGACTGCCGACGCATTCTTGATGAAGGCGGCGATCCTATTGAGGTTCGCAAGGCCGAACGGATGGCGATTGAGCTTGAACGCGCTAGGTCGAAAACGTTTCGCGAGTGCGCTGAAGTCGTGATTGAAACGAAGGAAAAGGAACTTGTGAACCCCAAGCACAAGGCGCAATGGCGTTCGTCATTGGAAACCTACGCCTATCCCGTGCTTGCCGATAAACCTGTAAGCAGCATCACAGTTGATGACGTCAAAAAGGTTCTTGAGCCGATTTGGTCAACCAAGCACGAAACCGCCCGTCGCGTTCGGAGCCGCATGGAAGCGGTATTCAACTCCGCGAAGGATAAGAAGTTGATGCAAGGCGACAACCCTGCCGAATGGAGGGGTAGCCTCAAAGAACTTGGTAAGCTGAAGATCAAACGTCGCCATCACCCTGCTTTGCCATACGCTCAAGTCGGTGAATTTATGGCTGAACTTCGCAAGCGCGACGGGATGGCTGCGAAGGCGTTGGAGTTTGCCATTCTGTGCGCCAGCCGATCCGGTGAAGTGCGCGGCGCGACTTGGGATGAAATCGACCTGAAGGCCCGTCTGTGGGTGATCCCGGCAGAGCGCATGAAGGCAGACAAGAAGCACCGCGTTCCCCTGTCTGACGCCGCCGTGAAGCTCCTAGAAGGGCTGAAGGACATTCCCCGGATCAAGGGCGCGCCTCTCTACGTTTTCCCCGCTGCTAGGGGCGGCATGTTGAGTGACATGTCCCTGTCAGCCGTCACGCGGCGCATGCATGCTGACAGGCTGAAGGCAGGCAAGGCCGGTTGGGTTGACGGGAATTGCGGTGATCCTGTTGTGCCTCACGGCTTCCGTTCGACGTTCCGCGATTGGGCTGGCGAAACTACGTCATACCCACGCGAAGTCATTGAACACGCGCTGGCGCACCAACTGAAGGATGATTCAGAGGCCGCGTATGCGAGGGAAACCGCACTGCCGAAGCGCGCGCCGCTAATGCAGGATTGGGCGAACTATTGCGCGAACCTCGCCAAGCCTAGCAATGTCGTTGCGATCAGCGAGGCAGTTGGCCAATGAGTTTCGTGATTGAAGACGGCGTTGAAGTGCCGCCCACAGGACGCAAGGCCGGGTCAAAGAACAAGTTCACCGGCAAGCGCGATGACGCCGTTGATGAGGCGCGCAAGCTGCATGAAGCCGGGCTAAGTAAAATCGAAGCTTCTAGGCAAGTGGTGAGTTTGTTGAACTTGTCTATTCAACCGGACACAATATCAAGGTTGATATAGTTGCCGGATTTACAGTCAATTCTCTGATTTCCGTATGCTCTACGCTTAGCATCAGTCAGTTTTGTCTCCTAAGCGCTTACGGCGTATGGAGACGAACGCAATGATGACCATGTTGAGAATACCGGAGGTGATGCGCGTCACCGGCCTGTCACGCCCCACAATCTATGCCCGAATTCAGGCAGGCACCTTCCCGTCAGGCGTCAAGCTTGGCGAGCGCATTGTAGGCTGGCCAGAAAGCGAAATCGCCGCCATCAACGCGGCCCGCATTGCGGGCAAGAGCGATGATGAGATACGGGTGCTAGTCGCGTCCCTTGAGGCCCGCCGCGCTGCAATGCCGGTGTAAGCCCCATGGAAAGCGAAAGCCGCCGCCCCGGTGAGGCGACGGCTAACAATGGTAACGATGGCAATAACCTTGTTAGCCCAAATTCAGTTGAAGTGCAAGCATTTCTCGCTTGGCAATATCCGCATGTCCATGTGTGCTGTATAAAAACAGGTGAACCGCTAAGTGGACGTTATTTTGGTGCGGACGTTGAAGCGGCCACTCAATACGTTGTTGAACGCAATCAAGCGGGCTTGAACTGCTACTTCACTTTCAACATTCCCACACCGGATTGCGGGGTGAAGCCAAGCAAGAAGCAGATTATCGCGCTTCGTGGCGTCCATGTTGACATTGATCCGCCTAAAGGCGGCACGTTGAACAAGGCCGAAGTTTGCGCCGCGCTTGAAGCGCACAGCCCCAACCTTGTTGTGGATAGCGGTAACGGCATTCATGCCTATTGGCTTTTCCCTGAACCAATCGAAGCGACACCGGAAAACGTTGAAGCCGTCGAAGCGGTGAACCGCGCCTTGATTGCCAAGTTCAACGGGGACAAGGCGGCGTCGAACGTTGATCGCATCATGCGGATACCCGGCACCGTCAATTGGAAGCGCGACCGGCGCATGGCCAAGACCCTTTTCCGGCAAGATGGCTTCCGGCCCGCTCTGGACGCCCTACAGGCCCATTTCGCTCCCCCGGCCACTCCGGCACCCGAAACACCCGCGCGGCCCTCTGAGGGGCTTTCTGTGGGCGATAGCGAGGTGTTGGCGCGCCTGATGGCCGATCCGGCCCTAGCCGCCCTCTGGAATGGCGATCTAAGCGGCCATGGCGGGGATCACAGTGCAGCCGATCAAGCCTTGTGCAACGCACTGGCACCGCGCACGAACTTCAACCCGGCTCAAGTCGAACGCATTTGGTTGGCCAGTCCGCTAGGTCAACGCGAAAAGACGCAATCCCGGCAGGATTACCGTGAACGGACAATCAACAAGGCGATGGACTCAAGGCGGGACTTCGCGTTGGTAGATAGCAGCAAGCTAACCGCTGAAATCGCCGCGAAAGTCGAAGGCAACCAACCCCGCTTCAAGCTTTACACGCCCGATGAATTAAAGTTGTTGCCGCCGATGCAATGGCGCGTCAAAGGCGTCTTTCCAAAGCAAGGTTTCGGGATCATCTACGGGCCTAGCGGGAGCGGCAAAAGCTTTCTCGCGTTCGACATGATTTGCGCGATTGCTGAAGGTGAACCGTGGTTTGGACACCGCACCAAGCCCGCTCCGGTTCTTTACGTTGGCCTTGAAGGTGAAGCCGGTGTCAGTCAACGCGTCTTGGCGTGGGAACAAGCTCATGGCCGTCCTGTCCCGACTGGAATGCGTTTCCTGTTGCAACCCTTTCGCCTAGCCCACGCTGAAGACGTTGCCGCATTAGGTTCCGTATGCGGATATTCCGAACCCGTCATCATAATTGACACGCTTTCCCCAGCTTCGCCGGGACTGGACGAAAACAGTTCAAAGGACATGGGAGCGGTTATCGAAGGCGCGAATGCACTTCAACGGCTGACTGGCGGCTTGGTTGTTCTCATTGCCCACACGGGTAAGGACTTCACCAAGGGCATACGCGGACATTCCAGCCTGTTTGCCGCACTTGATGGCGCGATTTTGGTGTCGGGCAATGGCACTCGCCGGACTTGGAAAGTCGATAAGGCGAAGGACGCTGAAGCCGGGCAGGAATTTGGCTTCGTATTAAAGGTCTGCACCGTTGGCCGGGATGAAGACGGCGAAGGGATCACCTCACTGGTTGTTGAACCGGATGAAGTTGCCGTCAGCACACCGCAGCAAAGGCCGCTTTCGCCCAATCAGAAACTCGCGCTTTCGACTTTCCACACGGCAGCGGGTGAGTGCGGTCAGTTGGTGAACAACGCATTTGCCGGACTTCACCTGAATGATTGGCGTCCGGCGTTCTACCGCGAAAGCACTGCGGACAACGATGACAACAAGAAGAAGGCGTTCCAACGTGCACGGGAAGCCTTGGTGGAGCGGGGTGAACTCAGCGTTGCAAACGACATTTACCGGCTGGCAGGCCCGAACGCCGCCGAGACGGAAAAAGTAATCGCGGCCCGGCTGAGAGAAGCGGGACAGCGGGACATCATCGGGACAAGTCCGGGACATGTCCCGCGTCGTGACACCCCGTGAACGGGACACCCACACCCCCTCTCCCCTTTAGGGGAGGGGGTCCATGTCCCGGTGGCACGATTGGAGGGCGGAGGGGTGAACCGCCAAGTTTCAAACGAAGTCGTTGAACTGGATGAAGTTTAGACCGGATTTGACGCAATACCCACGTTTCAACCCATCTTTTGATGAAAGGACTACGCCATGACTGACGAACCTAGAGCCGATTGGTGGAATGAAACACCTTGGGAGCGTGGACACAAACCGGATACGGGACCGGCTCCAACCGATGAAGAAATCAACGCGCTCTTGGAGCGCAGCTATCTCAAGGCGCTTGAGCGTTTGGTGAAGCATTGGGTGAACCAGTCGGATCGCACCACAGCCATTGCCGCGCTTCAGCTTTTTTACACCCGTGAGGAATTCAAGCCGAAAGGTGAAGATCGCAATTGGATTTTGAAGCACTCGATTGAGTGCCTGTTGCGAGCGGCGAATTCGCCGGATCGGGAAGTGGCGTTCGAGGCGATGAAGTTGATGTTTAAGTTGTATGATGAAAACAAGAAATGCAAGCCGAGCGGCTAATATAATATTGAATAACATAAACTGCAATGCATCTCAAAATAATGTTTGACGTGTCAAATGCAGGTGCCGCACCGTGTGGGCAAGTTAGAGCTGCCTAGGGTGTTGATCCGTGCAAGTCGAACAGAACGAGTTTCCGGTTGAAAGCGGGATGCCGCTGCCTGCCCCCCGTGACGGCGCTTCGGGTGGCCGTCGCAAGGCGTTCAGGGCGCGCCTGCTGAGTGTGGGTGATTGTGCGCACCAGACGGCCCGGCTGTTCAGGGACGCGCGCTCCGGCACCCTGAAGGTTGAAGACGCCAGCCGCCTCGCGAACATCTTGGCCATCCTGTCGCGGATGATTGAGGGATCGGCCCTAGAGGCCCGCGTAGAGGCGCTTGAGAAGGGCAGGACGCTGCAATGAGCCTTCGCGCCCTGTCCCGCCGCATCGCCCGTATGGAGGCCAACACAGGCGTTCGCTGGCCGCATGTTGTGGGTGTGCGCTTTGGCGAGACGGAAGCCGACGCCATGGCCCGCATGACACGCCAGTTCGGGGACATGCCGCGCGGCCATAGCTTCATGGTGGTGCCTGAAGCCCCGGTTGAACCGGATGAAATCGCCGCTGTCGATAGCTGGATTGAAGAACAGCAACGCCAGCTTCTTGAAGAATGCCGAACCCTCGACGCGATCATGGACGGACTCAACAACCGTGACGCCAAGCCCCTCTACAACTGAGAAAGCCCATCGCCATGTTTAACGCTCAACCCATTAAGCCGCTGAACAACACACCGGACACGAACGCCTTCTTTGAACGGGCAACAATCCCGACCGGACGCAAGGTTATGCTTGGCGATGCGTCGAAGCTTCCCCAACTCGCGATGAACCACGTCAACCGCGCCCACGAAGCCCTTGAAAACGGCGTCAGCAAGATCGGCGCGCTGCACTTTGATGAAACGCGAACTGAAGTCGCAAAGCACGTTGTTGGCAAGAAATGACCCAGCCCCGTGAATTCCGGCCATTGAATGGTAGAGTCCATCGAAAAGAGGATGGACCATGCGCAAGAGCCGTTATTCGGAGGAGCAGATCATCGGCATGCTCAGGGAGCACGATGCTGGTGTGAGCACGAAGGAGGTCTGCCGCAAGTACGGCATCTCCGACGCGACGTTTTACAAATACAAGGCGAAGTTCGGCGGCATGACAGTATCCGATGCCCAGCGCCTAAAGTCGCTGGAGCTGGAGAACAACCGGCTGAAGCGGCTTCTGGCCGATGCGATGCTGGACAATGCGGCCCTGAAGGACCTCGCCTCAAAAAACTTCTGACGCCCGACGTCAAGCGCCAGGCCGTGCACCACATGGTGACCAGGCACGGGCTGAGCGAGCGTCGGGCGTGTGCCCTTGCAGAACTTGATCGCTCCACGTTCCAGTATCAGAAGCGTTCTGGTGGTGATGACGCCTTGCGAGCTCGCTTGCGCGATCTGGCAGGCGAGCGCCGCCGGTTCGGCTATCGTCGGCTTGGCATCCTGCTGGAACGGGAGGGTCTTTATGCGAACCACAAGAAGGTCTACCGGCTCTACCGGGAAGAAGGGCTGGCGGTCCGTCGGCGGCGTGGCCGCAAGCGGTCGGTTGGAACCCGTCGCCCGATACTGTTGCCTGCGGCGGCGAACCATCGCTGGAGCCTCGACTTCGTCTCCGACGCTCTAATCGACGGGCGGCGCTTCCGGACGCTATGCGTGGTCGACGACTTCACGCGAGAGGCCTTAGCCGTCGTGGTCGATACCTCGCTGTCAGGCGTGCGCGTGGCCCGTGAGCTTGATCGTCTGATCGAGCGGCGAGGAAAGCCGCGCATGATCGTCAGCGACAATGGCACCGAACTGACCAGTCACGCGATCCTGCGATGGCAGAAGGACAGCGGTGTGGAGTGGCATTACATCGCACCCGGAAAGCCCACCCAGAACGCGTTCGTGGAAAGCTTCAATGGCCGGTTCAGGGACGAGTGCCTGAACGAACACCTGTTCTCCTCGCTCGGCGAAGCGCGCGACCTGATCGAGGCATGGAGGATCGACTACAACACCGAGAGACCGCACACCGCACTCGGCGGGCTCGCACCTTGTGTCTACGCCGAGCGAACACGTCACCCCCGGCCCGGTTCGCTTGAGCTACGCGCAAGCGCCGCTCACCGGGCCTTGACCAACCACATCAACCCAGAAAGAAAGGCGAACAGACTCTACTAACTCACGGCCCGGATCACGGGGCTGGGTCAGAAAATCGCTTACGATGTGGCGGGTGTGCTTGAAAAGGCGCAAGCCGGACTGACTGCACTCGCCAGCGAACTCAGCGATGAAGGCTTCAACAAGATCGAAGCGGCCTTCGCGCTCAATGACAAGCGCACTCCCATTCATGCCGACATTCGCGGCTTCATTCGCGAACTGTCCAAGAAGGAAACCGGCCTGAAGGAAATCCGCGACATGGCCGGGAAAAACCTTGAATTCGCCGCCGTGTTCTATGGCACACCGCATTACCTGCTTGGGCTGTCAGAGGATACGCACAATTCGATTGCGGGCGACCTCATCAAGAAGCATTGCCCGGACGGGGCGGGCTGCTTTGCCGGTTCAATGGAACTTCAGAAAGCCGCCGCGAAATACCCCGACATCATCAAGGCCGTTCACCGATCCTTTTACAACTCCGGCTTGGCCGACAAAGGCAACAGCCGGGTTGAACACTAACTCCCGTGAACCTTCATGCCTTCCTCGCCACGGGAAAACTTACCAAGCACTCTTGTTAATGCGAACTTCCAAGGGTGTGCGGTGCCCCGGCCATGGTGGCCGGGGTTATTTTTTGGGTGATTGCCATTGCTGAACGCTTAGTCCCCAACCAACTAGGTGCTCCGTGCCGCACGACCCACAAGACCATGAATGAAACTTACCCTTGTGAATAGCAAATATTTGACCGTGAGTTGCTTGGTTTACGGATTTACAGTTGTTGTTCTTGCAAACAAGTTCTACAAGTGGCGTCTTCCATTCGATATCGCCTTCGTCTGATACGGTAACTTTCCATTTGTGAAGGCATTCCGTATTCACGCACTTCAGTGCCGGACTTTTTTTAATTCCATTAATAATTCTCGTGTTAACAGTGCCACATAAGCATTTAAATGAAGTTGTTTCGCCAAACGCTCCGATTTGGACATTGGTTGCTTCATTGTGATGTTTAATCAAATACAATGCTTCGATTATCTTTTCTTTTGTTTTATCGTTGACGGGATATCTGCTTATTTCAATGGTCTCCGGTCGCGGCATTCGAGTGTGCAAATAGGATCCTAGCGATTGATAAATTGAATTAAATTTCTTTAAGTCTATTCCAGCAGTTCTGCCAATTTCCACATAATCGTATTGTTCAAACTCCTCTTTGGTTAAGTTCCTATCTTCTTCGCAAGGCGTTTTAGAAATACTAATTATTTTTGGACTAGTTATATACGGATCGACAGTTTCTTGAAGTGAATTTATAAGAGGTTTTGGTTGCCATTTTTCACGCGTGTTGCCGTCAACATGTTGAATATTTATCTTCAGAATTTCGTAGCAAATACGTTCTAACGCGAGCCGAGCTTCAAGCGCCGCATAGGTTAATTTGTCAGCGTCGCCACTTTCTAGAAGTTCTTCAATTCTGCTAATGTAAGAACTTAAAAACATTCGTAGCCTCGTTTGCTTCGTGTGCCCTAGCTCGTTAAGTTGGGCGGCCAGTCCAGCAATTAGTAGCTCAACGGAAGCAGCTCAAACTTGGTCAGTGGCACAATTACACCACGTTCGACCGGCCTGCATCCCCTTTCGGAGACGCATCGGATCGCGCATGGGTAGAGGGGTGGGTAGAAATCGGACTTTACAAAAAGCCCTTAATAATCAATGTGCTAATGAGCGCAGTGGCGGTGAGGGTGGGATTCGAACCCACGAGACGGTTTCCCGCCTACACGCGTTCCAGGCGTGCGCCTTCGACCACTCGGCCACCTCACCGCGAGGCGGCGCAAACTATCTGAGAACCCGGTCCAGTCAAGCGCGCTGGCAGAGGGGCGCTGTGCATGGCGCATCTGGCCCGCTCAGGCCAGTGCCATGGATGCGATATAGGCTGCGTAGAGGGCGAGGAAGATCGCGCCGTGAAGCCGCGACAGGCGCTGCTTCCAGATGGCGAGAGCCAGCAAAAGCGCGCTGGCGGCGAGCATGACCCCAAGGTCGCTTCCCGCCAGCCCACCTGTCACCTGCAAGGGGGAGACAAGGGCGGTCACGCCCAGAATTCCCAGAATATTGAAAATGTTGGAGCCGACGATATTGCCAAAGGCGATATCGCCCTCCCCGCGCCGGGCAGCGCTCAACGAGGCTGCCAGCTCCGGCAGGGACGTGCCGACCGCCACGATGGTAAGCCCGATCACGGCCTGCGGCACGCCAAGCGCCGTTGCCGCCGAGACAGCGCCGTCAACGAGAAGCCCCGCGCCAAAGATCACACCGGCAAAGCCTGCGCCGAGGAAGGCAAGCTCGACCCAGAGCCGCCCGGCAGGTCTTGTGGCGGGTGCGGCCTCTTCCTGCGCGGCGGAGCGGTCCCTGCCGGTCAGCCATGAGACGAGAAGATAGACGGCAAGGCCAGTCAGCAGCACCGCGCCGACCCAGCGCTCCAGTCCGATGAAGGCGAGTGCCCCGGCACCTGCAAGCGCTGAGATGGCCAGCGCGCTGCCATCGCGGCGGAAGGGGCGCGGATCGATCCGGATCGGGCGCAGCAGGGCAGCAAGGCCGAGGATCAGCAGGATATTGGCAATGTTCGAGCCGATGACATTGCCGACAGCGATCTCAGGCGCATCGCGCAAGGCTGCTGCCATGGAAGTCGTCAGCTCCGGTGTCGAGGTGCCAAAGCCCACAACGACAAGCCCGATCAGCAGGGGCGAGATGCCGAGCCGCCTTGCGAGGCCAGATGCCCCGCGCACCAGGCTTTCGCCTCCCGCCACCAGCAGCGCCAGCCCGGCGCCGATGAACAGGACGGTCATCGTGATCGTCATCGTAAAGCCCCTTGCTCCGGTCACAGGCGCCCGGAGGCCGTCTGCGTAATAACGATGCGATAGTGGTGGCTTGATGACCAGTCCTGACAGGGTTCTGTCACGCGGCGATGGCGTTTTCCCCCACAGCGCCTATATGCTGGAAGACAATGCTCCGGAGATTGATCGCAATGGCCCTTAATGCTGACCCGCGCTGGAAAACCGAGCTGGTACCGGCAGGCGAAGCCCTGCCCGGCCGTATCCAGTCCGTGCCGACGGCGGCCACCCATTTCGTCAAGGGCGGCACGCTCAAAGCATCCGTGCCGGATGGCCATGAAGAGGCGATTTTCGCCATGGGCTGCTTCTGGGGCGTGGAGCGCGTATTCTGGCAATTGCCGGGCGTGGTGAACACGGCTGCGGGCTATGCAGGCGGGATCACGCCCAACCCGACCTATGAGGAAGTGTGCTCGGGCCGCACCGGCCACACTGAAGTGGTGCGCGTCGTCTATGATCCAAAACGCATCAGCTTCGAAACGCTCCTCAAAGTGTTCTGGGAGAGCCACGACCCGACGCAAGGCCTGCGTCAGGGCAATGATGTCGGCACGCAATACCGCTCCGCCATCTACTGGACCAGCAAGGACCAGAAAAAAGCCGCCGAGGCATCAGCGAAAGCCTATGGGGCCGCCCTGAAAGAGGCCGGCAAGGGCGCGATCACGACCGAGATCCGCGAGGCCGGGCCGTTCTACTATGCCGAGGACTATCACCAGCAATATCTGGCCAAGAATCCGGCTGGCTATTGCGGCATTGGCGGCACGGGCGTGACCTGCCCTATCGGTACCGGGATCAGCGCTGCGGGTTAGTCTCCGTAACGGCAAGGGACGGGGGCTGATGGCACGCATCATCATTTTTGACGTCGATTCCACGCTTTTGTCGGTGGAGAGCCTTGATTTCGCCGTGGCCCGCGCGCTCGCCAGCCAGCCGGGCGGCGAGGCGCGTGCAGCCGAGCTCGCCGCGATCACCGACAAGGGCATGGCGGGCGCGCTGGATTTCCGGCAATCGCTGGAACAGCGCATCGCGATAGCCGGGCTTACCAGCGATGACATCATGCCGGCCTCGGTGGCGCTGGCAGAGCTGATAACGCCTGGCATGTTCGAGCTGACCCATGCCTTGCGCGGCAAGGGTCATGGCGTGTTCGCGGTATCGGGCGGGTTTCTGGAACTTCTCGGGCCAGCGCTCTCCACGCTCGGCTTCATGCCGGGCGATATCCGCGCCAACCGCTTTGTCTTCGATGCAGACGGCAAGGTAACCGATTTCGACCGGGACAACCCGCTCTCGCGCTCTGGCGGCAAGGGGCCAGTGGCGGCGGCGCTCAAAAGCCTGACCGGCGCGGACCTCGCTGTCATGGTGGGCGATGGCATCACTGATTTTGAGGCGTTTGCCAGCGGCGGGGCCGATGCCTTTATCGGCTTTGGCGGGGTGGTGCGCCGCGAAGCGGTGGCGCAGCGTGCGCCTGCCTATGCAGGCAGCGTGGATGAGCTGGCAAAACTGCTGGGCGTCTAGCCGAACATGTCCCCCACGGGCAGCGGTGCATGGCGCACCAGCCGGCTATCGGCAACCGCCGCCTGACGGTGCGGCACGGCATGTGTCTGGTAGTGCGGGTCCGTGACCATTTCCAGGAACGCATTCGCGCTGGGATAGGCCGCGATGAAGGCCATGTCCCAGCGCTCCTCCGCCGGGCCGATCAGCGTGAGCAGCGGCAGGCCGCGCCAGATGATCTTGCCACCCACACGGGCAAAGACGGGCGCGCTTTCGCGGCCATAGGTCTTGTAGGCGTCCTCTCCGCTGATCTTGCCGTCATCAGGATAGGCGGCGATCTCGCGGAAACGCAAAAGGTTCAGCATCTCAACCGGCTGGGTGCGGTCGAGGCCCTTGAACAGGGTGAAGGCGTCGCGGGTGGGATCAATATGGCTCATGGCGTGATGGTGCGATGCGGCGGGGATGGGCGCAAGCGGGAGATTGCGCCGTGCGCGCGGGCGTGCACACTGACACACCAATAAACGAAACGGGGAGGGTTTCATGCGCATCGGGCGGATCATTCTCATCGCAGTGCCGGTGGTGCTGGCGCTGGCGGTTGCGGGCGCATTTGCGGCCGGCTTGCGCCTTGTACCGCTGGAGGTGCGCAGCTTTGATACGCAGGCGGCGCTGGCCGACGCCATGCATTTCGAGGCGGAAATTTTCCGCGATGAATGGGGTGTGCCGCGCGTGCTGGGCGCGACCGACGGGGACGCCGCCTTTGCGTTGGCTTACGCCCATGCGGAAGACGATTTTCCCACCATCCAGTATGCCCTGCGCGCCGCTCTGGGCCCTGAAATGCTGGCCGCTGACGAGAGTGAAGCCAGAGGCGCCTATCTGGTACAGGCGCTGGGCGTCACCGATCTGGTCGCAGCCGAGTACGAGACCCAGCTCACGCTCGACACGCGCGCCTTGCTCAGTGGCTATGCGGCGGGTCTGAACTATTATGCGGCCCTGCACCCGGACGAGCGTGTGCGTGATCTCTTTCCGGTGACGGGCCGGGATGTGGCGGCGCTCGCGGCCTTCTACTTCCCGCTCTTCTACGGGATGAGCGATGTGCTGACCGATCTCTTTGCGCCGGATGTGGAGCGCGACGGCGCGCGCGGGCAGGAGCTTCAGGTCCATTTCATCGCGCCGGGCGAGCAACACGAGCTCGGTTCGAACGCGATTGCGGTTGCACCGTCTCGCTCGGACGATGGGGCGACTCGCGTGGTCATCAATTCCCACCAGCCGGTTGAAGGGCCGGTCGCGTGGTATGAAACCCACATGATGTCGGATGAAGGGCTGAACTTTGCCGGCGGTACGTTTCCGGGCGTTCCCGTGCTGCATCTGGGGGCCAATCCGGGCATGGCCCATGCCGCGACCATCAACCGGCCAGACCTGATTGATGTCTATGAGCTGACCCTGTCCGACAATGGCCGCACTTACCTGCTCGACGGTGAGTACGTGCCGCTGGAGCGCTCCACCGCGCGCATGCTGGTCCATGTCTGGGGGCCGTTCGCGTTTCAGGTGACGCGCCCCATTGAGCGCTCTGTCCATGGCACGGTGCTGCGCACCGAGCGCGGCGTCTTTGCCATCCGTCATGCCACACAGGGCGATCTTCGCGGCGTGGAGCAGACCTACCGGCTGATGCGGGCGCAGACCCTCGCCGAATACGAAGAAGTCATGGAAATGCTCGCCATGGGCAATACCAACCGGGTGGTGGGCGATTCCGCCGGGCGCATTGCGCGCTATTACAATGCCCGCATGCCGCTGCGCCTTGATGAGCCGGGCCTCGATTGGCGCGGCATTCTCCCCGGTGACCGCTCCGATCTGGTCTGGAGCGAATTTGCGCCCTTCTCCGCCCTGCCGCACATGGTTGATCCGGCGGCGGGCTATGTGGTGGACGCCAACCACACCCCCTTCCGGGTGACGCTTGGCGATGAAGACCCGCGGGAGGGCGATTTCCCGCGCACATTCGGCATCGAGACGCACATGACCAATCGCGGCCTTGTCGCCACCACGGCGCTGGCCGCGCTGGAAACGATCAGCCGCGATGAGCTTCTGGCCATCAAGTGGGACCATTCCTTCCATGAGGACAGCCAGGCCATGCAACTGCGTGATGAACTGCTTGGTATGGACTGGTCGGACGAGCCGCTTATGGCCGATGCACTGGCCATTATCGAGGCATGGGACGGACGGGCCGATTTCGACAATCGCAACGCGGCCCTGTCGCTCCTGACCTATCAGCCCGTGGGTACCGCGCGGGCTGCCGGCCGGGCCGGGCCGCCGCTGGATGAGGCGTTCCGCGATGCAGTAGTATATCTCGCCGAGCATCATGGCCGACTTGATCCGCTATGGCGGGAGGTGAATTTCATCCGGCGCGGTGATGTGGCGGTGCCGCTGCAGGGCGGGCCGGACACGCTGCGCGCGGTCTATGGCCAGCGCAATGGCGACGGCACGCTCTCCATGGTCGCGGGCGACGGCCTCGTCATGCTGGCCGAGTGGGATGCGGACGGGGAGTTTTCGCTGTGGGCGGTCCATCATTTCGGCTCGTCCAACCGCCCCGGGGACCCGCACTATACCAGCCAGATGCAGGACTTTGCCGATGAGGTGATGCGCCGCGTGCCGATGAGCATCGAGGCGGTGCGCGAAAGCGCGGTGGAGGCCTACCGGCCGGGAGAGCGGGGGTAACGCCCCCCCAATTTCCCGCAAGACAGCTCCCGCGCCTTGCGTTAACTTTACCGTCTACACGACCGGGGAGGGCTCCACATGATCCGCGTTATTCTCATCGCCATTGGGCTTGTGGTTCTGATCGCGCTGGCGCGCATCGCCTACATGATCGTGCCGGCATCGGGCATGCTCACCCCTTACGAGCCACGTCTGGCCGAGCGTTGCGAGAGCCTGGAGATCGCGCCCGGCACCGAGGATGTGACCATTCATCCCCAGTCGGGCATCGTCTTTGTGTCAGCGGCGGACCGGCGCTCTGCCAACCCGGAAGCGGGCGGTATCTGGACGTTTGATATCGCCGATCCGTTCCAGACCCTGCGCTATGCGAGCGTCGACGGGCCGGACGATTTCCAGCCGCACGGGATAAGCCTCTATATCGGCGAGGACGGCGCCCAGCGCCTCTTCGTCATCAATCATCCGCTGGCGGGCGGGCATACGGTCGAAATCTTCGACATTGATGATGAATGGCGGCTCTTCCACGCCGAGACCATTGCCTATCCCGAACTGTCTTCGCCCAACGATCTGGTCGCCGTGGGCCCGCGCCAGTTCTACGCCACCAATGATTCACGCTACCAGTCAGGCATCATGCAGCAGCTGGAAGCCTATTTCGGCCTGCCGCTGGCCGGTGTCAGCTATTTTGACGGCGAGACCGGGCGTATTGCCGCTGATGGCATGATCTACGCCAACGGCATCAATATCTCGGCTGACGGTGAAACGCTCTACGTGGCCGAGTTTCTGGGCCGCCGCGTGAATGTATTCGAGCGCAGCCCGGAAACCGGCGTGCTGCGTCATCGCCGCTCCATTCCCGTTCGCACCGGCGCGGACAATATCGAGATCGATGAGAGCGGGGATTTGTGGATCGGGGCGCATCCGCGCGTGTTCGACTTCCTGGCCCATGTCGAGGACGAAGCCGCGCTGGCACCCTCCCATGTGATCCGGGTCGATCCCGAGACCGGCCGGGTCGTGACCGTGCTCTACACCCATGGCGAGGAGTTGAGCGGATCGAGCGTTGGCGCGCCCTTCGGCTATCAGTTCGTGGTGGGCGCCGTGTTTGATGCCAATGTGCTGATCTGTCCGCGGGGCTGATAGTTTGCCGAATTGGGCTTCACATGGGCGATACGCGCTCTAACCTCTTCTTCTAACAGACGGGCAAAGCCCGCGTTTTCACAGGGGAGGATCTGCCTTGGCCATTGCCAGCCCGCCACCGGGTATTCCGGTGACCCAGCCGCTTGCGCCCGGCGCGCGCCGCTATGCCATCGGCATGCTGCTCGTCATCTACATTTTCAATTTTCTCGACCGGCAGATCGTCAACATCCTCGCCGAGCCGATAAAGATTGAGCTGGGGTTGGCTGACTGGCAGCTTGGCATGCTCACCGGCCTGGCTTTCGCCGCCTTCTATACCGTGCTGGGCATTCCGATTGCGCGTTACGCCGAAAAGGCCGATCGGTTGAAGATCATCTCGGTGGCTGTGGCGGTGTGGAGCGCCTTCACCATTGCCTGCGGACTGGCCGCCAATTTCACCCAGCTATTGCTGGCGCGTATCGGGGTTGGCGTGGGCGAGGCCGGGTGTTCACCGCCCGCTCACTCGCTCATTACTGACTACACGCCCAAGGAAGAACGCGCCTCGGCGCTGGCCATCTATTCGATGGGTATTCCGCTGGGATCGCTGGCAGGCATGGCGCTCGGCGGCCTTATCGCCGATGTCTGGGGTTGGCGCGCGGCGTTCTTCGTGGCCGGTGCGCCGGGCATCATTCTGGCGGTGATGGCCTTCCTCACCCTGCCCGAACCGCGCCGGGGGCTGGAAAAGAAGGTGGTCCCGGTCAAGGGGCCAAGCTTCGGGGACGCTCTCAAGGAGCTGAAATCGAAAAAATCCTTCTGGTGGATTTCCATCGGCGCGGCTTTAAGCGCCATGGTCGGCTACGGCCATATTGCCTTTTACGGCTCCTTCTATCTGCGCAATCACGGCGAGGGCCTCACCGCAATGGCGGCCAGCGTCAACGAGATGATCGGCGTCAGCTTCGGCCCCATAGGCTTTGTCGGCACCGCGCTTGGCCTCATTATCGGGGTGTGCGGCGCGGCAGGCACCTTCCTTGGCGGTGTGCTGGCCGACCGGGCAGCGCGCAAGAATGTGGCTGGCTACGCCACCGTGCCGGCGATTGCGGGCCTCGTCACGGTGATCCCCTTCATCGCGGCCATGCTGGTGGACAATGTGGCGCTGTCCTTCCTGATCCTGGCTTTGCCGGTCTTTGCCGGCGCGATCTGGTACGGGCCGATCTTTGCCAGCGCGCAGAGCCTTGTGCATCCGCAGACGCGGGCAACGGCGGCGGCGGTTCTGCTCTTCATCATCAATCTGATCGGTCTCGGGCTTGGCCCGCTTCTGGTCGGCACGTTCAGCGATATCTTCGCCCAGACCATGGGCGCGGCTGAAGGGATACGCTGGTCGATGGTGACATTCGGCGGGGTGGGCGGCATTGCCTCCATCGCCTTCTTCCTCGCGGCACGCACCCTCAAAGACGAGGTTGTCGCCTAGACAATGCCTGCAAGCGGCAGGGCAAGCCCCATGGCCAGCCCTGCCGCGACCAGTGTCATCACGCCCCGCTTCAAGGTGAAGGCGAGACCAGCGCACACGCCTGCAATGGCGAGCACGGCCAGATTGATGCTGGCCGGATCAAGCGTTATCAGCCGGAAAGGCCCAAAGCTGATCTCGCCGGTCACGCCAAACATCACTTGCGTGGCAAACCAGACGGCCAGGCTGGCGATAACGCCCACAACTGCGCTGGAGATACCGTTCAGGGCGCTTTGCAGGGTGCGCATCCGGTTCAGCCGCTCCATCCATGGCGCGAGCGTGAAGATCGCCATGAAGGAGGGCGCAAACACCGCCCAGACCGTCAGCAGCGACCCCATGAGGCCCGCCACCAGCGGCGTGAAGGGCGCGGCCTCCCGGAAGGCTGCCAGAAAGCCGGTGAACTGGGTCACCAGTATCAGCGGACCGGGCGTGGATTCGGCCAATGCCAGGCCGTCGGCCATCTCGCCCGCGCTCAGCCAGCCATATTGCTCCACGCCCGCCTGCGCCATGAAGGCCAGTACCGCATAGGCCCCGCCAAAGCTGACAATCGCCAGCCAGGAGAAGAAGGCCGTGATCTCGGTCAGGCGATGCTCGCCTCCCAGCATCACAAACACCAGTGCCAGCGGTGCCAGCCACAGTGCCAGCCATGACAGGAGGGTGATCGTGCTGCGCCTGATCTGGTCTGGCTTTTCTGGGTCTGAGACCACTTCGGGTTGATCGGGCGTGGCGGCTTTGGGTGTCAGCCACAGCCCCGCCAGCCCTGCGAGCACGACAATGGCCGGGAAGGGCAGGCCAAACAGCAGGGCCAGAAACGCCCCGCCCGCAATGGCGAGGCTGCCGGCCGATTTCAGCGTCCGCTGTCCAAGGCGCGCGACGGCGCTGGCCAGAATGACCAGCACGGCGGCCTGAACGCCGGTGAAAGCGGCGCTGACCAGTGTCAGGTCTGCCGCATAGGCGTAGAGAGCCGATAGCGCGAAAATCACCATGACGCCCGGCAGGACGAACAAACCCCCGGCGATCAGACCGCCGCGTACCCCGCCAAGGCGCCAGCCGATCCAGGTGGCGAGCTGCATGGCTTCCGGTCCGGGCAGAAGGTGGCAGACATTGAGCGCCCGCAGGAATTCCTGGTCACTGATCCAGCCCTGCCGGTCGACAGCCAGATCGTGCAGCATGGCGATCTGCGGAGCCGGTCCGCCAAAGCTCAGAAAACCGATCCGGGCAAACTGGCGGGCGAGACTGGCAAGGGAGGGCGGCGCGCTCATGCCGGATCACCGGCCGGGCGGACGATGAAGCGTGCGCCCGGTCTTGCCGAGCCGGGCCGCGCATCCTCGACATCAACCGTCAGGCCGTGGCGGCGCACGACGGCGTGGACGAAGGAGAGGCCGAGCCCGTGCCCGCGCGGCCCGCCATGGCTGATACGGGCAAAGCGCAGGAAGACGCGCTCGCGCCAGTCAGGCGGCACGCCGGGGCCGTTGTCCTCCACAATGAGCACCGGACCTTCGCGCACGATCAGTTTCACCTCGCCGCCTTCGGGCAGGAATTTCACCGCATTGTCGAGAAGGTTGGCGATCAGCCGGCCCAGCTGGGCCGGACTGCCGCGCATCATCACCGGGCGGGGCGCGTCCAGCTTCACGCTCGCCCCCTTTTCGCCCGCCACATCGGCGTAGAGCGGTGTCACCGAGCGGGCAAGGGCGGCAAGGTCCAGCATCTCCAGCCCGCGCGTATCGCCGATCTCCGCGCTGATGGCAGAAATGTCCATGAGCGAATTGATGAGCTCGCCCAGCTCCGCCACCTGCTCACGGGCCTGTTCGATCCGTTCAGGATCATGGCCCGCCTCCGCCAGCGTGCGGTCGATGCGCACCAGCGGTGTACGCAATTCGTGCGCGGTGAGGTCGGAGACGTCGCGCTGCGCGCTTATCAGGCGCTCTATCCGGTCCAGCATGGCGTTGATATTGCGCGAGAGCAGGCCGAACTCGTCAGCCCCGTCCGCGCCCGGCGCACGCTGGTCAATGGCGCCGTCACGCACCGCCTGACAGGTGCGGTTGAGGCGTTCTACCCGGCGCATGATCCAGCCCGCGGCAACGAGGCCCGCGGCAACGCCGAGGGTCAGCGTGATGAAGAAGCCGGCGGTGAAGATCGTGCGCAGCCGGGCCAGCGCCTCGGCCTGGCTGGTCGTGGAGCGGCCAACGAACAGGCGGAAATCCTGCGGCATGAGAAAGGCGCGGCCGAGCAGGGGCAGCGCCTCTCCATCCACCGTGAACACGCCGCTCACCCAGCTGGCATCGAGTGAAAACGCGTCCGGCCACCCGGCCAGATTGCCCGCGAGCGGCTCGCCTTGCGGGTCGGCCAGCAGATAGACCGGGCCTTCGCCCTCCAGCGGGCGTAAGGCGAGCCGGTCCTGCAAGGAGCGCCGCAGCCCCGCCTCGCCCTCAATGGAGTAGATATCCACCAGCCCTGCTGCGTCGGTATCCACCAGCTGGCGCAAGGTCTGGTCGGACACGAAGGCGAAGGCGAAATACGCAATCAGGAACACCGCCGTCGCCGCCAGGCTGACCAGCGTGGCGATAAGGGCGGCAAGGCGTCCGAACGTGGATTGCAGGATACGCAAAGGCACACCTTTCGGGCGGGTCCGGGTTTGGTCTAGACTGGTGACGGAGATCATTGAAGAAGGCTCCCACGATGCGCCAGTATCTCTGCGCCCTCGCGGCGGCGGCAATTGCCCTGTCCGCCTTTACCGGCTGTGCATCGCAGCAAGCGGCGCCGGTCCTGTCGGCTGTTGCCGAGCCGGATGGCCAGATTCTCGCCGCGCTCGATATCGGCTTTCGCGGTGAGGCGGAGAGCGATGGTCCGGCCCTGCTGGCGGCGGCGAGCCTCCTGGAATCCAGCGGTGCACGCCCCGCAGAGGGCGAAGCCGATCTGGCCGGGCGCTGGTTTGCGCGCGCGGAGGAGCTGGGTGAGAGCGTGCCGCCCGCGCGCGGGCGCATTGCCGGTCCGGCCTATCGCAATGGCGTGCTCGCCAGCGCGGAGGCTGCTGTCCTGCGTGACAGCTTCCATTCGGGCCGCATAGCGCGGGTTTCGCTGCAGACACGCGGGCCGGGCACGCTGCGCCTGTCCATCCGGCGCGCGTCCGGCGAGCCGGTATGCGAGACGCTGACCGGCCCGGTCCCGGTGAGTTGCCAGTGGGTGCCGGTCTGGTCGGAACCCTTCATTATCGAGATCACCAACCTGACCGGCGCCCAGATCCCTTACTACCTCATAACCAACTGACATCGCGTCACTGGCCAATCAGGGCGAACGGCCCCCAGATGCCCGGATGGGCGCCGCCGGGTATGGCAGGATCATCCATCACGCCCAGCACCGCATTGCGGAAAGCCTCCGCGCGGCTCTCGCCGGCGAGAGTGCGGCGGGCCGTTTCGGCGGTTATGATCGCTGCCACGTCGTCGCGCACGGCCCAGTGCGACACCAGCAGGCTGCGCGCACCGGCATACAGGAAGGCTTGCGCCAGCCGGTCCGGCGCGCGCGAAATGCCATCGGCGGCAAACGTGTTGCACGCGGACAGGACAACCCAGTCCGCCTGCAGCTGCAGCTGCGCTATCTCCGATGCGGTCAGCAGCCCGTCATCGAACGGGCCGGGCTCGGCTGGCGGGGTAAAGGCCAGTGCCGGTTCGGACACGGTTTCCAGCGCGCCGGGCAGAAGGCCGTGCGTGGCGAAGACCAGTACGCTGGCCTGGTCAAGTTCCGCCGTCTTCACAGCCGCTTCGGTGGCCCACATCCCCAGACGTACATCGGAACGCTCCGGCCCGAACAGCAAGGCCAGCTCTTCCAGCTCAGCGCGCGTTCCCGGCAGGGGCGGAAGCGCGGAAAGCGCCCGCAGACCCTCCGTGCCACTGCGCAACAGCGCGGCCAGTGCCATTGGCGCCGCGTCCGGCTCGCCCTCGAATACCGGAGCGCCAAAACCGATCAGGAAAGGCGGGCGGGACGGGGCGTTTTCGTGCGTGGTCAGGCTGGACAGCGAGGCCAGTGTGGCAAGGCCATGGTCACGGATCAGCCAGGGCGCGCCGCGCAATGCTTCATCGCTGTGCATCGGCGCTGTGTATTCGGTTGTCAGCAATACCTCGAACGGAATGGAGCGGTAGGGACCGTCCGCGAGGATGAAAAGTCTGCTGCCCGCTTCGATCCCGGCTCTTACACGCGGCGTGAAGACGCCCTCATGGAGCTGGTGGGCGGGCGCGGCGGGGAAGGCGCGCGAGAGGCTGGCAGACGGCCCGGCCTCCAGCGCCGCGCGCAGGCGGGTGACTGCCGATTGTGCCTCATCGCGGCTGATGGCCAGCCGGTCGATTTCCGCGCCGTCAGGGCCGATACGCAGAGCCACCCCGCCCCCTTCGGTGAAGGCAAAGGCGATCACTGTCTCGTCCGGCTGAAGCGCGCCCCGTACGGCGTCGAGGCTGACCAGCGCCGTGCCGGTCTGCGTATCGCTGGCCCCGGCCATCGCAGCCAGCTCTTCGCGGGCGCTCTCATAGGCCAGCCGGGCGTCGGCGATTTCAGACGGGTCCGCCGCATCACTGGCGGCCAGCAGGCTGATATAATTGTCCTCGGCCCGGCGCAGGGCGCGCCAGCCATCCTGACGTTCGCGGACCTGGCTCGCAGTGCCGTCCTCCCCGGCGCGTCCGCGCAGGGCGGTCGCCTCGGCGGCCAGCGCCAGCCCGGTTGTGTGAACCAGCTGCATATAGCGGAACGCCGCCTCGCGGTCGGTTGCTGCCATGGCTATGTCCAGCGCGCGCCGGAAAGCGCGCTGGCGGCTGCGCGCCATGTCGCGCGCGGCATCGACATCCACCAGGTCCAGCTCGGCAGCGAGCGCCATCACGGCGTCGTCCACTGCGTGCGGCACAGCGCGCATGGCGTTACCGGTGACAGCGTCAATCCATACATCGTCGATCGTCAGCTCATGGCGGCGCGCATGGCTTTCGGGCAGGTAGGACACGGCCAGCGCGCGCGCCTCTCCCAGACGCTGCCGTCCAGCCGGTGCGTTCCCGCTCAGCGCTTCCAGCGCCGCCAGCTCGGCCAGCACCCGTATCCGGTCCGGACCCGCCGTGCCTGTCTCCTCAAATACGCTCAGCGTATCGAGCCATTCGGCGCGGGCGGTATCATAATCACCAGCCGCCATGGCGGCGTCGGCGGCATTCATCTGCATGCGCGCCGCCTCGACCGATGTCGCGCCGGCCGCGGTGCGGTAAATGTCCCGCGCAGCCAGGAAGAGCGGGCGGGCCTCCGCCTCGCGCCCCTGTGCGTAGAGGGCAACGCCCAGATTGTTCAGCGTGTCAGCGACTTGGGGATGTGTTTCGCCAAGGCTCGCCCTGCGCTCGTCAAGAATGCGCCGCAGCAGGGGCTCAGCCGCTTCATACCGACCCCAGGCATTGAGCGCGCCCGCATAGCTGGACCGGGCAAAGCTGATAAAGGGATGGCCTGGCGGCAAATTGGCTTCCAGCTGCTCGGCAGCGTCGCGCGACAGCTCTGCCGCCTCGGCGTAGCGGTAGGCCCGCGTCAGGATGGCCGCGAGGCTGACCTGCGTCATGGCGATATGGGGATGCCCCGCCTCCAGAACCTCGCGGCGGATGTCCAGCGAGCGCTCAACAAGGCTGGCTGCCTCGTCCAGCTCGCCGCGCGCATTGAGCACCGAGCCGAGCTCGAAATAGGAACGGGCGATCTGGACGTGCATTTCGGGGTAGAGCGTGCGGCGGATATCCATCACCTCGCGCTGCACCTGTTCGGCCTCGGCCAGCCTGCCTAGGGTTGCCAGTATCGAGGCGACATTGCCCAGCGACTGTTCCAGTGCCTCTGCATGGTCCGGGCCGGCTTCAGCAAAAATGTCCGCCGCCTCCCGGAACAGGCCCAGCGCTTCCTCGCGCCCGCCCGCATAGAAGATCGCGGAGCCCAGCTGGTTGATGATCGCGGCGCGGTCGGTCGCGTCCACATCGCCCAGCGTCAGGGCGGTATCGTAGGCTGCTTCCCAGGCCGCGCGCGCACCGGCAGGGTCTTGCTCCATGTCGATCGCTTCAGCGGCCTCGATAAGGGCGCGGGCGTCAGGTTCGGTGATCGACGGTGCCAGTGGCGGCGTTTCCTGCGCCAGGCCGTGCGGCGCGGCCAGCAGGGCAAGGCTCAGCGCCCAGATCCTCAAATGATTGCAAGCCATAACCCGCCACCTCCCCGTACCGGCCCCGCTTCCCGCCCATGATTGCGTGTCAGGCCCGCGCTGGCAAACGCTTGCCCGGTATGTTGTCTGACAAAGACGGACAGTCCAGCGCTATCGCGCTCGACAGGGCGTGCCGCGTGCCGCAGAATTTCGGGTGAGCAGGGCATGCTCTGACAAAAGGGATGAGCAGTGCACATGAGAATGCTGGCATGCATGTTTGCCGGGCTGGTCGTTCTGGCCGCTCCAGGCACCGTCCGGGCGCAGAGCTGTGACCTTGATCCCGGCCGGGTGGAAGCGCTTGATCTTGCCGGTCTGGAGCTGGACCGCTCCGGGCAGATCGCCCTCCATTTCGATCTGGCAGACTGGCATGCAGAATGCGGTGATATCGCGCGCGCGCGCATTGCCTACCAAACAGCCCGTACGCTGATTGCTGCATCCGATACGGTCGAGGGCGCGTGGGCGCACGGCCTGATTGGCGAGGCGCGTCTGGAGATGTCGCAGGGCCGGTTCGACCGGGCGCGCGAAATCCTTGATGACGCCTATGCGGTGCTGGAGGAGGCGGGTGCGGCGCGCGCGCGTGATTTTCTCTATCTGATGGAGACGGCGCTGGCTGTGGAGGCGGCAGCGTCGGCCGCTGGCGAGACCCATGATCTTCCCGGCGCACAGGCAGAGCTGGCGGTTTTGCGCGCCAGAGTGGCGCGCGAGGATGAGGAAGCGCTGACGCGTGATCCGGCAGCGGGCGCGGATGCCGACCATGTCATCGTGCCGGTATTCTACGGCACCAACCGGGTGCGCACCGGCTCTGAAGACCCCAATGCCTTTTACGGCGTTACGCCGGCGATGCTGGACCTTGGCGTGGTGACGGTGTCGGTGCCGCGCAATCGCGATATTGGCACCATCCCGCGCCGTAGCGATTATCCCGGCGATCTCGACCAGTATCGCGGTGAGTATTTCATCCTTGAGCGGGTGGAACCGTTTGCCGACGACTATGCCTTCACCGATGCGCTGGGCGAGGCGATGGACGCCTCAGAGCGGCGTGAGCTTCTGGTCTTCATTCACGGCTTCAATTCCGATTTCCGGGGCGCGGCCGAACGCGCGGCGCAGCTGGCGGTCGATCTGGAAATTGACGGCGTGCCGGCCCTCTATTCCTGGCCCTCGCGCGCCTCCCTGCTGGGCTATTTTGCCGACGGGCGGGAGGTGAATGAGGACAATATCCGCGATCTTGTGGACTATCTCTACCTGCTGATGAATGGCGCGAATGCGCACCGCATCCATATTGTGGCCCATTCGATGGGCAACCGCTTCCTCGCCCGCGCGCTGGAGCGTTTTGCACAAGCCTATCCCAGCCCGCCTGAGCCTCTGTTTGATCAGGTTGTGTGGGCTTCGCCCGATGTCGACGCCGAAGAATTCATGGCCCTGATCCCGCAAATCGGCCATCTGGCCAGCGGGATGACGCTGTATGCCTCCAGCCGGGACCGGGCCTTGCGCCTGTCACGCCGGATCAATGGCGGCAATCCGCGCGCGGGTGATTCCAGCCCGCCCTATCCGGTCGTGGTGGCCGGTCTCAGCACCATAGACACCAGCGCGGCAGGCGGCGCCGGGCTTGGCCATTCGGATTATGCCGGGCCTGCCATGGATGATTTTCGCGCTCTGATCTGGCTGTCCTTGAGCCCGGAGGAGCGCTGCATACTGCACACCAATACCGGCCAGTTCGGGCAGTTCTATGCGGTTGATCCGTTCACGGGCGGCCAGTGCGAGCCGGACGTGTTCAAATACTCGATCACGGCCCTGCGCCGCAGTGGCGAAGACGGCGAGCCGCTGGAGATGCTGCAGAGTGTGGCCGCGCTGCCCGGCGCGGCCATTGCCGGACGTGTTGAGGATGTGCGCCAGCTTATCGTCCGGCTGACGGGAGGCTAGCGCCCCTACTCCGCCGGGCGGTTCTGCCCCACCAGCACGAAGGGTGCCCACATCGCAGGGTGGGTGAAGTCCGGATCATCCATCATGGACATCATGGACTGGCGCAGCGCTTCTGCGCGCCCCGCTGACGGATCGGCGTTCATCGCTGACAGTGTGCCGGTTGTGATACGCCGCGCGGCGGCGTCATCCACCACCCAGTGCGAGACCAGCAGGGCGCGCGCGCCGGCATAGAAGAAGGCGCTGGCAAGCCCGGACAGGCTCTCCGCACCCGCTCCGCCCGGCGCTGCCGTGTTGCACGCCGACAGGATCACCCAGTCGGCATCCAGCGTCAGGTCGCGCGCGATTTCTGAAGCCGTCAGAAGCCCGTCATCACCATCGCTGGCTTCGGCAGGCGGGGTCAGGACCAGCGCTGGCTCGGTCAGACCCGGCAGCTCGTCGGCGATGAGGCCATGCGTGGCAAAGGCGATAACCTGGCGATTGGAGAGACCGGCGGTGTTGCGCAGATTGGTCTCGGTCGCACTGTCGCCGACCAGCAGATCGCGCCGGGGCTCTGCGCCGAACGCTTCGGCGAGTGCGACGAGCTCAGGGCGGGTGTTGGGCAGGGCGCTCAAGGCGCGCACCGCCTCCACATCAGCCTGGAACACGCCGTCAGCTGAGGCGCTGGCATTGAAAACGCCGCGCGTTACACCGCCGGCGCGCTGCCGGGGCTCGCCAGAGCTGGCGGGCGCACGCTCGCACCCCGCACCTGTGCGCGCGCCAATGCACGGATCGCCAACGCCCAGGAAAGGCTGCGTGGCCCGGCTGGCGCCAAAGCGCGTCAGCGAGCGCAGCGAGGCGGGCGAGGGCAGCACCGTCATCGCATGGCGCCGGCCCAGCCATGCGGTCTGGCGCAGCGCATCGCTATCATTGTCCGCTCCGGTGGGCGCTTCGGTTACCAGCAGGGCCAGTGGCAGGCTGGATAGCGCGCCGGACGGCACCGCATAGACATGGGCCTTGCCCTCAAGCCGGGCCTCCACAGGGGCCAATAGCTGCTGGTAGAGCCGGAACGCCGCCTGTCGGTCAAACACCGGCAGGCTTGCAGCCGCCGAGCTGGCCTGCACCGCGACCGCGTTCCAGGGGCCGCGCCCGTGATCGAGATCGACGCCCCGGCGCAGCAGGTCTACCGCCTCGCCGAGCTCTGCTGCCGTCACCTCCACGCGCGCCCAGTCAATGCCCTCCTGATCGATCGCAAAGACGAAGGTGGAGTGCTCCCCGGAAAGGATCAGTATCAGCGCCTCATCGCCGCGCAGCAGGCTTTGCGTAGCCTCGACCGTCAGGGGCTGCGGGCTGGTGAGCTCAGTGTATTCGGGAAAGTCGCGCGACAGGGCGGTGTCAATCTCGCCAAGCCGGCCAGAGGCTGTGTCCAGTGTGGCGCGCGCGGCGGCGGTGGCTTCCTCGCGTGAGGCCGCATCGGCAATCGCCAGCGCCTCATAGAGCCGGCGTTCGGCGGCGCTGCGCTGGTCGGCCACACGGCGGCGTTCAGCGACGAGCAGGCCCAGCGCATCATCGCTGGAGGCAAAGCGCGCGCCGACCTGCGACAGGGCACGGGCAGCAGAGGTCTGTATCGCCCATTGCGCGGCCC
Source organism: Glycocaulis abyssi (assembly GCF_041429775.1). Lineage (NCBI taxonomy): Bacteria > Pseudomonadati > Pseudomonadota > Alphaproteobacteria > Maricaulales > Maricaulaceae > Glycocaulis > Glycocaulis abyssi. Next base: position 1,949,168 of record NZ_CP163421.1, on the reverse strand, counting down.
AATATCCTTCCGCGCGCAGACACTCATACGCCATCGAGCCTTCCGGGCAGGCTTGCGAGCCTTGCGCGAAGCTGCTGCCCGTTAAGGCCGCGCCAGCAAGGCAGGTGGAGACCAGCAGGGTGCGTGCAAAGCGCGCAATATTGCGGGTGTGCATGGTGTTACCCTTCATTATGGGCAGCGGCCCAGGCCGCTTCGGTGTGGAGCTGGAACATGTCGTTGCGGCGCACGATGAGCGCCGTCGCAGCCGTATCTGTGCCAGCCGCCTGGGCAGCATCCAGCGCGGCGCTGACGATGGATCTGGAGGCCGTGCGGTAGAGCTGCAGCGCCTCGGCGGGCCGGTTCATATGGCGCAGAAACAGCCAGGCGAGGTTCGCACGTGCGACGAGAAGCGCGGTATGCGTCTCGGGGATGCGCCCTGTCAGCCCGTCCAGCCCGCCGCGCATCAGGCGTTCAGCACCCTCATAATCACCGGCAAGGCCCAGCGTCGTTCCCGCATTGGCAAAGGCACGCACAGCCTCGGGATGGTCGGCGCCCAGCGTCTCGCGATAAAGATCAAGCGCGCGCACCTGCAGGGCCGCTGCCTCATCCAGCCGGCCCTGAGCCCGGATGGAGCCGGCCAGATTTTCAAGGCTCATGGCGATGGAGAGCGGTTGACCCTCCCGCTCGGCAGCGTCCAGCGACGCCCGGTAGAGCGTTTCGGCATCACCAAGTCTGCCCAGCATGCGCAAACTGCCTGCCAGATTGCTTTCCAGCGCGCCGGTAACGCTCGCGCGCTCGGCATTATCGAGCCGCTGCGCCTCTGCAATGGCGCGCCTTTGCAGGCTTTCGGCTTCCTGGTAGCGGCCCTGATCGAACAGGGCTGAGGCCAGAAAGCTCATCGCGCTAACCGGCTGGCGTGTGCCGGGACCGAAGGCAGCCTCACTCTCGGAAAGGGCCTGCCGCAGAACAGGCTCCGCATCGCCTGCCCGTCCGGCCATCTGCAGGGCGCGCCCCAGACGCTGGCGCAGGGTGGCCACGTGACGCGGATTGGCGTTGGCGGTCTGTTCCAGCACGTCGAGCGCGTCCTGCTGGAAGCGGATGGCATCTTCATAGCGGCCAAGGTCCAGATAGGCCCGGCCCAGCCCGCTGACGGTGTCGGCACTTTCCGGCGCGCCCCGGCCATAGGCGGCTATTTCAATCGCCAGCGCATCTTCCAGCAGTGGCCGTGCCTCTGCCGGGCGGTCCAGCGAGAGATAGGCGCTGGCGAGATTGCCCATGGCTGCGGCGGTGTTGGGATGGTCGGCACTGAAAGTGGAACGCATGCGCTCCAGCGCGGACTGGTAGCCGGCAAGCACCGCCTCTGGTCCGCCCTGATGGCGCTGAACGGAGGTCAGATTGTTCTCCACCACCGCCAGATAGCGGTGAGAGGGGGAGATGGCCTCGAAAATGGCGCGGGCACGGGCGAGTGCATTTTCCGCCTCGGCGTGGCGGCGTGTCTGGTTATAGACCTCGGCCAGATTGACCCAGGCGACGCCTGCGCCTTCGCTGCGCCCGGAACCTGCCTCCTCATGGGCGGCAAGCACCTGCAGGAAGCCGGTCTCCGCGCGCGCATAGTCGCCTGCCTGATACGCGCGGGCGGCCTCGTTGTTGAGCGCATCAACCGAACTGCCGGATGTGGGTTGGGGGGATGCAGTTTGCGGCGATTGCTGCGGTGCCGGCTGCGCGCCAGCCGGTGCGCCGGGATTCTGGCGGTCGCGGGCCATCGCGATCGCGCGCTGAATGCCCGGCCGGCGGGTATTGCCCGGATCAATCTCTGCGAGGATCTCGTCCGCGACCTCCAGCACTTCGAGCGCTTCGGCAAACCGGCCCTGACCCAGCATGGCCATGCCCATATTGGCGCCCGCAACGACAGACAGGGGATGATTGAGCCCCAGATGGCGGTGATAGATCAGGAAGGCGGCTTCGAACTCGCGCGTAGCGGTGCGAAAATCGCTGCTGCGGAAGGCAGCCTCGCCCGCCGCGCTGTGGCGCTCGATCGCGGCGATGTCCTGCGGCGGAATACTCGCCTGCTGGGCGGCTGACAGGGCGCCAAGCCCGGACGCGGCGGCGTTTGGGGCTGGAAGCGTGAAGACGGCGAGGCAGGCTGCTGCGGCCAGGACAACCGCCTTTTGTTTGACGGGCAGGATCATTGCCGTGCTCCCTGATATGCCATGGCCCAGGCCGCTTCGACATGCAGGGTGAACAGGGCCTGTGGTTCCCCGGCATTCTGGATGGCGCGCTGGCGGTCTGCGCCCTCTCCGCCAGAGGCCAGATACCGGTCGAGATTGGCGCTGAGTATGCGCGCGCCGTCCAGTGCGGCCTGCGCATCGCGCGTGTTGGCAAGTGTGTGGCCCACCAGCCAGGTGTGGGCGGCGATAATGTCGGTATGGCCGGCTGGACGCCTTTGCACGGTCAGCGCGGCGGACTCGGCAAACAGGCTGGCGGCATCCTCATGCCGGCCCTGAGCGGCGAGATTGCGGGCAAGATTGAACAGCACGCGCGCCAGCCTGTGCGGGTTGGAGCCCATGCGTCCATCGTCGGCGCGGGCATCGGATACTGCCCTGCGCAGCAGGGCTTCGGCCTCCGTGTGCAGGCCCGCCCCATCCAGCGCCCGGGCGAGATTATTGCCATAGGTGGACCGCGCAGCCCCGCCTGATCTGTCATAGAGCGCGCGCAGGATTTCGGCGCTATCGGTAAAGCGCTCCGCGTCGAAATAGGCTTCCGCCAGCATGTTCAGATAGATTTCCGGCTCGCCGCCTTCCCCGCTGCGTCTGGCCTCGTCCACGGCGCGTTCAAGCAGCGGTATCGCCTCTTGCGCGCGCCCCTGGGGCAGGAGGGCGCTAGCCAGCGAATACAGCCGGTCATGGAGCGCCCCTACCCGATGCTCGCCAGCTTCCGCTTCGGCCAGAAGGGCCAGGGAAATCGCTTCGGCCTCGGCATAGCGGCCTTCCTCGAACAGGGTGCGGGCCCGCGCCTGCCGGGTCAGATCGGGCAGCTGGCTTACCAGCTGTTCGTACCGGTCTGCCATATAGCTTGCGTTGGCTGCACCGGTGGCATCGCCATCGGCCTGACGGGCCGCAGCAAGCCGGCGGCTGATACGCGCCTGCAAGGCCCACAGTTCGCCGCGCTCCAGATCGAGCCCGCGACGCGCGGCCTGTTCACACATCTGGAACCCGGCGACAGCCTCCTTGTGACGCCCTGCATCCATGGCGTGCTCGGCATTCGCGCAAATGGCCGCAGCCTCCCCGTCCAGAGCCGCATACGGGTCAGGCGTCTGTGAGCCGAGCGCCGCTGCCAGCAGGAAAACGCTCCACATCGCCCTAGCCCTCCGCGCCCGGCGGTATCAGCCGCCACTGGAAGAGGACCGTCTCGGCCTGCGCATCCAGTGTGGGGCGGGTGCGCGCACTGCGCGTTACCGATCCGCCATAGGCGGCCATGCTCATCAGCTGGCCCAGCGGCGAACGCTCGGCATCACTGGCAATGCCGTCGGCGGAGCGGGTGAGGCTGGCTTGCGTGAGAAAGCTGAAATCCATCGGGATCGCCGCGCCCGGCGCGCGCTCCACCGCCAGCAGGAGCAGACGCTCCAGCCCGGCGCTGGCCGGATAGCCGCTCGTCCAGTCAAACGTGCGAAGCCCGGCCCAGACAATGCGTGGCTGCTCGCCGGGCTCGATGCGCGTCGACGTGCTGGCACCGAGGAAGGGCAGGCGGTGAATGCCGGCCTGGCTGTCGATATAGAGCGGGGTGACATCAATCGCCCGGTCGCCCGTATTCGTCAGGCGGATATAGACGATATCGCAATGGCTTAGCTCCAGCGCATTGAGATCACTGGTGCCAAGCTCTTCAAAGGATACCGCATCAGCCGGGATGGCAGACGGATCGGGCAGGGAGCAGGCCCAGTCATCAGGCGCGCGGGCATCGGCTGTCAGGCGCGGCGGCGTGGCCTGCCAGACAAAGGCTTCATATTGCAGGTTTTCCAGCCCTCGTGACCCTTGCAGTGCGCTCGCGGCGTTGAGGATATTGCGCACCCGCGTGAGCTTGTGCAGCTCGCCCTCGATCTGGCTCATCAGCGCGTCAGCGCTCGACGCGTCGTCGAGCAGAATGCGCGCGGAACGGTTCCGTCCGGTCGCAATGATGTCCGGCTCGCCGCGAAGAAGCCAGATGGCGTCATCCTGCACGCGGATGCGTACATCGGCCGGTTCGCCGGGCTGACGAAAATCAATCGGCGCAATCAGCGTTTCCGGATTGGCCTGCGCCAGCCGGGAGAGCGCCTCCATGGCCAGTTGCTCGCGGGCATTCATCTCGCCGCTGGCCGGCTCGGCGATAACCGACAGCGCGAGGCGCACCCCCGGATCGGCCAGCCGGGCCGTCATATAGGCGGTACGGCCCGGCAGGGCGCGGGCCGCCTCATTGCCGTCAAATGCGGTCAGGACGGCGCGGGTGGCCGTCTGGCCCACCTCCACAGCCTCGACATAATACGGGCCGGGGAAGGCGGGGTGCGGGCCTTGCGTGTCAGGATCGCGCACGATGATCTCGAACACCGCGCCCTCGCCGACGCCTTCAAGGAAGCCGGCTTCAATCTCGGTGGTATCGCGGGCGAGGAAGCGGGCGTGCCATTGCGGCGAGCGGACCGCTCCGCCCTGCCCTAAAAGCGCGCGGTCCAGATCACCCTCGAACAGGGGCGCAGGCGCGCGGCTGCCCCAGTCATTATAGCCGGAGAGCACCCGGTAGGCGAGATCGCGATAGCTTGCGACGCCGCCTGCCAGCAGGCCGTTGGCGATGTGGAAGGTCATCACCCCGAAATTGTCGCGCGCGTCCGCAGCGCCCACTTTCGGCATCAGTCCTTCCAGCGCCAGCTGGCCGGAATGGGCGGCATAGAAGGCGACAAACCCGCCTTCACCCAGCGCTATGGCAGAGTCCGGACGCGGTGAAGATGCGCCTGAGCGCGTAACCTGCGCGCGCTGTTCAGCGGCTGTGCGCGCCTCCAGCGGAATGCCCAGCATGTCCTCGGTCACCGCGCGGGTCCGGAACTCGCCGCCCGGCCCTGCGCCACGATTGGCACCGCCTGAATGGCAGGTGTCCACAATCAGCCAGACAAAGACATTGCGGTCTCTCAGACCATCAAGGAATTCACCGATCTCGTCATCGATGAGGGCATTTTGCACGCCCGCCTGGCGGTCGCCGTGCGCGCCCTCCCACGAACCGATATCCAGCGGCAGGAATATCTCGTCAAACCCGTTGGCCTCCGGCACGGGCGCGCCTTCGGGCTGGGGCTGGCGCGAGCCATGGCCGGAAAAATAGATCAATATCTCGTCGCCGGGCCGGGCGCGCTCCAGCATGGCGGAGAAGGCAGCCAGGATTTCTCTGCGGTTGGGGTCGCCATGGGCGGTAAAATCAATGCCGGTCTGGTCGAGCCCGTCGGCCAGCACCAGCATGTTGGCGTCCGGCACGTCATAGGCGCGCAGCGCGCGGATCATCAGCGCCACGTCATTGCGCGGACCCAGCAGCTCCACGCCCGGCCCGATACGCTCCTCGTCATAGCCAGACGCACCGATCAGCAGGGCATGGCGCTGAGGCATGTCGGCGCTTGCCCCTGCGGTCAGGCAGGCCGCAGCGAGCACCATGAAGGCAGAACAGACCAGATCACGCATCGCACCCTCCCCGGCTGCAACCATATGCTGCAAGCTTACCGCGTGCGCGCGCCAGGCCGCGAGCCTGTGTTTTCTGACAAAGCCTGACAGTCATTATTGACCGGACTCTCGCGAAAACGGCGCACGGGCGGTGCATGGCTTGCCGCCATTGCACCGCCCGCTTGTCCGGTTTCCGGCGGGAGCGTCCGGAAAGCCGGTGGCCGCCTAGTTCGTGACCATGTTGTAGCTGACGCCCACACCGCCCAGATTGCGGATCTCGACGCGGAAATTGCCGGTCCAGCGCGGCGTCCAGAAGCAGGACATCCGGTCGGAATAGTCGATATGGCGGCAGATCAGATTGCCGTTGCTGTCATAGACATACATGTCGAGATCGGTGCGCCCCGGACCATTGGCCCAGACCGCCGCGCGCTCGCCGCCGCGGAAGGTGATATTGTAGCTCGTCACGCTGCGCGCGCCGACCCAGCCGGTTGCCCGGCCCGGACCACCTACGCGGCCACGTGCGGCGTCCGCTTCGACTTCCTCGATAAGGCCGCCCAGCGCCTCGTCACCGCGCGCCAGCACGCGGGCCTCGTCCAGCATGTCGGCAGCGGAGGCAAATTCGATCTCCGCCTCTTCGGGCTCACCGCCCTGTTCGGCGATCTCGTATTCGCGTTCTTCCACGTCGATACCCTGGCGGATACGGGCCGCCACGATAACCGCCAGCGGATCACGTGCGTCCAGGCCGTAGGCATAAAGCTCCTGCGACAGGGCCAGCAGTTCGACGCCGGTGGTTTCCTCGCTGCGCTGGTCTTCGGCAAAATTGGTGCCGGTCTCGTCAACTTCCTGAGCGATGACCGAGCCGGTAAGGGCGATGGCTGCAGTTGCAGCAAGCAAAGAAGACAGTTTCATTTCATCTACTCCTGTAAAAACAATGTCCCGCTTTCGCCAACAGGTGTGAGTGTTGTCAGGCCCCCGCTTGTGGGCATCTCTCCTGCTGTCTGATCTAGCCGTAACCCAATGCTGACAGCCGGAAAAGCGCCAAAACGAGACTGTCCGTCTTTGTCAGGAAAGCCTGCCCGTCCGGCGGCTCTCATTCTGACAGGGCTTGTCAGTAGTGCGCCGGGCTCGGCCTGATCTAGCGTTCCAGGGAGGAAATGCTGGAGCCGTTTTCATGCCCTATACCGGTACGCGCGCCCTGATCGCGGCGGCGGTCATCACCGCGCTTCTTGCGGCCGCGCAGCTTGCGGCAGGCCACCAGCCGGAGCGCGCCGCGCCGCTTCCCGCTGCTGCAGGTTCCGGTATGTCAGGCCCGCCCGCCCGCGCCGATGCCGAGATCATTACCCGCTCTGTTGTCACCGTGTATGCCGAGCGGGCGGTGAGCCAGCCTGTGATGGTGATGGCGGGAAGCGAGGGCGAGGGCGCGCGCAACAGTACGGACGATCAGGAGGGCTGGTCGTGGCGCTCCGGCTCCGGCTTCGCGATAGCGCAGGGCGGGTATGTCCTGACCAATTTTCACGTCATTTCAGGCGCGCGCCGGGTAGAGGCACGTCTGGCCAATGGGCGGCGCGTAGGCGCAGAGCTGATTGGTACCGACCCGCTGACCGATCTCGCCCTGCTGCGGGTGCAGGCAGACCTGCCGGTACTGGAGTGGGGTGATGATGGCGCGCTCAGGATTGGCGCGCCGGTGCTGGCGGTCGGGTCTCCGCTGGACTTTCACCTGTCGGTCAGCTCCGGCGTGGTTGGCGGGTTCGCCCGTGCCTATGACGGCGCAGACCCGGTTGGCTATATCCAGCACGATGCCGCGCTCAATCCCGGCAATTCCGGCGGCCCGCTGATCGATGCGTCGGGGCGGGTGGTGGGCGTCAACACCGCCATCCCGCAGGAGGCGTTCTTCAATGTCGGCATATCGCTGGCCATACCCGCTGATATCGCCCGTCAGGTCGGTGATGCACTACTGGAAAACGGACGTGTCGAGCGCGGCTATCTGGGGCTGACGGTGCGGGCCTTGCACGGGGCTCTGGCGAGCGCCATGGGCCGCCCCAGCGGGGGTGGCCTGCTGATAGAGGCGGTGGATCCGCACTCCCCTGCCGCCGATGCCGGCATCCGGGCAGGCCAGATGCTGCTGGCGGTGAACGGTATCGAGCTGTCGGTCCCGCGTGATCTTGCCCGCGCGCTGCTGCTGGCCCGTCCGGGCAATACGGTTTCCCTTAGCCTCCATGACGGTCAGGCCCGGTTCCGTGTCGAGACCGGGCTGGAAATCCGGCCCGGCGATGAGGGCCAGGCGGTGAGCCGGGAACTGAGCTTCGAGCCCGTCAGCCGCCGCGGCTACGGGCTCAGCTTTGCCGCCAGCGAAGCGGCGGGGGTTGCGGTGGCATCGGTGGCGCCGGGCAGTCCGGCGGCGCTGGCGGGTTTGCGTCAGGGCGACAGCGTGCTGGCCATCGGTGCGATTGACCTGTCCGACCCGGACGAGGCCGAGGCGCGCCTGCATCTGGCCCGGCGGGAGGTCGCCTTGCGGGTATTGCGTGGCGGCGACACTACGCCCCGCTATATTGCCCTGACACTCGATGAGGGCATGGCGGCGCGGGCACCCGATCATGCCGCATTCGCCGACGCGGCGGGCGGACCGTTCTGACAAGGGGCTGGCCGGGTTGGCCAGCAAGGGGGAAATTAAGCATGCACATATTCATGGTCGAGGATGAGGATGTCTGGGCCGACAAGGCCGGTGAGGCTGTCGCCAGCGAGCCGGACTGGACGCTGGAACGGGTGGCAACCGGCCGTGAGGCGCTGGCCCGCGCCGCCGCCAGCGCGATTGACGTGCTGATTGTGGACAGGGTGATCGAGACCGACGGCGCGGACGGGCTTCAGCTGCTGGCACGCTTGCGCGATATGGGCGTTGTTGCGCCCGCCCTTGTCTTGTCGAGCCTTGGCCAGGCTCATCAGCGCGTTGAAGGGCTGGAGGCTGGCGCCGATGACTATCTGGGCAAGCCCTTTGATGCCGCTGAGCTGCGCGCGCGCCTCAAATCGCTGGCGCGGCGGGCAGGTTTTGTCGCCAACCCCGAAGTGATCGTGCTGGGCGGGCTGGAGGTCAGGGTGAAGGCGCGCACCGCCCACTGGAATGGCGCGCATATTCCGCTGTCTCCGCAGGAGTTCAACATATTGAAACTGCTGGCCGAGCGCGCAGGCACGCCCGTCAGCCGTGACACGCTTTGGGCGGAAGTCTGGACCGACTTTCCCAACTTGCCGCCGCAGATCAATGTCATCGATGTGGCGGTGGCCCGGCTACGCCGTTCGATCCGCGCGGTGGTGGGTGAGGACCTGATCGAGACACAGCGCCTGAAGGGCTATGTGCTGCCACTGACTGACGAAATCGCGTCGGGCTGAGCGGCGTTCCGCCGGCTCTGACCGCCTTGGAAAAATTGCCCCGAAGGGGTGAATTCACTTCGCCGGCGTGCAAAAGTGCACAGGCCGCATACGGGCAGGCAGGGAGGACAGGTCATGGGGATGTTTGCCGAAGACTGTTTCCGGATGGGTTCAGCGTCCCTGAGGCGCGTTGCACTGCTGGCCGGCATGGCGGGCGCGATGGTTCTGGCCGGGTGCGGCGATGATCCGGCCCCGGCGGCGCGTGATGAAGGCCCGCGCCTTGAGGCACGCTCTGCCGACGCGCCGCGCGCCACACCGGACGTCTCTGACCGCTTCGAGTATCTGCGCTATGCGGCCGATATCGATGGTGATGCGCCGCGCCTGTGCCTGACCTTCTCCGGCCCGCTCGATCCCGATACCGATTACAGCGCCTATGTAGAGGTTGATGAACCGGTCGCCCTCAATGTGGATGGCCAGCGCCTGTGCATTGGCGGGCTTGGCTTCGGTCAGACGCGTAACCTCATCTTGCGCGAAGGTCTGCCGTCCGCTGACGGGCGCCGCCTTGAGAGCGAAGAGAGAGATACGCTGAGCTTTGCCTCGCGCCCGGCCTATGTCGGCTTTGCCGGCACCGGCGTGATCCTGCCGCGTGTGGACGCGGACGGCGTAGCCATCGAGACCGTCAATGTCGACGCCGTGCGCGTGACGGTGACGCGCGTGACCGACCGGGCGCTTGCCTTCCGCCAGATCATTTCCGGGTTCAATGCCGCGTCTGGCGACTGGTACTGGCTGGGTTCAGAAGAACAGCCTGGCGACGCCGGATCGCCGGTCTGGCAGGGCGAAATGGATACGCCAGGTAACGCCAATGCGATGACGACCACGGTGTTTCCGCTGGCTGAAACCATCGGCAATCTGCGCCCTGGCGCGTATTTCCTGCGCGCGGAAAATCTCGCCGAAATCGATACCGACCGCTATGGTGAATATGCCCGCGCGGCGCGCTGGCTGATCGTGACGGACCTGGCCTTTACCGCCTATCGCGGGCGCGACGGGATTGATGCGATAGTCCGCTCGCTTCAGACCGCCCGGCCGCAGGCCGGCGTGGAGGTGCAGCTGATTGCCCGCTCCAATGAAGTGCTGGCAACTGCGCGTAGCGATGAGCGCGGGCGGGTGCGCTTTGGCGAAGCGCTGATATCGGGCCGTGACGGCGATGCGCCGCGCCTGTTGATGGCCTATGGGCCGGAGGGTGATTTTGCGGTGCTGGATCTGGCTCGCGCGCCGGTCGATCTCTCTGCCCAGCCGGTTGGCGGGCGTAACCGCGCCGAGGGCGCGGATGGCTTTATCTGGCTGGACCGGGGCATTTACCGGCCCGGCGAGACCATTCACGCCTCGGCCATGATCCGCGATAGCGAAGGCCGGGCGCTCTCTGACCGGCCGGGCACCATCGCTCTTTATGCGCCCAATGGCCTCGCCCATGAGGAGGTGCGTTTTGAGCGCGCCGCGCAGGCCGGTGCGATCTTCCATGACTTTGAGCTGCCGCGCGAAGCGGCCCGTGGCCGCTGGCGCCTTAGCATCAGCGTGGACGGTGTGGGTGAAGTGGCGAGCCAGAGCCTGTCGGTTGAGGACTTCGTGCCGCAACGCGTCGCGCTGACGCTGACCGCCGACACAGAAACGCCGATCCGTGCCGGTCAGACGCGCATGGTGGAAACCTTCACGCGCTTTCTCTATGGCGCGCCGGGGGCTGGCCTGCAGCTTCGCGGTACGGCCCGCATCCAGCCTGATCCCAATCCCTTCCCGGAGTTTTCCGGCTTCCGCTTTGGCAAGCACGATGAGCGCTTTGCCGAGGAGGTAATCGACCTGCCCGACACCATGACGGACGGGCAGGGCAATGCGGCCATGCCGGTTGCGCCGGGCCGGGCAGGGCGCGATTCCTCGCTGCCCCTGCGCGCGCGCGCGATCATCACCGTGGAAGAGCCCGGCGGGCGTGCCGTCAGTGATGATGTGCGCATCCCCTACCGCCCGCGCGACCGCTATGTCGGTATCCGCATGGCAGGCGATGACGACACCGTGCGCCGTGGCCAGGCCACACGCCTCTCCGTGATCGGTGTCGGCGCAGACGGCGCGGCGCTGGCCATGGAAGCGGACTGGCGCCTGATCCGCACTGACTGGCAGTATGACTGGTACCGCACCGATAATGGCGACTGGCGCTGGCGGCGTTCGCAGCGCGTCGTACCGATCGAGTCCGGTCTTGTGCGCCTTGATGGCGAGAACCCGGCCAGTGTTGAAACGCCTTCGCTCGACTGGGGCGACTACACCCTCATCGTCTCGGCTGATGGCGAGGATCTGGCAAGCTATGGCTTCTGGTCGGGCTATGGCGGACGCCCTGAAGATGGCGAGGCGGCCCCTGACCGCGTGCGCCTGTCCGGCCCGTCTGCGGCGCCGCAAACCGGCGAGACAGCGCAGGTTTCCATCTTCGCCCCCTATGCAGGGCAGGCAGAGCTGGTGGTCGCGACCGACCGGGTCATTCTCTCGCGCACGCTGGAAGTGGGTGAGGGTGCTACCGAAGTGGAATTGCCCGTCACCGCCGACTGGGGCGCAGGCGCCTATGTGATGGTCTCGGTCTTCACCCCGCGTGATGCCGTGACACGTCCCACCCCGCGCCGCGCGGTAGGCGTGCTGCACGTGCCGGTCAATGTCGAGGACCGCACATTCGAGCTGACACTGGATGCGCCTGAACGCATCAATCCGCGCGAGCGTTTTGATTTCACGATTACCGCCAGCGATGGCCCCGCCCGCGAACAGGCTTATGTGACGGTGGCCGCTGTCGATGAGGGCATATTGCTGCTGACGGGCTTTGCCTCGCCGGACCCGGAAAGCTGGTTCTTCGGCAAGGCGCGCCTCGGCGTTGACCTGCTCGATGATTATGGCCGCCTGCTGGACCCCAATCAGGGACCGGCGGCACCGGTACGCTCTGGCGGTGACGAGATCGGGGCTGCGGGTCTGTCCGTGGTACCGACCCGCACCGTCGCCCTGTTCTCCGGCCCGGTGAGTTTTGACAATCGGGGCCGGGCGCAAGTGAGCTTCGACATTCCGGACTTCAATGGCGAGCTGCGCCTGATGGCGGTGGCCTGGTCGGATCGGGGGATTGGCTCGGCGAGCCAGCCCCTGACCGTGCGCGATGATGTGCCATCAGAGCTGATCCTGCCGCGCTTCCTGGCACCGGGCGATACGGCCTCGGCCACGCTGACCATGGACAATATCGATGGCGCGCCGGGCGATTATGCGGTGGCTCTGGAAGCGGACGGGCCTGTCAGCTTTGCTGACGCCGCCTTCACGCAAAGCCTGCCTGCGGGTCAGCGCACCGACCGCGCCGTGGCGCTCTCTGCCGCTTCGCCGGGGATTGCAGAGCTGTCACTCTCGGTCACCGGGCCGGACGGCGAAGCGGTCGTGCATGAGTATCCGATTGAGGTGCGTTCAGCCTTCCTGCCGATGACATCGATCACGCGGCGCACCCTGCGGCCGGGCGAAACCTGGCAGCCGCCAGCCGATGCGCTTGGCGCGTTCGCGCCGGGCAGCGGGGCTTTGCGTCTCTCTGTCGCCGCAACGCCCATCGATGTGGCCGCGATCTACGAGGCCCTGTCGGGCTATCCCTATGGCTGTACCGAACAGGCGGTGAGCCGGGCCTTGCCGCTGCTCTATGCCGGGCAGATGGCCGGGCTGTCAGGCGCGGATGCGCCCGCGGACGCAGACGATATCGTGCGCCGCGCGATTGAATCGGTGCTGGCACGCCAGAGCGAGGATGGTGCTATCGGCCTGTGGCGCATCGGTGATGGTGCGGCATCGCCATGGCTGGGTGCCTACGCCACCGACTTCCTGATGCGGGCTGCAGAAGCCGGTTACAGCGTGCCGCGTGCGGCGCTGACACGCGCGCTTGATGCGCTGGTGCCGGTGGCGCGCGGTGATCTGTGGCAAGCCTATGGCTATGACACCAGCGCACCCGATCCGCGCTGGAGCCGCGATACGCAAGATCGCATCAATCATCGCAGCAGCGCCTATGCCTCCTACCTTCTGGCCCGTGCGGGCCGGGGCGACCGGGCGCGGCTTCGCTATCTGCACGATGAAATGCTCGGCCGGATCGAAAGCCCGCTGGCGCGCGCCCATATCGGGGCCGGGCTGGCCGCCATTGGTGACCGTGCCCGTGCGGTGAGCGCGTTTGACAGCGCGATCTCCGTGCTCGGCTACAATAATGCTGGTGACTGGTACCAGACGCCGGTGCGTGATCTGGCCGGTGTGACCGCTCTGGTGGCCGAGGCAGGCATTGAAGACCGCGTGGAGGGTCTGCTGGCCCGGCTGGCGCGTGACCTGCCCGAAGCTTCGCGCATGACCACGCAGGAACAGGCCCATGTGCTGATGGCCGCGCGGGCCTTTGCCGGGGATGCGCAAAGCCTGTCTCTGGAGTGGGGCGGCGCGGCGCTGGAAGGTCAATCCGTCACGCTGGATGCCGATGATCTGGCTGAAGGCCGGGAGTTGACCAATAGCGGCCAGCAGCCGGTCTGGGTGACGGCGTTTGCGCGCGGTGTGCCGGTGGAAGCGCCTGACACGGCCTCCGAAGGCGTCAGTGTTGAGCGCTCCCTGACCGACCGGCGCGGCAATGCTGTCGACACAGCAGCCATCAGGCGCGGTGACCAGATCATTGTCAGCCTGACCATCAAGCCTGAGCAGACCCGCGCCATGCCGCTGATCGTGGCCGATCTCCTGCCTGCAGGCTTCGAGATCGAGGGCATTCTGCGCGCAGGCGATGCGGGCGAGACCGGGCCTTATGCCTTCCTGGGTGATCTGGCTTCCACTCAAGTGGCCGAGGCGCGTGATGACCGCTTTATCGCGGCCATCAATACGCGCGGGCGCGATGCGGTGCGGGTGGCCTATATGGTCCGCGCCGTCACGCCGGGGCAGTTTGTCCAGCCCGGCACGGTGGTCGAAGACATGTACCGGCCGGACGTGTTTGCCCGCTCCGAGGCCGGGCAGGTCACGATCCGCCCCTAATGTCCGGCTGGCTGGCACTTTGGGCAAGGCGGGCGAGCGTGCCGCTCGCCTCGCTCCTCGCTGCTGGCGTATTGCTCGCGGGGCTGGATCATGCCCTGCCGCCACCGCCCATGCCGGAGGTTTCCGCGCTGGTGACCGACCGGGAGGGGCGGGCCTTGCGTGCCTTCCCGGTCGAAGACGGACGCTGGCGTCTGCCGGTTGATCCTGAAGCCGTCGATCCGGCGTTTCGCGCCGCCCTGATCGAGATCGAGGACCAGCGCTTCCATTCCCATCACGGCGTCGACCCGCTGGCGATGGCGCGTGCGGTCACCTCGCTTGTCAGCGCCGGGCGGATCGTGTCGGGCGGGTCGACGATCACCATGCAGACGGCCCGCCTGCTGGAGCCGCGGCCGCGCCGGACGATTGGTGCCAAACTGATCGAGATGGTGCGCGCCATCCAGCTGGAGCGGCGCTATTCCAAGCATGAAATCCTGCAAGCCTGGCTGACGCTCGCGCCCTATGGCGGCAATCTGGAAGGCGTAAGGGCGGCCAGCTGGGCCTGGTTCGGACATGAGCCGGACGTGCTCACCCCTGATGAAATCGCGCTTCTGATTGCCCTGCCGCAGGCGCCCGAAGCGCGCCGTCCCGATCTGCGTCCCGATGCGGCGATGGCCTCCCGGGCGCGCCTGCTGGCGCGCATGGAGCGCGCAGGCCTGATCAGTGCGGACCGCGCGGCTGATGCGGCAGAAGAACCGGCACCCTCCCGGCGTGCCTTCCCGGCGCGCGCCTGGCATGCCTCGCAGCACCTTGCCCGTGCAGGCGGCGAGATACGCTCCACGCTCGATATCCGGCTTCAGAGCGCGCTGGAGACGCGTCTGGAGACGCTGGCGAATGAGGCCGGACCCGATGTGCAGGCCTCCGCCCTGATCGTCTCGCTGGACGGGCGCGAAGTGCGCGCGGCGGTGGGGTCTGCCGGGCGCCGCAGGCCGGGCGGCTGGATTGATCTGACGCGGCGTGCGCGCTCACCGGGCTCCGTGCTCAAACCCTTCATTTATGGCCTGGCCTTCGAGGACGGCCTTGCCGGCCCCGGCACGCGCATTGCCGATCTGCCGCGCCGCTTTGCCGACTACAACCCTGAGAATTTCGACCGCAGCTTCCGGGGCGATGTGACGATTGCCGAGGCGCTGCAGCATTCGCTCAACGTGCCTGCCGTGCAAGTGCTCGATGCGGTCGGAGCCAACCGCTTTCTCGCCGCCATGAGCTTTGCGGGCGGGCGGGCCATTGTGCCGCGCTCCAGTGAGGGTGATGCGGGGCTCGCCATCGCGCTCGGCGGTCTTGGCATCACGGCAGAGGAAATCGCGGTGATGTTCGCCGCGCTGGGCGCCGGCGGTGAGGCACTGCCGCTCGCCTGGACGCCGCAGGCGGCTGCGGCCAATCGGCAAAGCCGGGGCTTCCGCCTGCTGGATCGCTTGGCCGCTGCCACGCTTGTCGATGTGCTGCAGCGCTCGCCCGCCCCGCCGGGCCGTATGCCCGCTCGCCTGACCAGCGGCGCGCCCGCCATCGCCTACAAGACCGGCACCTCCTACGGCTTTCGCGATGCCTGGGCGGCGGGCGTTTCGGGCAATTATGCGGTCGTGGTCTGGGTAGGCCGGGCCGATGGCGCGCCGCGCCCCGGCGAGACCGGGCGGCACGCTGCCCTGCCAGCCCTGTTTGACATTTTCGACGTGATCGCCCGGCGCGATCCTTCCGGTATCGCGTCACGCACAGACAGTCTTGTAGCCAGCAACGCCACAGGGCCGCTGGCGCGCTTTGAGCGGGGTGTATCCGGCCCTGACATCGTTTTTCCGCCCGATGGCGCGGAAGTGTGGGCTGATGAGCCCGGACGCGGATTTGCCCTGTCGGCGCGTGGGCAGGGTGCGTTGCGCTGGTATCAGCGCGGCGTGCCGGTGGCGCTCGATGCAGGCGGGCAATCCCTGTGGCAGCCGCAAGGGCCGGGCTTTTACGAGCTGACGGTAGTGGACGAGGCCGGGCGCAGCGCCCGCACACGGGTGCGCGTGCGCATGCCGGAGAGCTGAGGGCTGGCGCGCAGCGCTGCACGCGCTAGAACATCGCCATGAGCGCCAATCTTGAAACGCCCTATGACGGCCCCCGGCTCTGGCTGGTGGGTACGCCTATCGGCAATCTGGAAGATCTGCCGCCCCGCGCGGCGCGCATACTGTCAGAGGTCAGCGTCATTGCCTGCGAGGATACCCGCACTACGCGGCGCCTGCTGGATCTGGCGGGCATCACCCCGCCGCGCCTGATCGCCTGCCATGACCATAACGAGCAGAGCAGCGCGGGCGGTATCGTCAAATTGCTGCAGCAGGGCGAGAGCGTGGCGCTGGTCAGTGATGCCGGCATGCCCGCCATCTCCGATCCCGGCTACCGGGTGGTGCGCGCGGTCATCGAGGCCGGTTTTGAGGTCAGCGCCGTGCCCGGCCCATCCTCGGTGCTCACCGCGGTCGCAGTATCGGGCCTGCCGACCGATCGCTTCACCTTTTTAGGGTTCGCCCCGCGCAAGAGCGGCAAGCGCCAGCGCTGGCTGGAGCCGTTCAAGGCCGATCCGGCCACCCTCATCATCATGGAAAGCGCGCAGCGCCTCTCCGAGACGCTCGCCGATGCGGCCGAAGTGCTGGGCGAGCGGCAGGGCGCGGTGGCGTTTGAGCTGACCAAGGCGTTCGAGCGCGTGCATCGCGGCACGCTCATCGAGCTGGCCGCGCGCTATTCAGAGCCGCCGCTGGGTGAGGCCGTGATTGTCATCGCCGGGGCGGTAGTGGTGCGTGAGAAGGTCAATAAATACACGCCCGATGGAGGCAAGAAGAAGTAAGCGTCACCCATGGTTTCTCCCCCCGTTCACGGGGGGAGTGGCCCGAAGGGCCGAGGGGGGGATTATCGAAACAAGCTCCCCCCCTCCGTCTGGCAAGCCAGACACCTCCCCCGTAAACGGGGGAGGAAACCCGCTGCGCGGTGATCATACTTTTAGTTTGCGCAACGCGTCCGCGTTGCGATGTTCCGCGAAAAGTCGCGGGCGCGCGTTCGCGCTTGCGGCGCTGCGCGCCGGGAGTTCAGAACATGTGACGGTTACCGCGTCCCGTAGCGCATTTTCGCCGCCATGGCGGCAAAGTCCGGCAGGCCGGCAAGCTGCTTGTTCAGTTTCGCCTTCACCTTTTCAAACTCCATCACATTGGCGATGCGCCGGTCGAGGAAGGCGAGCGTTTCGGGCTTTTCCGGGTCACTCTCTGAGAGCCAGATGGCGAGGCTGGACGTCCACACGCCGGTCAGGATCGCCCGCTTGGAATACCAGTTGGCATCGGTCGAGGTGTCGCCAATCGCCCGCCAGATCATGTCGGACGTGTTCCAGGCGAGCTCTGCGCCAGTAGCAATCCCGTCGGGCAGCAGCAGGCGGGCGCGGGCGCGCGACAGTGCATCTTCATGGCCTTTGCCAGCTTCGAGGCGGAGCACGACCGCGCGGCGGATACGCTCGCGGATTTTCGCCGGTGATTCTCCCGCTGTTATGGCGTCGCGCGCCTGCTCATCCATCTCGCGCCACCAGAACACGATCAGGCTGATGACACCTTCCGGGCAGTAGAGCGCTACCTCGTCATCGCTGATCCCGGCATCGCGCGCAGCCATGCGCAGGAGCGATCCTGACCAGCCCTCAAAGGGAACGTGGGGCAGGGCAGCGTCCAGCAGGCGGGCGCGGGCCGCATCAGCGCGGGAACGATTGGGGCGGTCAGAGGCGTTTGATGTGCTCATGGCGGTAATCTAGTGTGAATTTGTGTGCGCGTCATCGCGTCAGCATGCCGCGATGCGTATGGACACAAGGCCCCGGCTCTGGTAACACCCGCGCCTCATCGCAAAGTTTCTGGCGGAACAGGCGATCCAGAACCGCTCTGTTGCGCCTTTTTCGTGTTAGAATTCTGGGTGACCGGCCAGACCGGACCCGTTGCAGGACCTGGGAGAGTAAGTCATCGTTCAGATCGTCGTGCGCGATAACAATGTCGAGCAAGCGCTCAAGGCATTGAAAAAGAAAATGCAGCGGGAAGGCACTTTCCGCGAGATGAAGCGCCGCAACCATTACGAAAAGCCGTCTGAAAAGCGCGCTCGCCAGAAGGCGGAGGCTATCCGCCGCGCCCGCAAGCTGGCCCGCAAGCGCGCCCAGCGCGAAGGTCTGCTGCCGCGCACGGCAACGGCCCGCCGCTAGGCTCAGCCCCTTTTCGGGACTGCACATGCATTACGCCGCGCCGGAGCTTCCGGCGCGGCGTTTTGCGTTGCCCGGATTGTCCTTGACGGGGCAGCGAGAGGGCAGAAAAGTGAACGGCGTTCACTTTTCCTGGAGGGTTCCATGATCCTGCTTGCCCGTCTTGTCGCGATTGCCATTGCCGCGGGGACGTTCGCGTTCCTGTTCATCAACAATTCGTGGCGGTTGGAAAATCTGTTTCTGGTGCCGGATCTGGTCCTTTGTGCGCTGCTGGTAGCCGGTGCCTTGCTGCCTGTGCGCCATGCCCATCCGGTATTGTTGTTCGGTTTCGGCTATACGGCCGGTGTCCTGTCCTGCTCGGTGGCGTCCTACGCAGTTGCCGGCCAGCTTGGCGCAGCCAGCCTGCTGGGTGCTATCGCGGCGGCTGTAATGTCCGGCCTGCTCTGGGTGCGGCGTGACGCGTTCCTGCGCCCGCCCGCACCCTAGAAGGCAAATCCCGGCGGGGTGCGCTCGCGCATCGACCGCCGCCGGGCTTTGTGGTCGGGCATGATGGCGTCCAGCAGGGCATAGAAGCGCTGCGAATGGTTCATCTCGATGAGGTGGCACGCCTCGTGGGCGCACACATAGTCGATCTCGCCCTCGGGAAAGGCGATCAGGCGCGTATTCATGCGGATCACACCGTCCGATGAACAGCTGCCCCAGCGCGATTCCTGCGCCCGTACTTTCACCTGCGGGGCAGGCAGGCCGAGCGCCCTGGCATAGTGGGCGATACGCGGCGTGTAATGGGCGAGCGCAGTATCGCTCCGCCAGCGCTTCACCGCCCTGAAAATGGTGGCATCGCGCAAGGATGGCTCCAGGCGCTCATCAACACTTACCCGTAACGCATCGCCTTCCACGCTGACCAGCGTGCGCGCGCGGGCGTGCGGCTCGATCACGACGTCCAGCTCGCGGCCCAGATAGCCGATTGTCTGGCCCTCCGCGCCGGTAAATTCCGGCCTTGCCCGCGCGCTCCACTTCTCCAGCCGGGGCAATATCCACCCCGCCCGGTCGCGTGCCACCCGGTCGGCCTCGATGGCCGGTGTGCGCTGGGGCAGGGTGATGGTCAGCCCGTCCGCATCGATCCGCAGGCCGATAGTCCGCCGCCGCGAATGGCGCACGCGGTAGGTGACGTCCCTGCCTGCCAGCTCGATCCTGCGGGTCTGCATTGTGCTCCTAGCGAGGTCTCAGTGTCAGCACGCGCGATCCTTCCGGTGCGCTGTCCGGCGTCCAGTCATCGCGGATCTGGAAATATTCCCCGCGCGACCAGAGCTCCGCCAGGTCGCGATAATGCGGGGATAGCGGATGGCCGGACTGTCCCGGTCCATGGATGAAGCGCGAATTATTCAGATCGGCAAGATCATAGACCGCCCGCAGCGAGGCGGCGTGGACGATATCAAACCCTTCACCGGCATAGCTGAAATTGGCGACATTGACGGTCGTGCCATCGCCGCCCACCGGCACGCGCACGCCGAACATGTCGCCCAGCACGGCCAGCCCGTCCATCGGGTGGGCGAAATAGCCCTGCGCGTGATCGCCCCAGCGCCAGCTGGACAAATTGCCGCCATTGGTGCGCGCCAGCTCTGCCACGGCGGTATCCAGCGCCAGTCCGGCAATGACCGGGCAGGTCTCCACAGGGATGGTCTCCACATTATTGCACCACGAGGACGCATCGCCGGTCAGCACGTCCTGCACGAAGACCGGCCGGGGGCCCCGGAAATAGCGCGCCATGGGACCCAGCTCATCGGCCCAGATCGCTTCGGTCAGTACACGCAGCCAGGCCGACAGGATCAGCCCTTCCGGGGCGTCAGCATCCAGCGAGGCGTTCCAGCCCTCAAGACGGGCCAGCGCCTCAAGGCCCAGCTCACTTTCAGGCTGCGCGGCCAGCAGGGCCGGCAGGATGGCTTGCGCCAGTGCAGAGGTGACATCCATCTGCATGGTGATGAAGCCTTCCAGCGAATGCCGGCGGCGCTCAGCCAGCATGGTCTCGATCCGCACCGCGCGGTGCACCGCATAGCGGCCCGGCAGCGGGTAGGGGTAGGCCGCGCCTGCAGGCAAATTATTGCCCGATGCAATCGATCCACCAGCCGGGTTGGCGATGCGAGGCAGCTCCTCGAACGGGACAAAGCCCGTCCACTCGCCATCCTCATCGCGTATGGGCAGAAGGCCCGCCGTGGTGTAGCCGATCGTGCCGTCCACGCCCGCATAGTGCATGTTCTGCATCGGCGCGGTCCAGCCGCGCCCGGCCTCCACGAAATCGTCCCAGCCGGTGGAGCGCATGATGGCCAGCGTGGCATCGGCCACCCGGTTGCGCGGATCAGACACGGTGGAGCGGCGCACCACCAGCGCATCGGAATCAAAGCCGGTCAGATCAAACCATTGCGGGTCGAGGACTGGACCTTCTGCGGTCTCGGTCACAGTGAGTTCAAACGGCGCACGCTGGCCGCGTATATGTATGGTTTCCACGCGTGTATTGGTCTGTGTGGTTTCGCTGTCGCGCTCCACAAGGTCGATCACTTTAAAGCCGGTATTGGTAAAGCCCCACGCGCCATGGGCATTGCGCCCCAGCGTGATGAAGGGTGTACCCGGCAGGGATGCGCCCAGTACCGGACCGAAGGAGAGGTTCAGCCGGGTGAAATACCAGATGGATGGCGCGGACAGGCCCAGATGCGGATCATTGGCCAGCAGCGGCGCGCCGGTCTCGGTGCGCTCCCCGGAGACGATCCAGGCATTGGAGCCGGGCTCGTTATCGGGCTGCGTACCGGCAGGCGGAGGCAGGGTCTGGCGGCGGATATCGCCAAAGGCGGCGTTGATATCCTCGTCTTTGAGCGTGGTTGGCGCCCAGTCCGGGAAGGCGGAGAGGAACTGCTCTAGCAGTCCCTCATCAAGCACCTGCGAAGCGCGGGCGCGCTCGCGGTCCTCGCCCTCGCCAGCGGCCAGATCATCCGCCAGCACAACCACCACGGAGGCAGAATCGGCCAGCGTCCAGGGTTCGGGCTGCCTGCGAAGCAGCAGGTATTCAGGGGCGTGATTGCCCTGCTCCAGGCGCGCATTCACGCCGCTGACATAAGCCTCGACGATGAGGCGGGCCTCGTCAGACAGGTTTGCGAGCGCATGGCGGGACGCTTCTGGAAAGCCATAAGTGCGCGCGCGGATATCGGCGCGCAGGGCGCGCTCGCCAAACAGCTCCGACAGGCGGCCCTGCGCGGTGCGCCGGTAAAGGTCCATCTGGAAGAAGCGTTCGGCGGCGTGTGTATAGCCAAGGGCGAAATAGACGTCCGCATCGGTCTCGCCGAAAATGTGCGCCACGCCATACTGATCGCGCACCACATTGACCGGCGCTGTCACGCCCTCAAGGCGCACCTCGCCCTCGGTGCGGGGCTGTGACCCCACGAACCGCCAGCCCGCCCAGCCGGTTACAGCCAGAACAAGCACCAGCACCAGCGCCACAACGCCGATAACGCCGCGCACAATCCATTTTACCATGATAGCCCCCCGACTCAGGCCCCGCGCCCCGGAGCGGCGCGAGCTTATCAAGCTGAAGGCGCGTGGGAAGCGGTGAGCGCTTACCCGGCCTGCAGTTTCTTGAAAAATTCAAATAGCTTTCCGTAGGGCGGTGCCATCAGGCGGATCGGATGCCAGACGGGCGCGTGAAACACGCTGCGCTCATGGCAGAAGGTGCGAAAACCCTCCTCACCATGATAGGCGCCATAGCCCGATGCGCCCGTGCCGCCGAAGGGCAAATCTTCGACCGACAGGTGCAGCATGGGCACATTCACGCCCACCCCGCCCGACATGGTCTTGTCGAGAAAGCCCTGCGCGGTGGTCTTCGATTTTGTATAGACATAAAGCGCCAGCGGCCGGTCGCGCTCATTGATGAAGCGCGCGGCGTCATCAAGGCCATCATGGCCGAGCACCGGCAATACAGGACCGAAAATCTCCTCCGTCATCAGCTTGGAGTCTGCCGGCGCATTCAACACGACCGTCGGCGGGAAGGCATGGTGATTGCCGCCCGTGCCGCTTTCGGTGGGAACCTGCAGCACGGTCGCGCCGCCCTTGCGCGCTTCCTCCACCATGTCGGTGATGCGCTTGTAGTGCCGCTCCGAAACGATGCCGGTATAGTCATCATTGCTGTCCGGGCCGGGCCAGAACTTGCCTGCATTGCCGATAATCGCCTCGGCGAGGGATTGCTCAGAGCCCTTGGGGGTCAGCACATAGTCCGGCGCGACGCAGGTCTGGCCGGCATTGAAGTACTTGCCCCAGGCGATGGTCTTGGCCGCTTCCTCGATATCGAAATCGGGCGCGATGACGGTGGGAGATTTGCCGCCCAGCTCCAGCGTGACGGGGGTGAGGTTCTTGGCGGCCGCCTGCGCCACCAGCCGCCCCACATGGGTGGAGCCGGTGTAGAAAAGATGGTCGAAGGCCAGGTCGCAGAAAGCCTGCCCCACCTCCGGCCCGCCGGTGATGACGGCGACATGATCTTCCGAATAGAGGCTGCCAAGCGTCTCTTTCAGGAGGTCAGCCACGCGCGGCGTGTATTCGGAGGGCTTTATCATCACCCGGCACCCGGCAGCCAGCGCAGGGACCAGAGGGGCCAGCGCCAGCTGGATCGGGTAGTTCCACGGCGCGACAATGCCGACAACGCCCTTTGGCTCGCGGCGGATATAGGCTTTGCCCGGCGCCAGCGTCATCGGCACCGGAACCGAGCGGTCTGCCATCCAGCTTTTCAGCTTCTGGCGGGTGTGTTTGGCGGTCGCCAGCGTAAAGCCGATCTCGGCGATCTGGGTCTCGGCTGCGGAGCGCCGGCCATAGTCTGCCGACACGGCGGCGGCGAAAGCATCGGCCTTCTCCTTCACCATGGCTTCGAGCTTCTCAAGATCTGCCTTGCGCTCGCCATAGGGGCGTATCTTGCTGGCCTTGAAGGCGGATTTCTGCGCGTCGAAGACCGATTTCATGCGCTCGATCTGGCGGGCTGCGGCGTCACTCATCGGGTCTCTCCTCGGCTTTGGTCTCGAACGGGTTTCAGGCGCCAGCGATAATCATGTCGGCGGCGCGGGTAGCGATCATCATGGTGGGCGCGTTGGTGTTGCCGCCGACAATTCGCGGCATCACGGAGGCATCGACGACGCGAAGGGATTTCACCCCGCGCACGCAGCATTGGGGGTCGGTAACGGCAAGCTCGCCAGACCCCATCGCGCAGGTGGATGTCGGGTGGTAGAGCGTCTCGGCATTGGCGCGCACATGATCGAGAAGCTCCGCGCGCGTGCCATTGGTCTTGGCGGGCAGTTCCAGTTCCTTGAACTCGCCATCGAACGCATCGCTCAGGAGGATGTCGCGTGCAATCTCCAGGCAATCGGTCATCACCTCTGCGTCCTCTTCGTGATCCATGTAATTGGGATCAATGAGGATGGGATCGCGCGGATCGGCGCTTTTCAGACGCAGACTGCCCCGGCTTTGCGGATAGAGATGGCAGGCATGGATCATCATGCCGTGGCCGGTCATGGTCTCGCGCCCATGGGGGCTGCCGCGCGCCGGAATGAAGACAAGCTGGATGTCGGGCAGGTCTTTTGCGCGGCTGGATTTCACAAACCCGCAGCCCTGCACCGGATTGACGGTGAAATTGCCCGTGCCGGTCGTCGCCCATTGCAGCACGTCGCGGGCGGTCGCCGGAAATTTCTTCAGCGAATAGCCGATGGATTTGGCCGAGCGGGTAGAGGCGCGGGCCATGATGTCGAGATGGTCCTGCATGTTCGCGCCGACGCCCGGCAGATCGGCTTCGACCGATATGCCATGCTCGCGCAGATGATCCGCAGGCCCGATGCCCGACAGCATCAGCAGGTGCGGCGTGTTGATCGCCCCGCCGGACAGGATGACCTCCTTGCGGGCGGTGATTGTGCAGGTCTCGCTTTCGGTCTCGATCTCGATGCCCGTCGCCCGGCCTTCCTCGATGACCACCTTGCGGGCCAGTGCGCCGGTGATGACGGTCAGGTTTGGCCGCGTCATGGCGGGTTTGAGGAAGGCGTCGGCGGCCGAGCAGCGCTTGCCGTCCTTTTGCGTCACCTGATAGACACCGAACCCTTCCTGGCCAGCGCCGTTGAAATCATCATTCCACGGCAATTGGCGGCGGCGGCAGGCTTCGTAATAGAGCTCGGTCAGCGGATTGAGCGGCGAGATGGATTTGACATTCAGCGGCCCGCCCTTGCCGTGCCAGGGCTCGCCATGGTTTTCGTTATTCTCTACCCGCTTGAAGGCTTCCAGTGCGGCTTCCCGCCCCCAACCGGTGGCGCCGTAGCGGGTTTCCCACTCGTCGTAATTCTCCCACGCGCCGCGCATATAGTGCATGGCGTTGATGGAGGATGAGCCGCCAAGTGTCTTGCCGCGCGGCCAGTAGAGCTTGCGGTCCTGAAGGTTCTTCTGCGGTTCGGTCCAGTAATCCCAGTTGATCGACGGCTCGGTAATGGCGAACTGCAAGAGCATGGGCGTCTGGATGATCGCCTTCTTGTCTGAGCCGCCCGCCTCGATCACGCAGACCGTGACGGAGGGGTCTTCAGACAGACGGGCTGCCAGAACCGATCCGGCGCTGCCCGCGCCCGCGATCACATAATCGTACACGGACGCGGCGGACATTATTCGCTGTCCTCTTCTGACGCCTCGTCCAGCGGCTCGTCTTCCACGCCCAGCGGCGCATCAAGAGCGGGCTCGTCCACCTCTTCAACCGGCTCCGGCTCCACTTCCAGCGGCGAGACTGTTTCGGCAATCGCGCGCATGACGGTGAACACCTCAGAACCCAGACGCCCCCAGGCCGGATCACCGGCATTCTGGGCTATCACCACGCCGCGCCGCTCATCGACCCAGATATACTGGCCGTAGACACCGGCGAAGAAATACTCGCCATCATGGCCTTCGGGGATCCAGAAATGCAGGCCATAGCCGCGCGGGCCATAGGCCGGCGTCGCGCCTGCCTCATGGGCTGGCGAGACCGGGCGGGTGGCTTCGGTGACCCAGCCTTCGGGCAGCAGGCGCTCCCCGTTCCACACTCCGTCCTGCAGGTAGAACTGGCCCATGCGTGCATAGTCCTCGCTGGTCGCCTGCAGGCAGCAATAGCCGATGGCGACGCCGCGATTGCCCGGCACGTGCTGCAACCATGTGGCGTCAGAAGTCATGCCAAGCGGGGTCCAGATGCGCTGCTCCACCACTTCAGCCAGCGATCCACCAAACACATGGCGCGCGACAGCAGAGAGGACCTGCGTGTTCGTGGAAGCGTAGTGGAGATGTTCGCCGGGTACCAGATCATTGGCGCCAAAGGCGCTGGCCAGCCGATCCGGGCTCTGGCCCATGATAAAGGCATTGAAGAAGAAGGGGCGTACATCGGAAGGACGGTCGGGCGAGTATTCCTCGTTGAAATCGATCCCGGCCGACATCATCAGCAGATGACGCAAGGACACCGTGCCGTAATACGTCCCGGCATATTCGGGCGCATAGCGCTCTGCCGGATCATCAAGGCTTTCGATGAGGCCCTCATCCAGCGCCATCGCGATCAGGCTGGCGACATAGCTCTTGCCCACCGACCAGGAGGTGAAGCGTGTGTTCTCGTCCGCGCCGTGGAAGAAGCGCTGGTGGATCACTTCGCCATCACGCAGCACGGTCAGGCCGGTCGCGCGCGCCGCTTCGAGATATTCATCCAGCGTGCGCGTCTCGCCCTCCCACTCATAGCTCACATCAAGCGGCTGGAGATTGCGAGGCAGGGGGTCGGGGCTGGTGGCAGCAATGCGGGCGCTGGGCAGGATTTCATCCATGCGCTGGAAGGTGGTCACATATTGCTCAGGGTCATCGAGCGCGCGCACGCTGGCGGGCGAAAAGTCCGACCATGGCCGGTAATACCAGCCGCCGAGCGCCAGACCAGCCACGATAATTACGGCCACCAGGCCGATCAGAATACGCTTCATGCGCGCCTCCCCAATTTCTGTGGCCGGTCACGCGCGAATCCGCCCCGGCCCTTGTGTTTGGGCAGAAGTGAACACCTTTCACGCCCCGAAGGCCAGCCCTTTCACTGAGCGTTATGTCAGTCCGCTGGCGAGAGGCGCAGGAGCGCGCCATTGGCATGGTCGGTGAGCACATAAACCAGGCCGTCCAGCCCAATGCGCACATCACGGATACGTAGCCCCTCGTCTGCCAGCAGTTTTTCCTCCGCCACCGCTTCGCCGTCTGCGATCACGACGCGGTGCAGGGCCTGCCCGGCGAGTGCGCCGATCAGCATGTCCCCGTTCCAGTTGGGGAAGGCCCCGCCGCGATAGATGGCCAGGCCCGACGGCGCGATGGAGTTGGGCAGCCATTCGCGCACCGGCGCGGTGTACTCATCGCCATGCTCGGCAAAGGGCGAGATGCGCGCGCCGGAATAGTCGAGGCCGGAGGTGACGATGGGCCAGCCATAATTATGACCGCCTTCGATAATGTTCAGCTCGTCCCCGCCGCGCGGCCCGTGCTCATGCGCCCAGACAACGCCGGTCTCAGGATCGATGGCAATGCCTTGCACATTGCGGTGGCCATAGGTCCAGATATCGGCCAGCGCGCCATCTTCGCCCGCCAGCGGATTACCGCTTGCCGGCGAACCATCGCGGTTAAGCCGCACGATGGCGCCGAAATGATTGGCGAGGTTCTGCGCTTCCTCGCGGAACTCAAACCCGTCCCCCAGGGTAAGCAGCAGCGTGCCATCGCCCATGAAGGCGATGCGCCCGCCAAAATGCGCGCCGCCCGTCTTGTCCATCTGCGAGGTCCAGATCACTTCGCCGTCCAGCAGAGCACCGTCTTCATATCGCGCGCGGTAGAGGGCGGTGTTGTTGGACCGGGCGGTCCCGCTCGCGAAGGAGAGGTAGACCTCGCGGGTTTCCTCAAAATCCGGCGCCAGCACGACATCGAACAGCCCGCCTTGTGAGAGCGCCAGAACCTCCGGCACGCCGCTGACCGGCGCCTCCACCAGCGCGCCATCGCGGATCAGGCGAAGCTGGCCGGTCCGCTCGGTCACCAGCATGTCGCCGCCGGGCAGGAAGGCGAGGCCCCAGGGATGCTCCAGCCCGTCCACGAGTGTTTCCACCGAGACAGCGTGTCCTGTGGCCGGTTCAGGCAGCTCAACCGCTTCGCGATTGTCTGCGCACGCCGCCGCCAGGAGGCCAAGGCCAGCAGCGGCAAGTGCGGATCGATAGATGGCGGTGATGGCCATGGCGGGCGCTCCTTCGACAAAAAAGCGCGTACGCTGGCAAACGGACATTGGCCAAGCGGCGCTTTGCAAGGCATCATGGCCGCAAATCGGCGGGTAACCAAGACAGTTCGCAAGCCGGTGGCTGGCTAACAGGGTGCAAGCCCTGGACAGGGGAGGGCTTAATTGATGGGCTGGTTCAGATATCCGCTGGGGCTGGTGCTGGCGAGCATCTTCATGGCGCTGGCCGGCGTGATCGTGCAGACCCAGTTCGTGCTGGCGGCCCTTTCGGGTGCCGGGGCTGATGTCTCTGCTGCGGATCGCCTGTCGATGACGCTGGCCGACATTGCCGGGCTGGGCCCGCTCTATCTGGTCTTCATCCTGATCGGTTTTGTAATCGCGTTTGCTGCAAGCGCGCTGGTGCTTCGCCTTGCTCCGCTGCCACGCACGCTCGTTTATGCGGTGGCCGGCTCGGTGTGCATGTTCGTCATGCTGACGCTGATGCGCGAGGTTTTCTTCGGTGTGCCGGTCATCGCTGGCGCGCGCAGCCTGACCGGCGAAATCTCGCAAGCGGTGTGCGGCGCGCTTGCGGGTGTGTTCTACGCCTGGATGACAAACCGTCAGGGTTAATTTTCCAAGCCAGTGTGACGCGAATGCCGCACTTGACTGACAGACCGCTAAACACCCGATGACAAATCTGTAAAATCGGGCTTACAGTGCGATCCGAGGCCAAGGGGGCAGATGAACCCGCAGGCTGGACACACCCAGAGGGGGAGGAACCCAATGAAGCGTTTTTCAAGAGCCGCCGTGCTCGGTGCGACCGCGTTGGCCGCTGGCCTTGTCGGCACCGCCGCACAGGCCCAAGTCGAAATCATTACCGTTACAGCCCAGAAGCGTGAGCAGACACTGCAGGAAGTGCCAATCGCCGTGACCGTGGTCCAGGCGGAAACGCTTCAGAACGCGCAGATCGTGGATGCGCTGGACCTTCAGTCGGTCGTGCCTACCCTGCGGGTGAGCCAGCTCGAGCGCAGCTCGAACGCGACCTTCATCATCCGCGGCCAGGGCAACGGGGCAAACAATCCCGGCATCGAGCCGTCGGTTGCGGTGTACATTGACGGTGTGTTCCGGGCGCGTGCTGGCACGGCGCTGTCTGACCTGATGGACATTGAGCGTGTGGAGGTCCTGCGTGGTCCGCAATCCACCCTGTTCGGAAAGAATGCAACCGCCGGCGTTGTGAGCATCATCACCCAGGAGCCGCAGTTTGAATTTGGCGGCCTTGTCGAAGCCACGGTCGGCAATTTCAACCAGCGCCTGGTGCGTGGTTCGTTTACCGGCCCGCTTTCCGAGAATGTCGCTTTCTCCCTGTCAGGTAGCCGCAATTTGCGAGACGGATACTACGAGAATGACGGTCCGGGCGGCGACTTTAACGAGCGGGATCGCTGGGCCGTGCGTGGTCAGCTCCTGTTCACGCCGAGCGAGAATCTGTCACTGCGCCTGATCGCCGACTGGGATGAGATTGACGAACAGTGCTGCGGCACCGATCGGGCGATCGATGGTGCCACTGCGCCGCTTATCCGCAACGTGCTGGGTGGCCAGACTTCGGCTGGCACAGGCTTTAATTACCGGATCGCCACTGATGTAGCGAACGAGAACCAGATCGAAAACCGCGGTCTGTCGCTTCAGGCCGACTGGAACCTGAACGACAATTTGACGTTAAGCTCGATCACGTCTTACCGACTGTATGATGATTTCGTCGACTTTGACGGCGATTTCATCACACTCGCGCTCCTGGGCGAAAACACCCGTGGCCTGGATGTGGGAACCTTCACTCAGGAACTCCGTCTCGCCGGTGACTGGAACAACCGCGCTTTCTTCGTGTTCGGCGCGTTCTACTCCGACGAAGACATGACCGTGACGGATTCGCGCATTTACGGTGCTGATGCGCGTGCTTACGTCGACCTGCTCACCGCATCGGGCACCATTCAGGTCGCTCCGGGCGTGTTTATTCCGGACGCTTCCACCAGTGCCATAACGGCGATTGAGGCGGCTACCGGATTCCCGGCCGGCTCGTTCTACGCGCCCGGTGGCGGTACCCGCTTCACGGTCGATCAATCTGATAGGCAGTTCCAGGTTTTCGGCCAGGTCGATTTCAACATCACCGACCGGTTGACCCTGACGGCTGGCCTTGCCTACTTCCGTAGTGAGAAGGAGGTGGATTTCACGAACATCGTGCGCACCAACCCGTTCTCTGACCTGAACCTCGTAGCCGTCGGTCAGCCGCTCATACTCGCCGGTTTGATCGGTGCCAACCCGCTGTTCACCGGTACAAATCCGCAAGACCCGGTACAGGTGGGCGCGTTCGCTGCAGCCAACCCGGCTGTGTTCGCGGCGCTGCAGGCAGCAGCGACCGGCGCGTCGACGGTGTTCCCGAGCAGCGGCGCTCCGTTGGCAAATCCGCTTTTGACGCTGTTCGAGAGCGGCCTTCAACCGCTTGGCGCTATTACGCCATTCCCGAACTCGGTCGAGAACGGCAGGACCGAAGATTCAGATTGGCCCTATACCCTGCGTCTGGCCTACGATCTCACCGATAATGTCAACGTCTACGCGTCGTTCGCCCGCGGCTTCAAGGCGTCTTCCTGGAACCTTACGGCTGATACCCGGCCGAATACCGCCGACGTGGCGGCCTTGCGTGCCGCCGGCGAGCTCGCCGCTGATAATGCGCTGGGCCAGCCGACAATCATCAATACCGCTGAGGCACTCGGTGTTGCGGGTAACCAACGCTTTGCCCGGCCGGAAATCACTGAAACGTTCGAGATCGGGATCAAGAGCCAGTTCAGCTGGGGCTTCCTGAACGTGGCGGTCTTCGATCAGACGATCACAGACTTCCAGTCATCGATCTTCCAGGGTGCTGGGTTTGCGGTAGTCAATGCTGGTGAGCAGAGCGCACTGGGCTTGGAGTTTGACGCCAGCATCAGGCCGTCGGCCATTCCCGGCCTGACACTCAACCTGTCAGGTATCTGGATGGACGCCGAGTATGACAGCTTCCCTGGAGCTCCGGTCGTTCGGGGTAGCCCGGAGGACCTGGCGGACGGTGTGCCGGACGGTATCGGTGATCTGTCAGGGGCAACGGTAGCGGGCATTCCGGAATTCTCGGGCTCGTTCGGCTTCCAGTACGCCCGCGACTTTGATTTTGGCGAAGCTTTCGTCCGGGCTGACTACCAGTACGCATCGGAGACGGGTCTTGGAGACAGCTTGCCTGCGTCGCTCACCCGCGAGGTCAGCACGGTCAACGCCTCAGTTGGTGTGAACCTCAACAACGGGCTTGAAGCCTTGCTCTGGGGCCGGAACCTCAACGGTGACGAGTACTATACCGCTGGCTTCCCGACAACGCTTCAGCCGGGCTCCATCTCGACCTATGCCAACCAGCCGCGTACCTACGGCCTCACGCTGCGGGCACGCTTCTAGAACGGGTCTCCTTCGGGGGATCGGCAGGGGCCGGGAGGGAGACCTCCCGGCCTCTTTTCTTTGTCCTGCCTCACATCCGTGGGGCCGGTCCTCGCCTGCCGCTCGCCAAACCTCGCTATCGCTGCGGGCGCGCGTTCGCGCTTTTCGGACGGCGTTTCGCCGTCCGCAAGCCTCAAGCTTTGAACTCCCGGAGGCCCTTCAGGGCCATCCGGGACCTAGTGCAGGATAAGTCTTATAGAGGCCCCAGGCCCCGGGCCTCGCTAACGCTCGCCCGGGGTTTCAGGTGTCAGGAGAAAATTCACTCCCCCTGCAGATCTGCCATCACATCGATCCGGTCGGTGATGATGCCGTCAACGCCGCGCGCGATCAGCGCCTCCATCTCGTCCGGATCATTGATCGTCCAGACCTGCACGGCGAGCCCGCGCGCATGGGCGGCATCGACAAGGCGCGGATGGATCACATCCAGCCCGGAGGCGCGTGGCGGAAGCTGGGCCGCGACCGCGCGTGTGGGGTGAAATTTCGCCAGCCCCAGCCGGGCCATCACGTAGAAGCTCAGCGCCTCATTGCTGGCCATGCCGGTGGCGATACCGGGGCAGACTTCGCGGAAATGGTGCAGGACATCATCATGGAACGACCCGACCAGTACCCGGTTCGCAAACCCTGGATGGCCCATATCCGTCTCGGTTATGGCCATGCAGGTGGCCATGGCCGCGTCTTCGGTCTGCGGTTTGATCTCCACGATCCAGCGCATGTCGGGGAAGGCGGCGAAAGCATGATACACGAACGGGATCGTGATGCCCTGACCGGCAAACCTGTCTGCCGGTTCGCCCTCATAGCCGAAGGCGGCGTCCAGCGCGGTCACATCATTGAGCCGCAAGGCATCGATCCGGCCTGTGCCATTGGTGGTGCGGTCCACACTGTCGTCGTGCAGCAGAACCAGATAGCCGTCGGCGGTCATCTGCAGGTCCACCTCCAGCACGTCCGCGCCGTCGGCAACCGCCTGTTCCAGCGCGGCAATCGTGTTGGCGGGCGCGCGGCCAAGCCCGCCGCCATGGGCGATGCGTTCGGCCCGCTCCGCCGTCCGCCCGTCCAGCCAGGGGTGGGAGACGGGCTCCGGGCCGGGCCAGACAAGAGCTGCCCCGTAGGCTGCTGCCAAAACCGCCAGTACAATCAGCACACCGCGCATCATCTATCCTCCCCGCAATTCTGATCGGGTATGATATGGCATCAGGGCGTGTCAGTCAGGTGACAGGCGGGGCGGGACGAGGGCTAGCTTATGGCGCGTATCATTCTCATCGGGGCGGGTGTCGCTTTTGGCGTTCTGCTGGTCGCCGCCTTCGCAGCGCTGATGATCGCCCGCTCGCTTTTTGCGGAGCCCGGCGTGGCGCGTCTTGCCGATCTGCGCGCAGAGCTGGGCGAGGCGGGGCTGCTCTTCGTGTTTGCCCACCCCGATGACGAGATCACGGCCAATGCGCTGATGGCGCGCGGCGTGGCTGAAGGTGTTCCCGTACATCTCTTCACCGCCACGCGCGGCGAGGCCGGCACGCAATACCCGCCCGTGGTGGACCAGCCGCATCTGGGCGTCGTGCGCGAGGCCGAAGCGCGCCGCCACGGCTTTGCGCTGGGCGTTGCCTCCCACACCGTCCTTGATCTGGGCGATGGCCAGCTGCGCGCACGGCCCTTCGACCAGCTGGTGGAGCGGGTCAGCGCGGAGATCGAACGCACCCGGCCCTCGACCGTCATCAGCTTCCACCCCGAAAGCGCGATCTCGCTGCACCCGGATCATATGGCCATTGGCGAGGCCGCCCGGCAGGCGGTGCTGGCCTTGGGTGATGATGCGCCGCGCCTTGTCTACGTGCTCGCCCCGCGCCCCGGTCTTCGCCGCTTTGGTGGCGAACGCGGCCAGCTGATCGCCGATATCCAGCCCGATCCCGACTTTGCCGTGCCATCGCCTGCGCGCGACAAGCAGCGCGCCTGGCGCATCCATGAAAGCCAGTCGCGATATCTGCAGGCGACCTACGGCATCGGCCCGCGCGTGATGTACGCCCTATGGACGCGGGAATACTATGCTTTTGCCGATGCCGCTGACTGAGTGAACACTCAGCGGCTTGCGTTTGACGGTCAAAGCCAGCAAGTATTGCCTCATGGATGACAGCCCTCTGGCCCTTCTCATCGTCCTTGCCGCCTCCGCGCTCGCGGTGGGCGGCCTTATCGCTCTCAACCGCTTCATTGGCGGCTGGAGCGATATCCGCTTTGAGGATGTCAGCCTGCCTGCACAGCGTCTGGAAGAGGATGTGATCGGCTTTCGTTCCGGCGACGGCGTGATCGCCAGTAACGGGCTTGCGGCGCTTGTGATGGAGCAGGACGAGGCCCGGCTGGGCCTTGTGCTGGCGCGCGGAGACCGGTGCGTGACGCGCGCCCTGCGCCCCGGCGAGATCGCCCGGCTTGAGGGCGATGGGCCGCGCTTCCACATCCATTTCAACGATTTCACCCTGCCGCGCGTCACGCTCGACCTTGATGAGAGCGCGGCTGAAGGGTGGGAAACAATCATGCGGCGTTTCGTGAAGGACGCGGCCGCCAGCACGGGTGAGGGCCATGTCCGAGCTTCCTGATCCTATTATGATCGCCATCCCCGCCTTTGTGGCGCTTATCATCGCCGAGATGATCTATGCGCGCGCGACCGGCCGGGCGCAGTTCGAGCCCAGGGACACGGCTGCCAGCCTGGCCATGGGGCTTGGCAATACCGTGTCGGGCATCGCATTCGGCTTTATCGCGCTGGCCTGGTTCGTGTTCGTCGAACAGTTCAAGGTCTTCGATCTGGGCTGGGCCTGGTGGGTGTGGATCGCCTGCTTCATGCTCGACGATTTCCGCTATTACTGGTGGCACCGCTTCTCGCACACCATACGCTGGTTCTGGGCCGACCATGTCGTCCACCATTCCAGCCAGCACTACAATCTCTCAACGGCGCTGCGCCAGCCCTGGCTGTCACCGCTCACGCTGGGCTTTGTGTTCTTCGGCACCTGGATGGTGCTGCTGGGCTTTCCCATCGCCATGATCGCTTTTTGCAAGGCGCTGAACCTGATCTATCAGTTCTGGATCCATACCGAGACGGTCAAGCGCCTGCCCGCCCCGCTGGAATACGTGCTCAACACCCCCTCCCATCACCGTGTCCATCACGCGACGAACCCGCTTTATCTCGACCGCAATTACGCCGGCGTGTTCATCATCTGGGACCGCATGTTCGGCACCTTCCAGTCTGAGCTGGACGAGGAGAAATGCCGCTACGGCATTGTGAAGAATCTCGGCACCCACAACCCGATCCGTATCTGCCTGCATGAATGGGTGGGGATCGTGAAGGATGTCTCCTCGGCCAAATCCTTGCGTGATGCGCTGGGCTACTGGCTCGGCCCGCCGGGCTGGTCGCCTGATGGCAGCCGGGAAAGCTCGAAGATCATCAAGGCACGCTGGGCCGAAGAGCAGGCGCGCCTGGATGGTGGAGCAGACATCCCGCCCGGCAAGGACCAGCTCCGCGAGCCGGTGGCCGCACCGGCCGAGTAGGGACGAATTTTTCACTGACTGACCAGTCAGGGGGTAGACAGGTGGGCATAGTCGGAGTCATGCTCTGTCCATCGGGTGAACGGCGTTCATCCCTATAGACGAGGACCGGGCAGCGCCCGGCTTGAGGCCAGCGCGCTGCACCGGCTCCCGCTTCGGAGGAGAGCCTGCTGATGACCGCACTGCGCGACCTTTACCCCATGCCCGGCATTGACGATCACTGGCATGTGCCCCAGCAGTTTGATGCCGTCTTCGACTGGAAGTTCGATGAGGGCCGCACCACGCTCATGCACCTCTACCAGAAGGGCAAGGACATGCAGTGGGATGCGCTTGCCCGCATCGACTGGGATCTGGAGCTGGATCCGGAAAACCCGATGGAGATGCCCGACGAGGCCGTCGCCATCTACGGCTCGGATGTCTGGAACAAGATGACCAAAGGCGAGCGTATCGAGCTGCGCCGCCACGCGCAGGCGTGGAATATCTCCCAGTTCCTCCAGGGCGAGCAGGCCGCGCTTCTGTCGGCTTCCAAGATTGTTTCCTCCGTTCCTGATCTTGATGCGAAATTCTATGCCGCGACCCAGGTGATGGACGAGGCACGCCATGTGGAGGCGTATCGTCTGCTGCAGGGCAAGTTCGGTGTCGCCTATCCGATGACCGATCCCTTGCAGGAACTGGTCAATGATGCGCTCAAAGACTCCCGCTGGGATGTGACCTATCTGGCCATGCAGGTGGTGATCGAGGGGCTGGCGCTCGCCGCCTTCGGCACGATCCGCGATCTCGCCCAGAACCCGCTCGCGCGCATGGTCAACGCCTATGTGATGGAGGATGAGGCTCGCCATGTCGCCTTCGGCCGGCTCTCCTTGCGCGATTACTACCCCCAGCTCACCCAGAAAGAGCGCGATGAGCGCGAAGAGTTTCTGGTCGAGGCGTGCTATCTCATGCGTGATCGCATGACCCAGAGCCACGAGCTTTATGATGTGCTCGGCCTGCCGGCGAAGGAATGCAAGGAGTATGTGGAGAACTCCGACATCGTGAAGCTCTACCGCACCATGCTCTTCCAGCGCATCGTGCCTATCGTGAAGGATATCGGCCTGTGGGGGCCGCGCATCCGCAAGGCTTACGAGGATATGGGCGTGCTGCACTATGCCGAGCTCGATCCCCAGACCCTGCAGGACGAGGATGAGCGCATCGCCGCCCAGATCGATGCGGGCAAGGCGCGCAGCGACTATGTACAGGCGGTGGCAGGGCTCGCGGAGTAGGGGGCTACCCCGGCACCACTTTGCCCTCGTCCTTCGAGACGCTTCGCTGCGCTCGCCCTCAGGATGAGGGCAAGTGCCTCTGACCCTCATCCTGAGGGGCCTGAAAGGCCGTCTCGAAGGACGAGGGTCAGGCCTTACCCCTCATATGCCGCCTTCAGGGCAGCGATATCGAGCTTCTTCATGGCAAACATGGCCTGGCGGGCGCGGGCGCGGCCAGCCGGATCGGGGCCGTTGATATAGCCCGTGGCGCCATCAGGGATGACTTGCCAGCTCAGCCCGTAGGCATCGCATAGCCAGCCGCACTGCTCGGCTTCGGGCACATGGGTCAGCGCGTCCCAGATGCGGTCTGTCTCGGCCTGACCGGCGGGATAGACCTGCAGCGACTGCCCCGGTGTGAAGCCGAAACCGTGATCCATGGGCGAGTCGAACGCGATGACGGCCTGACCGGCGATTTTGTACTGGCCGTGCATCAGCAGGCCTTCGTTGGCGCCCGTGCCCGGCGGGTAGTGACTGACCTCGACCGGCCGGAATCCGCCCAGCACCTCGCCGTAGCGGGCCATGGCCTCCTCGGCCTTCCCGGCAGCGCCTTGCGTGAACATCAGGGCGGGGACGATCACCTGCTCCAACGCGCCCGGATCAGCCATCATCAACTGCCAGCTGACGCCGAAACGGTCTTCCACCCAGCCATAATGCTCACACCAGGGGTAGCTTCCCAGCTCCATGCGTGCCTTGCCGCCATCAATGAGTGCGGTCCAGAGCCGGTTGATTTCGGCTTTGTCATTGATGAAGACGAAGAAGGACATGGCGGGGTTGGGCGTGAACATTGCCCCGCCATTGAGAAGCGTGAAGGCCTGCCCGCCAAGAGTTAGCTCAACGACCATCACGCTGCCCTCGCTCTGGCCGTGATGCTCAAAACCTTCCTTGCTGAAATACGCTGTTTCACCGATTGAGGCGTCCGGGAACAGGCTAGCGTAGAAACGCGCGGCCTCTTCGGCCCAGCCGTCGGCCCAGATACAGGCGCTGATGCGGGTCATGGGTTTCTCCATGGCTGTGTTGTGGTTTCAGGCGGCGTCGTCAGCGAAGCTGGCCATCTGCGCGGCCAGCGCCCGTGCAAATGCCGGACGGGCTTCGCATCGTTCCACATAAGCCATCAGTGCCGGCCAGGGCTCCAGCTGGCCTTGTGCCCGCACATCGCGCAGCACGGTTGCCATCATGATGTCCGCAGCGGTGAATTTGGCCCAGCAGGTATTCGTTCGCACCCAGACAGTTGCTGAGCACGCCGAGGCGGTTGGCGAGCAGCTCGCTCATCCGGGTCTTGAACGCAGCGCCCTCTGGCGTTGCGGCCAGCGCATCATCAATGAGGAAAATTCCCTGCAGGCGCGGCTCTATAGTGCTGAGCGCGGCAAACACCCAGCTTTCCATGCGCGCCTGCCCGTTCCGGTCTGGCGGTGAGAGCACCGGGTTATCGCGCGCTATGTGCAGCACGATGGCCCCGGACTCGAACATCTCCACCCGGTCGTCACGATAGGCGGGCACCTGTCCGAAGGGCTGCCATTGCCGGTATTCATCCGGACACTCCCCGCGCGGAAGGGTAAGATGCTCCTCATAGGCGATGCCGCTCTCTTCGAGCGCCCAGCGCACACGCAAATCCTTGACGAGGCCCCTGGCACCCTTCGGCACCCAGCTGAAGGCCGAAATCTGGACGGTCATCGCGTCCTCCTGTCGATTCTGCCGGGTTACTCGTCCACGACGGGTACGAACCCGGCATAGATCAGGCGCTTGCCGTCAAAGGGCATGGGATTATTGTCCGGGTGCAGGCGCGGGTCTTCCATGATCTTGGGCATGGCCGCCTCCATAACCGCTTTGGACGGCCAGATCATCCAGGAGAACACCACCGTCTCGTCGGGTTTGGCTTTTACCGCCATCGGGAAGGAGGTCACCTCTCCGTCCGGCACGTCATCGCCCCAGCACTCGACGTATTTGGTAACGCCGTGTTCCTTGAACACCTCGGCGCCTTCCCTGGCGTGCTTGATGAAGGCGTCCTTGTTGGCGGTGGGCACCGCCAGCACAAAGCCCTGTACGTAATAGCTCATGGGTCCTGTCCTCCCTGTTTGTTGACTGATTAGGCGCCGCTAACTCGCGGCTTCGTTGAAGGCCCACTGGACGCCGAACGGATCGCGCACCATCCCCCACCGGTCGCCCCAGAATTGCATCTCGAACGGCATGACAACCTCACAACCTGCCTTGACGGCCTGGTCCCAGCGCGCCTGCGCGTCGGCAGCAACGATCTGCAGGTGAAAGCCCTCGCGCTCCACAGCCGCGTCGCGATGATCGGTCATCATCAGCGTGCCGCCATTGATCTCGATCTGGCAGTGCGCGACCCGTCCGGCGCTCTGGCCGGGCACATGCCCGATCATCCTTGCATTGAAGGCTTTCTCGTAGAACTTCGCCGCTTCCAGCGCCTTTCCACCCATATCCAGATAGGGGATGACTCCCTTGGTGGTTTCGGGATTGGTTACTGATGTGGTCAGTTCAGTCATAGGTGGCGGCCCTCTTTTTTACGTGTGAGCGGTTATTCCGCCGTCTCGGCAAAAGTGCCGGTCCGCATGGCGCCCGCGGGCTTGTATGTGCTGATGACGGCGCCCGATGCAGCCGCCTTCGAGCTGACCAGCGTGAGTTCACTGGGTGCCGCCATGTCCGAAAAGATACGCTTGCCGCGCCCCAGCATGACCGGGAAGACCAGCAGCACGACCTCGTCGGCCAGCTGCTGCTCGATCAGCAGGGGCGTCAGCGTGGAGCTGCCCCACACGACGAGATCAGGGCCGTCGCCTGCCTTGATGCGGCGTATGCCGGCGGCAATATCGCTGCCAAGACCGTCGGCCGGTCCCCAGCCAAGGCTCTCCGGCCGGCTGGTGGCGACATGTTTGCGCGCGGCGTTTAGCTGATCGGCCATCGGGCCGGTCTGGTGCGGCCAGTAATCCGCCCAGATATCATAGGTGCGCCGTCCCAGCAGCAGATCGAAGCGTGTGCCGTGGGCAGCGTCTATTGCCTCGCCGACTGCCTCGTCGAAATGGGGAAAGGCCCAGCCGCCATGGGTAAAGCCGCTATCCACATCCTCTTCAGGACCGCCCGGGGCCTGTATCACCCCGTCCAGCGAGACGTGCTCGATGATACGGATGGTTCTCATGCTGCGCTCCTCTCATGTGCCGCCTCGCCCTCGAAAATGAAGGTGAAATAGCGTTTCAGATGCGCAATCGCGTCCAGCACCGGCTCTGGCCCGCCTTGCGCCTTGGAGGTGATGAAGCCGCCCTGGAGGACGGTCTGGGTAAGAAGTGCCAGGCTGGAGGCGTTGTAGGGCGCGCCTAGCCCTCGCGCGTCCAGGGCAGCCTGAATGTCGGCTTCCAGTGTCGCGGCGTGGCCGGCAATGCTGGCATGGCAAGCCTCGCGAATAGGCGTGGAGAGATCGTAGGTCTCCTGCACCATCGTGCCGACAAGGCATGTGAATTCCGGGATCTCCCCCTCTACCAGCCCCGCGCGGAAATCGAGATAGGCATAGACCCGCTCCAGCGGGTCTTCCGGTGCATGGTAGGGCGCGCTGGCGAACAGGGCCGACGTGGTTTCAGACCAGTAATCGGCCGCAGCGACGCCGAGCGCCTCCTTGCTCTCAAAATGGTGGAAGAAGGCGCCCTTGGTAACGCCCGCCTCCTTGCACAGCGCGTCCACACTGGTCCCGGCAAAGCCGTGCTGGCGGATCAGCTTCAGGGCGGTGTCGAGCAGGCGCGTGCGCGCCTCCCCGCGCGGGATGCGGGCTGAAACAGTCTTGTTTGCCGGGTCTTGCGTGCTCATGCTCGTTACATACCAACCGGTTGGTTTTTAAGCAAGCCCGAACATCCAGCAGTTGTGAGCGAAAGGCAGGCAGGCGGTGGAGAGGGTGCGCCGGACACGCCGTCAGGAGCTTTCACCGTGAGCAGCGGGGCGCTAGCGATGGGCCGGCAGGAGAGGCGGGCCATGTACGAAATTCGCGAAGATGATCTGTCGGGCCAGGCGGTGCGCGCCCTTCTGACGCTGCATCTGGCGGGCATGCATGCCAGCTCCCCGCCCGGCACGGTGTTCGCGCTGGACCTGTCTGGCCTGCAAAAGCCGCAGATAACCGTCTGGACGGCGTGGCGCGGTGACCAGATCGCGTGCGTAGGCGCGCTAAATGCGCTGAGCGCCACCCATGGCGAGATAAAGTCCATGCGCGTCCATCCCGATTTTGCCGGGCAGGGCGCGGGCGCAGCCATGCTCGATCACATCATTGCGGCGGCGCGTGCGCGCGGCATGGTGCGGCTGAACCTGGAAACCGGTACCGGACCGGCGTTCGAGGCAGCGGTGAGGCTGTATCTGAAACGGGGCTTTCTGCCCGGTGGTCCGTTCTCGGACTATCCGTCCACGGATTTTAATCGCTTCTACCATCTGGAGCTGGCGGCCCAGCGCTAAAGCCCGGCAATCACGTTCCTCACAACCTTGAAGACGGGCTCGCTCATGGCATGTCCATGGGCCGGGACAATGACGAGGCGCGCGTCCGGCGCCGCGTCTTTCAGATCGAAGGCCGATTGTAGCGGACACACCATGTCATAACGGCTGTGGACGATATGCACCGGCATGGTGAGGCGGTTTGCATGGGTCAGCAGCTGGCCTTCTTTCAGAAAGCAGTAATTGGAAAAATAATGCGCTTCGATGAGGGCGGTTGAGATCAGCTTGTCGCGGCCCTTGGCGCGTAAGTTCGCCAGTGCGCTCTGCGGGGTCGCTTCCAGATGTGAGAGCAATTCCTCATAGGCGATCCAGCGGAATATCACGCTGTCCTTCAGCACGGCCTCGCCATCAGGATCATCCAGTCTTGCCAGCAGGGGCGCACCGCCCGCCAGCTCCGTCTGCATGGCTTCCAGCGCCCAGCGGGCAAATCCGGGCGGATCGTCATGCAGCGCCTCCGGCACGCCGTGCATCAGCCAGTCATGGGCATCGGGATAGACCGCGCCCGCTCCGGCCGTGCCATGCCACCAGCCCAGCTCCCGGCGTGTCGCCAGGAAGACGCCTTCGACCAGCACACTTCCCGCGCGTTCGGGATGTGCCTGCGCATAGGCAAGAG
Organism: Glycocaulis abyssi; assembly: GCF_041429775.1. Taxonomy (NCBI): domain Bacteria; kingdom Pseudomonadati; phylum Pseudomonadota; class Alphaproteobacteria; order Maricaulales; family Maricaulaceae; genus Glycocaulis; species Glycocaulis abyssi. The sequence continues at coordinate 1,908,271 of NZ_CP163421.1, read as the reverse complement.
CCAGCGTGGTCCCCCAGCTGGCACCCATCACGCAGTCAAATTGCTCAAGACCCAGATGCTCGCGCAGCGCCTCGATATCCTCGATCAGGTGCGCGGTCGTGTTGGCATATAGCTCAAACAGCGGGGCGGAGCGCCCGCACCCGCGCTGGTCAAACTGGATGGTCTCCCAGATCGCCGGGTCGGCATAGCGCCGGTGGCGCGCATTCGCGCCGGATCCCGGCCCGCCATGCAGGAAAAGAAGCGTGCGTCCGCCCTCAAGCCCGGACCGCTCCCAATAAAGGGAATGGCCGTCTGAAACGGGCAGCAGGCCCGCCTCCCGGGCCGCAATATCCGGAAACAACGCGCTATGCATGCCGGTAGTCAGTACGGTCAGCTCTGGCCTCCGCTTCGCGGCGCCGTGAGGTTCGCGATGAGATCACCGGCCATCGGGAAGACGATGGTGTTGGTGCCTTTCTGGCCGATGTCGGAGAGCGTCCCCAGGTAGCGCAGCTGCATCGCCCCGTCCTGGGTGGCCAGGATATGGGCCGCTTCGGCCAGCTTGGTTGCCGCCTGCTGCTCGCCCTCTGCCGCGATCACCTTGGCGCGCCGCTCGCGCTCGGCCTCGGCCTGACGGGCGATGGCGCGGATCATGGATGTATCCAGATCGACATGCTTGATCTCGACATTGGAGACCTTGATGCCCCACGCCTCGGTCTGGGAATCAAGAATGGCCTGGATATCCTCGTTCAGCTTGTCGCGCTGGGAGAGCATTTCATCAAGATCGTGCTTGCCGAGCACAGAGCGCAGCGTGGTCTGGGCGAGCTGGCTGGTCGCTTCGCGGAAATCGCTGACCTGGTTGATGGCGCGCTGCGGATCGACAATGCGGTAGTACAGCACGGCGTTGACGCGCACCGACACGTTGTCCTGGCTGATGACATCCTGGCTTGGCACGTCCTCAGCCACGATGCGCAGATCCACCTTCACCATCTGCTGGACGATGGGGATGAGGATGATGAGGCCCGGCCCGCTAGTGCCGGAATAGCGCCCCAGCGTGAACACCACGCCGCGCTCATACTCGCGCAAAATCTTGATCGCCGAAGACAGGAAGGCAAACGCCACGGCCGCAAGGCCCAGCAGAAACCCGATATTCATGCCCAGTTCCGCCACAGCGTTCTCCTTCCTTATTGCCTTGCCGGCAGCCTAGCCCCGGCCAGATGATTTCACTTTTACAGTCAGCCCGTCCACCGAAACGACCTTTACCGTGTCGCCCGGTTGCAGATCATCAGAGGACACGGCCTGCCAGCGCTCGCCCTCGACCAGCACATGGCCCGCGCCATTGAGCCAGTTTAACACGGTGCCGGTGGCCCCCGTCAGGCCCTCCCGGCCGGTCACCACCTTGCGCGCCTGCGCGGCGAGGCCATAGCTGCCCGCCAGCAGCACCGATACGCCCATCACCGCGCTCATCGCCAGCACCAGCGGCCAGTCAATGCGCAGGCCCTCCACATCGGTATCGACCAGCATCAGCGCGCCAATGGCAAAGGCTACCACCCCGCCCAGCGCCAGCAATCCGAAGGAGGCTATGAACACCTCCGCGATCAGCAGGCCCAGCCCCAGCACGATCAGCGCCGCGCCCGCATAGTTGAGGGGCAGGGTGTTGAGCGCATAGAGCCCGACAATGATGCAGATGAGCCCGGCCACAAAGGTGATCGGCTCCAGCCCGTTATAAAAGCTCACCAGGAGGCCGATAAAGCCGAGATTGAGCAGCAGGAAGGCAATATTGGGATCGGTGATGACGGTAAGGATCTGCGTTGGCAGGCTCATCTCCACGCGCTCAATAGCGGCCCCTTCAAGCGCCAGTGTCACCTCGCTGCCATCGCCCAGCATCACCGTGCGGCCGCTGGCGAGGGTCAGGAGTTCGGTGGTGGAGCCAGCAACGAAGTCCGCAACGTTCTCGGCCACCGCCTCGCTATAGGTCAGGCTCACCCCTTCGCGCACCGCCCGCTCGGCCCAGTCGCCATTGCGCCCCCGCAACTCTGCCAGCGCACGGATATAGGCCACCGAATCGTTGACCATCTTGTTGCGCATGGCCTCGTCATTGCCGGGTGCCTGACGGGTGGCCGGCTCGCTGCGCTGGCGCGCGGCTTCTTCCAGCGCATTGCCCGGCTCATTGCTCTCCTCTTCGTCCTCATCAGGCGTGGCAGGCGGACGGCCCGGCGCGCCGCCCATGGTCACAGGGGTTGCTGCGCCGACCGTGCTGCCTGGCGCCATCGCGGCGACATGGGCCGCATAGAGGATATAGGCCCCGGCGCTGGTGGCCCGCGCGCCCGTGGGTGCGACATGAACGATTACCGGCACGGAGGAGGCAAGGATCGCGTTATTGATGTCGCGCATCGCATCGACGAGGCCGCCCGGCGTATCCATCTCTATGATGACGGCGTCCGTCTCGCCGGCTGCGCGCTCGATCACACGCACCACATGGCCTGCCCGCGCCGGACCTATCGCGCCCTGCAGGCTGACCAGATGGACGGTGCCTGCCGCGCTCCCGGCCTGCCGCGCCAGCGCGCCTGCGGCCAGCATCACCGCGCCGAGCGCAATCAGCCCCGCGCAAAACAGCCGCACAGGCGTCAGCAGGGACTTCGCAGAGGATAATCGCATCACGGACATGGAGGGGTTCCGTCAGCTGGTGGCCTGACAGCAAACCTAACCCGGAAATGGCGAAAGCCCAATGCGGAAGGGGGATGGAGAAGAAAGAAAAATGGTGCCGCTAGAGTGAATTGAACACTCGACCTCTCCCTTACCAAGGGAACGCTCTACCCCTGAGCTATAGCGGCCTTCGGTGCCGGGCGGCGCGCGGCCTGCCCTACCGGAGCGGGGCGTATAGCCCAAGTTTGCAGCCGCGCCAAGGGCGCGCTTGCGGTTGTTGCAGGGGGAACTCTTTTAGCTTCGCAACGCATCAGCGTTGCGATGTTCCGCGAACCCCCGCCTGCGCGGGGGCAGGCAGTCGCTGGGCGCAAAGGCCCGTCCCCGGCCTGACCGGGGATCGCGCTTTTCAGGCCGCAAAGCGGCCTGTTGCCTTTGAGTACAACTCACCACGCGTTTCACCGGCGCAAGCCGGTGCCCAGCAATTTTCTGGATCCCGGCTTTCGCCGGGAAAACGAAACAGGTGGTAGCCGACGCAGGGGAGTGCCCGCTTGACCGGCCACCTGCTTGAAGGCACACCCAATCCATGACCAGAAAATCCGATAAAGGCTCTCGCCCGCCAGCCGGATCAGACAGCCGCGAGGCGCGTCTGGCCGAGGCATTGCGCGCCAATCTGCGCCGGCGCAAGGCAGCCGCCAGACCGGCCAAAGGCGGCGCTGAAAAAACGACTGGCACAAAGCCTGCCGGTCAGGGCTAGGATAGGGGCAAGCCCCATCCTACATGGCAGGCGTATCGCCGCCTCGCCTCACCCGTTTTCAGGACCGTTTTCATGGATCGCATTGTCATTCGCGGGAAACAGCCGCTTTCCGGCACCATTCCGGTTTCCGGCGCGAAAAACTCGGCCCTGAAGCTGATGGCGGCATGCCTTCTGACCGAAGGCGAGCTTCTGCTGGAGAACATGCCGCGCCTGGCTGATACGCGCTTCATGGCCCATCTCCTGGCGCATCTGGGCGTGAAGGCCGAGGAGCAGTCAGGTAACCGTCTGAGCCTTACGGCAGCAAATCTTGCAGGCACCACCGCCCCTTATGATCTGGTGCGCAAGATGCGCGCGACCTTCAACGTGCTGGGCCCGCTGCTGGCGCGCGAGGGCAAAGCGAAAGTCTCCTTGCCCGGCGGCTGCGCCATCGGCGCGCGCCCTGTCGATCTGCACCTCAAAGCCATGGAGGCGCTGGGCGCGAAAATCACGCTGGAAGAAGGCTATGTGCTGGCAGAGGCTCCGGCAGGTGGGCTGAAGGGCGGGCATATCGTCTTTCCGTTTGTTTCTGTGGGCGCGACCGAGCACGCCATGCTGGCCGCCGTGCTGGCGAAGGGCACATCAAAGCTGGAAAACTGCGCGCGAGAGCCGGAGATCGAGGATCTCGCCAATTGCCTCAATGCCATGGGCGCGAAAGTATCCGGCGCGGGCACCGGCACGATCACGATTGAGGGCGTCTCTTCGCTGGGTGCCACGGTATGGCCGGTGGTGGCTGACCGTATCGAGACCGGCACCTATGCCATGGCGGCGGCTGCGGCGGGCGGCGATGTTACCCTGACCGGCATGGTACCTGCGCATAATCAGGCGCTGTGGGCGGACCTTCGCGAGGCCGGCGTGACGGTCGAGGAGGGTGAGACCTCCGTGCGTATTGTGCGCAATGGCCCGATCAGGGCTGTCGACATGCAGACCGCGCCCTATCCGGGTTTCCCGACCGATCTGCAGGCGCAGTTCATGGCGCTGATGTGCCTGGCCGACGGGGCGTCTGTCATCCGCGAGACGATCTTTGAAAACCGCTTCATGCACGCGCCTGAGCTGACCCGGCTGGGCGCCCGCATTGATGTGCGCGGCAATGAGGCCGTGGTGCGCGGACCTGCGCCCCTGAAAGGCGCGCCGGTGATGGCCACGGACTTGCGCGCCTCGGTGTCGCTGGTCATCGCCGGGCTGGCGGCGGAGGGAGAAACCATCGTCTCGCGCGTTTATCACCTTGACCGCGGCTTTGAACGGCTGGAGGAAAAGCTGTCGGCTTGCGGGGCCGATATCCGCCGGGAGAAGGAAGAGGCATGAGTAGCAAGCCATTACGCCTCATCGGTCAGGACGAGGGTGATGTCGCGCCGGTTTCGGCGGCGCTGCAGGATGCGATTGCGCGCATTGCTGACCTCAAATTCGAGGCGCGCGCCCGGCGCTTCACGGCCCTCTTCACGCGTTATCGCTGGGAAAAGCCGGCCGGCAAGGGTGAGCGCATACGCTCCGGCCTGCAGATCGGTTCGGTCACATCGGTAAAGGCCCAGCGCCTGCGCAAGGGCGCGCCGGATGCCTTCGTCTCCCTGCTCTCGCTGACCTTTGAGCCTGCGGGTGGGGCGGAAGACCCGTCCGGCACGCTGGTCTTCACCTTTGCCGGTGGCGGCGCGCTCAAAGTCGAGGTGGAGTGCGTTGATCTGGTGCTCGCCGATGTGTCCGCGCCCTGGAAGGCGTCGGCCCGGCCCGACCATGAAAGCGAAGGCGCGCCATGAGCGAACATGCCCCTGAAGACCGGCTGATCGCGATCGAGCTGGATGCCGCCAGCATCGGCAAGGCGGAGGAAAACGTCGAGCACGAACGCCGTGTGGCGATTGCCGATCTGCTTGAAGCCAATCGCTTTCGGCCTGAAGACGGGCCGGGCGGCCCCTACCGGCTGCGTCTGGCCATCGAGGAGCAGCGCCTGGTCTTTGATGTCAGCGCGGAGGACGGCACGCCGGTGCGCATGTTCGTATTCTCGCTGGGGCCGTTGCGCCGCATATTGAAGGACTATTTCCTAATCTGCGAAAGCTATTACGAGGCGGTGCGCGATGCCTCGCTCGCCCAGATCGAGGCAGTCGATATGGGCCGCCGGGGCGTCCATAATGAAGGCTCCTCGCTGCTGAAAGAGCGGCTGGAAGGCAAGATCGATGTCGATTTCGACACGGCAAGGCGCCTCTTCACCCTGATTGTCGCCCTGCACCGGAGAGCCGGGTGAGCGCGCCTCGGGCCGTCTTTGTCTGCGGACGCAATTCTGTGCGCTCGCCCATGGCCGAGGCGCTGTGGCGTGCGCGGTTTGGCGAAGCTGCGCGTGTGCAATCATGCGGTATCGAACCGGCCAGCTGTGCCGACGGGTTCATGATCGCCGTGATGCGCGAAGAGGGGGCGGACCTGTCCGGGTTTGAGCCACAAGGTCTGGAGGATGTCAGCGCGGGACCAGACACGCTGGTGGTGTGCCTGGCACCGGAAGCCGACGAGGCGGCCAGAGAGCTGGCGCAGCGTGCAAAGGCACGCGTCGAGCACTGGCATCTGGCCGATCCGGCCGAAATCGAAGGTAGCCGCGAGGCACGCCTGGACGCCTACCGCGCCATCCGCGAGGCGTTGAAATCGCGCATCAATGCTGTGGTTTTGTGAGCCAATACT